>CAZEBC010000005.1:40737-54116 GCA_964510165.1 uncultured bacterium
ATGTCAACGCGCGCCCGCGTGCCGGGCGGCGCGGGAGAGCACGTATTCGTACAGGCTGAGATACCTGGCCGCCGAGAGGTCCCAGGAGAAATCGGCGCTCATCCCATTCCTGACCATTCGGAACCAGTCGCTCTTTCGGTGGTTGTAGAAATGGATCGCCCGTCCCAGTGCATGGGCGAGCGCTTCAGGGGTCGGCTCGAAGAACTTGAACCCGACGCCCTCTCCGGTGGCCGGATTGTACTCGATAACGGTGTCATCGAGTCCGCCGGTCGCGCGCACCACGGGAACCGTTCCATAGCGCATGCTGAACATCTGATTGTGCCCGCACGGTTCGTAAAGCGACGGCATCACGAAGATGTCTGCGCCGGCCTCAACCTGATGCACCACGGAGGTGTTGTATGATATGTGGTCGCCGACGATTGCCGCCAGTTTCCCCCTGTAGCGGCTCTCAAGTTCGCGCGCTCGCCGCTCGGCTGAAGGGTGCCCCGAGCCGACAAGCACGAATTGCGCCTCGATATGCTCAAGCGCGTGTACGATCGGGTCAATAAGGTGCATGCCTTTCTGCTCGGTCAGCCTCATGATCGCCGCCAGCAGCGGCACGTCCTCTCTCACCTGGAATCCCAACTGCCTTTGCACATGCGCCTTGCACGCGCGTTTGCCCGACAAGTCGGAGAGCGAGTATCTCTGCACGAGGCATGGGTCTGTGGCAGGATTCCACTCGTGCACGTCAATGCCATTGAGGATGCCGAACAGGTCGGCGGCTCGATGCTGAAACACGCCCTCAAGGCCGTTGCCGGCGGGGAAGCTCTTGATCTCCTCGCTGTAGCGAGGGCTCACCGTCGTGATGGCGTCCGAATGCAGCACGCCCGCCTTCAGGAAATTCATCTCGCCGTGGTGCTCGAGACTTCCTGCCGCCTCAGGCGGCAGGCCGGTCTGCCAGAGCTTGTCGAGGCCGAAGCGGCCCTGGTAGCCCGCATTGTGAACGGTGAAGACGGTCGCTGTCGGTGGGTCGGCGCCATTGAATTCGCTCGTATGCAGGAACACCGGGATGAGTGCAGTATGCCAGTCGTTGCAATGGATGATATCAGGCCGGAAGCCGAGGATTCGGCAGAGTTCGAGCACCGCCCGCGAGAAGAATATGAACCGCTCGGCGTTGTCGGAGTAATCCCATCCGTTCTCCTGATATGGATGCGGCCTGTCGAAAAACCGCGGGTTATGCACAAAGAAGCAGGGAACCTCGCGCCTGCATTCCCAGACTTCGGCCCATTCCGCCTGGCCGCTTATGCGCACCTGCGTTCCGAGGCCGGTCTGGTTGATGCCGTGGGCTGAGACGTCAATGCAGTTGTACTTGGGAATCACCACGAACACTTCGGCCTTACCCGACCTTTGCAGGGCCTGCGGAAGCGAGCCGACAACGTCGGCCAGTCCGCCCGTCTTTACAAACGGAGCCGCTTCTGAAGCCGCGAAGAGCACTCTCACAGTCAAGTCTCCTTGTCCATAATGTCATTCCCGCGAAAGCGGGAATCCATGACTGGCTTGGTCAAGTCTCCCTATGCCGCCTGCCAGAACTCCATCTTGACTTCCGGGAAAATCCAGTCTTCCATATGGTAGCGCTGCAACACCGAACAGAGGTCGGGCGGAAGTTTCCCCTCCGCACAGTAGCGGCGGGCGAGGTTGAGCAGGGTGTCGAAATGCTCGCAGTGCTTCTTTATCTGCTCAAGCGCGATGTTGGGCGTGTTGCCGGTGGTGAGCATGAATAGCCAATCCGATGATTGCAGCAGCAGCATCTCGCGCGCCGCCTGGGTGAGGATGGCGGCGCCTAGTTCGCTTTGGCTGAACTTCGAATGCGCGCACGACAGGCGCTCCATGTTCTGCTCGCAGGCGTGAATGACTTCCCACATGTCTCTCGCGTCGCCGCGAAGCCAGTTCTCATGCGCTCCGATATCGCTCCATGACGATTCGACGATCCTCACGTCCGGGTCGGCCGGCGTCCGCTCGATGAATTCCGATGCGGTCGCCATGCCAATGTTCGGGTTTGCATGAATCCGTTCAATCAACGAGCACAGCCATTCGACGCCCTCGAACCACCAATGTCCGAACAGCTCCGCGTCAAAGGCTGTCACGATGCCCTCCGGCCGTCCCACCCGTCCGTAGTTGTCCTCGAGCGCCCGCGCGAGCATTTCGCAATAGTGACGCGCATGCTCTTCCTTGCGGTCGTCGAACGCCGTATCAACACGGTAAACCTGTTTCTGTGACATGTCCAGATTGCGGTCCGTCACCCTCCAGTATCTCAGGCCGCTCGGAAGATGCTTCTTGTGAAAATCAAGGTAATGCGGGTCTCCCGGATAGCCAATGGAATGGTCCCAGACTTGAGAGCACATCTCGAAGTTGCGGGAGAGAACCATCAGGTTTGTGCCGCGCGAGGTTCGGAGCAAGTGCGGCCTGAACGGCGTGCGGTGGCCGTTGCAGGCGCCGCCATTGAGCTGGCGGCTGTCTATGATGAAGAAGCGGATGCCCTCCTGCTCCAGGTAGTCTTCCAGCCCCGGCCGATAAGCGCACTCCGGCAGCCAGAATCCGACAGGCCTTTGACCGAAGCGGCGTTCATACGTCTCAACGCCGACGCCGATTTGTGCGCGTATGCTCGAGGGGCGGCTCAGCAGGGGCATGAAGGCGTGCGTCGCTGATGACGTGATGACCTCGATGTGTCTCTGCTCCTGGAGCCTGCGTAGCGCCCCGATGATATCCTGGTTGAGGAATTTCTCGAACGAGTACAGGATTGACCAGTAATATTCCTCCCATCGCCTCGCCAGGAAACTGATCTCAGGCTCGCTGTTGCGGAACGAGAGCGCGTCGTTGAAGGCCGACTGCATTTTCCGCCGCAGGTACGCGATGAACGATTCTCGGAACTGGTCGGATGAGAGTTGCTCGGCAAGCGGCGGCGTCACGCCCAGCGTCAGCCTGGGCGAGCGTCCCTGGGCGACCAGTCGGTTGATTATGTTAAGCAAAGGGATGTAGCTCTCGGCGGTCGCCTGATACAGCCATTCCTCGGCCATCGGGTCCGATTGAAACACAAACGGGATGTGCAGGTGAAGCACGCCCACAAACCATCCCTTTGAAGCCGCCTGATGCATTGCTCTTCACCAATGCTTGTCAACCGCTTACTTCCAGAAACATCATTCTCCGAGGTGTGCCGGCGCGGCATGTCGCGCCCCCGGAGCGACTGAGACCGATTCCTTCATCTATATGATGGTTCTTGCACTGAAGCCCAGCCGATAAACTTTGTTCGCCGTCTTCCAGCACATGTTTTCGGCATGCCGGGAATCGAGAGACTTGACCACATTCGCCCGATCAAAGTATTTGTCCTCGGGAAAGATACGGTCGCTGCCGAACATGAGCCGCTCGCTGCCGATCTTCTCGAGCAGGTAGCGCATCACGCCTGGCTCGCGCGAGCCTTCGGCCTCGTGAAGCTGAAGCCCCTCGAGTTCGACAAATACGTTGCTCCACATCCCGGCCAGAAGAGGCATCCGGCCGACGCTGCCCCCGCCCGCGTGCAGGCAGACTATCTTGAGGTTGGGAAATTGGGAGGCAAGCCTGGAGAAATAGAGCAAATCGCTCGCCTCTTCCATGCGTGCATCGCCGCCCATGTGAAACTGGACCGGCAGCTTGCGGTCCGAGCAGTAACGGTACAGCGGAAAGAACTCCTTCTGCATCGGATGCTGGCCCAGATACGGGAAAATGGTCTTGACCGCCTTGACCAGATGAGGATACTTGCCGACTTCCCGCTTCAATTTTCGGAGTCCGTCGCGCGGCTCGCGCGAGTCAAATATGCACGCCGCAAAAAGGCGGTTCGGATTCCTGTCGGCGTACTTTGACAAGACACTCAGGTCACCCGCAAGAACCACGATGGAGCAATCGACGCCAGCCCGGCCCATGTCGGTGAGCAGGCTGTCGAGAGGCTCTTCCATCTGGTCCGGAGAGAACTCCCTGAAAATCGCGTGTATCCCCCTCTGCAAGAAATCTTGCTTGACACTGGACGGCACGCAATGAACATGCGCATCAATTAACATTCAGCCCTCCGCCTTCGCGCTCTCCAACGCTTCATCCGCCCGCCGTATACGTCACATACCCCTCGAATATCTCGTCGCTGTCATTCAGCGGCCATCGCTCGGGACAGCGATAGGCATGAACTACGTGCCACCCCTGCGTGATCTGCGCGCCGCGCGGCGCCCACAGCCTCCCTCGGAAACGGCGCGGCAGCGGCAGCGGCTGCATCAGCATCCACTTCCCGCCTGCCCAGCGAAGCAGGTCGTCATACTCGTACACCCGTATGGACCGATATTCGCAGCCCTCTCCATACCGCTCCAGAAAGCGCGGGTCTTCGGTAGGAGTATAGGTCATGGCGTCAAGGTCGTTGATCGTCCAATGGGCGCACACGGCCAGAACCGTCCCGTACCAATCGGTGTATTCAACTTCCCACGAGACGATTTCTTCCACATAGGTGTCACTATAGTGGACCGAACCGTTCTGGTTTATCTCAAAGTAGTGATACAGAAGGAACTTATCCGAATGCAGCCCGAATTGGCCGTTCGAGAGGCCTTCGGGAATCTTTATGATCTTCTCGCGCATCCCCGGCGGGAGCGGCCTGACGGTGCGAGTTTCGCCACGACCCTCATGCGGCGACACTCTACCCTTTCCCTCCACTCGCTCGGCGTAGGTGGACATTGTTCTCACCTGGCCGAAGCGCTCCCAATCCGGCGGCGCGCCATGTTGTCCCCATACGTAATGCAATTTCACTTCGTGTATGTCCGGCCATGGGTCATGCCATGTCTTCTTCATGTACCAGAACACGGCTTGCATCTCCTTTCGAAACTGCAGGGTTGCTCTTGTTTTCCCTCACCCCAACCCTCTTCCACTGGGAGAGGACAACGGAATTGCGGGCTGGAACCCTGCGCTACATCAAATTGCACCTTTTTTGTCAAGAATTATGTCATTGGGGATGGATTCAGGCAAGCCCTCATGCAAGTAGTTTCAAAGACACCACTTGCGAGCATTCCGGCCAGAATTTCGCAAGCGCGGGAAACGAGGCGCCGGGCCTTGCGCTCACGTTGACGCGCTTCGAAACGCTATGCTACAATAAGAATGTGTATTCCAATGCAAGATGGTGTCCAATACATGATCTCACATGTGCGGAAGGCCGGATGGCGGAGTGTTGTTCCCGTCTTAATAGTTTCCGCTCTAGTCGCCTTCTCCTTAGTCACATCGGCGGTCTCAGCGTCTGAAAAGGATGTTCTTCCCGAGGCAAGGGCAAGAGCGTCCCTGACAATAGCGGTTCACTCCAACTATCCGCCCTACCAGTACTACAGCTCTCTGCGGAATGAGTTCCAGGGATTTGACATTGACACGTTCAACGCGCTTGCAGCGAAAATCGGGGTCGAAGTCCAATACCGCCAGATGAGCAAGATCGAGGGGCTTTCCGCTCTGCAAGAAGGCTCGATTGACGGTGTCCTCGGCGTGGCCTACAGCATCGAGCGCGACGACTTGTTTGATTTCACCAGCCCCATCTGCACGATATCCGACGCCATCTTTGTCAAGGGTGACACGCAGGGCATAAGCAGCATGGTTGACCTCGAGAACCGGACCGTGGCGGTCGTTCGGGGCGACTACATAGGCGACGTGCTTCGCAAGGGCAAGCGAATACACATAGTAGAGAACGATTCCTACGAAGACGGACTCAGGCTGTTGGACCGGGGCGACGTGGCGGCGTTCGCAGGGAACCAGTTGACGGGCAAGTATATCGTCAACAGGCTGCGGCTCGACGACATCCGGATCGTGGGTTCCCCCATTCATCAGGTCGGCTACTGCATAGCGGTCCAGCAGGGCAACCACGACCTCACTTCCGACCTTGAGAAAGCGCTGACCGCCATCAAGGAAAGCGGCGAGTACGACCGCATCTTCACCGCGTGGTTCGGAGAAGACCTGAGGCGAATCTCGCTGTTGAGACAGGCCATCTACTGGTCGCTGGGCATTATCATCTTCATTCTTGGTTTTGCCGGTTGGCTGGTCAACCGCAGGCTGCGCCACAAAGTTGAGATAAGCAAGAGGGAGTTGGCCGAGAGCCGCACCAGGTTCCAGAGGAAGGCCGACGAATACATATCACTGTTCGAGGGCGCAAACGACGCCATCTTCATCCTCGACCCCACCGACGGCCACTTTCTCGACGTGAACCGAAAGGCCGAGGAACTCACGGGCTATACCCGAAGCGAACTCCTGCAGATGCGCATGCGCGACATTCACCTTCCGCGCGACGCCGCCCGCGTGGACAAGCGCCTGTCGCAGATTCTGACGGAAGGCTCGGTCAGTTTCGACGACGCGCCGATGATGAGAAGCGACGGCTCGATCGCGCTGGTTGATATCAGCGCCAGCCTCATCGAATATTCAGGCCAGAAGCTGTGCCAGAGCTTCATGCGCGATGTGACGGAGCGGAAGATGCTTGAGCGCCAGCTCGTGCAAACCGAGAAGCTCGCGTCCATCGGCACGTTCACCGCCGGGCTTGCCCACGAGATTCGCAACCCGCTCAACTCGGCCAACCTTCAGCTCCTCCTGCTCGAACGGAGAATCCGCGACGGCGCGCGTTCATCGCCGGATGAAGCGATCCAGCTCATTAATATCGTGCGCGAGGAGGTCTCACGGCTTGACAACCTGGTCACCGAGTTCCTGTATTTTGCGAAGCCGTTGAATCTTGATTGTCATCCGACCAGTCTGCATCGGCTGCTGGACGACGTGTTTGCGCTGTTCCATGCCAGGATGGAGCAGAACGGCATCATCGTCGAGCGCGAGTACATGGACGCTCTGCCGATGCTCTCGCTCGACGCGGAAAAGATGAAACAGGCGCTCATCAACGTGGTCCAGAACAGCATCGAGGCGATGCCGACCGGCGGCCGATTGAACGTGATGACCGAGGTGAAACAGAAAAGGGTCTTATTGACCATCGGGGACACCGGCATCGGGTTTCCGGAAAAAGACATCAACAAGGTGTTCGAGGTGTTCTATACGCACAAGGAAAAAGGGACCGGGCTGGGGCTGCCCATCTCGCTCCATATCATCGAGATGCACGGAGGCACGATCGACCTGCAAAGCAAACAAGGACTCGGAACGACATGCACCATCAGTCTGCCCGTCGGCCCCGCGAAATATCATCCAAGGGAGAGCATCTTAAGTGACGCGAGCAACGATACTGGTAGTTGACGACGAAAAGAATACGCGCGAGGCGTTGTCGAAAATCCTGCATGAGGACGGCTACGACGTGCTCACGGCGGCCGACGGCTACCAGGCCCTGAACCTGGTGACGCAAGAGGAACCCGATATCATCCTGGCCGACCTCAAGATGCCCGGCATGGACGGGCTTGAGCTTCTCTCGCGCACCCGCCTGAAGGGCTTCGACACCCCGTTTGTGATGATGACCGCATACGGGACGGTGGAGACCGCGGTCGAGGCGATGAAAAAGGGCGCGGAGAACTATCTCACCAAGCCGGTCAACATTGACGAACTCGAAATCCAGATCAAGAAAATCCTCGACCACCGGAAGCTGGTTCGCGAGGCGAGCGCCCTCAGGGAGCGGCTCCGCGACAAGTACAAGTTCAAGAACATCATCGGCAGCAGTCCCCACATGCAGGCGGTCTTCAAGATGGTCGAGCAGGTCGCTCCGAGCCGGGCCACAGTCCTCGTCACAGGTGAGAGCGGCACCGGAAAGGAACTCATTGCGTCGGCCATCCATCAGAACGGGCCGCGTGCCGATATGCCGTATATCAAGGTGAGTTGCAGCGCGCTCTCGGAAAATCTGCTCGAGAGCGAACTGTTCGGGCACGAGCGAGGAGCCTTCACCGGAGCATACGCCACCAGGCAGGGCCGCTTCGAGATCGCCGACGGCGGCACGCTGTTTCTCGATGAGATCGGCGACATGAGCCTGGCGACGCAGGTCAAGCTCCTCGGTTTCTTGCAGGACCGCAAGTTCGAACGGGTCGGCGGAAACAAGACCTACGAGGTGGACGTGCGCCTCATCGCCGCCACCAACAAAGACCTCGAAAAGGCCGTCCAGGAAGGCGCTTTCCGGCAGGACCTGTATTATCGGCTCAACGTCATCACCATCAAGATGCCCCCCCTTAGGGAACGCATCTCCGACGTGCCCATGCTGGTGGACCACTTCGTCGAGAAGTACTCGAGGGAAAACAGCAAGCAGATCGAGGGAGTGTCGTCCGACGCCGTCGCCGCGCTCATGGCCTATAGTTGGCCAGGCAACGTGCGCGAACTCGAGAATATGGTTGAACGCGCCGTCGTGATGTGCAACGAGAAGACCATCACCCGTCAGTATTTCCCGCTGCTCACCAGCATCGCCAAGTCCGACGGCGAGGGAGTCCCGCCAATCCCCGGCTCCTCGCTGGAGGAAATAGAGAAATACGCCATCCAGCGAACGCTCGAGGCCGTCGGCGGCAACCGCACCCGCGCCGCCGAAATCCTGAAGGTCAGCCTCCGCAAAATCCAGTATAAGCTCAAGGAACTTTAGTTATACTCAGCGTCTTAAGTTCTTGCGCATGTCGCGGAGTCCCCGCGACCCGTCATTCCCGCAAAAGCGGGAATCCACAATAATCACGGCATGAAACATGCGCGACCAGCCATGGCGCCAACCGGCGCGGCCCGTCCGATCTTCACAACAACTTCTCAATTACGACCTCATCAATATATCTGTTACCCATCCTGGCCTGTCTTTGCGAAGTCCCGATGATTCTGAACCCGATCTTGAGGTGAAACGCGAGCGAGGCGGGGTTATCGGCGCGAACATAGGTGAATATCTTCTCGAAGCCTTTCTGCTTCGCCGCTTCGAAGGTGGCCTCAGACAAGCAGGTGCCGATGCCCCGTTGTCGGAATGAGAGGTCAATAAACGTGGCGATACCCGCCACATGGTCAAACGCCCTGAGAGAAGGCGCGAATGGTTCAATGCATTGAAAGCCGACACCCTTCCCGTCCGTATCCTCGGCCGCGTGGAACACGCCGCGCCTGGGAAACTTCTCGATGAACTCGCGCTCCTCTTCCACCGTGAACGTCTTGTCCAGTACCGTGTACCGACCGGCCTCGATGATGGGGTTCAAAATGCGGACAATCGACTCCGCGTCATCCACGGTGGCCTCGCGAACGCGCAGGGTTATCATGGTTTATACCCAGTCACGCGCCGGAGGACGTTGCGGACGAATTCGACGGCGGTGACGCGCTCAAAGCCGGCGTCCTCGAAATAGGAGCGGACCTCTGCGTCGCTGTGGGCGCGGCCCCGGCTCCCGAGGAGCGCCTCATGGAGCGACCACATGGCCGCGATGGGCGGGCCGGTCTTTTGGTCGTTCAGGTTCTCGGCGATGATGTGCATCACACCGCCCGAAGGCAGAACATCGAACGCTTTCTTGATGATTGCGCGCGCCTCGTCCGGCCCGTATTGGGTGAGATTGCCGTTCATCATGATGACGTCCGCTCCCCCGGGGAGCGGGTCTCGCGTGAAGTCGCCGGCATGCGTCCGAATGCGGTCCGAAAGGCCCGCGTCGGCGATAAGCTCGTCAGTCACGCGGCAGACGGCGGGGAAATCGAAAATGATTGCCTTGAGGTTTGGGAACCGGCGGCACAGCGACACGCAATACGCGCCGGAGCCGCCGCCGAGGTCGAGCACGACATGATATGGCGAGAAATCGAACTGTTTGGCGAGCTTGCTGCCGGCGCCGAGGCCGACATTGAACATCGAGCGCGTGAGCATCTCCATCTGGTCAGCGGTCAGTTTTTCGTAAACACCGAGCACGGAGGGCGGCGCCGAGTCGGCAAGCCTCTTGCCGAGGTTGACCCAATCGGCCCAGTCGCTCTTGCCCATGAGCGTCCATGCGCCGTAGTAGCGCGGCTTGCCCTCGACCAGATACGTCTCAACATCCGGCGCGTTGACGTAGCGGTCGCCGTGCTTTTCGATAAGCCCGATCGCGGTGCACGCGACAACGAGGCGTTCGGCGTTGAGCGGCGACAGTCCGCAAGCCGAGGCGATCTCCTCAAGTGTTCCGGCCCCTTCCGATATCCTGGTGAACAGGCTCAGCTCGACTGCGGCCATTAGCGCCGCCGCATGCTTGAACCCGAACCCGATGTTCTGAATGCGCTCCGTCCCGATGTAAGGTTTCTCGGTCATGGCCGCTTCCCCTCCAGGAGTCAGTTCGAATTCGATTTCATCTCGTAATGGGGGATACCTTCTTTGCCGACCAAAGGCATTTACGGTTTGAGTTTGCGGGGATGGTCAAGGGCGTTGAGATGAAGGGCGGCTAGCCGGGACCATCGTCTTTGATGGAACTTCAGAGCCGCCGGTTGAAAGGATTCATCCCCGAAGCACACCATGTTTCACAAAGAACTCCGACACCTCGTGATTTGCTTGGTGCTCCTGGTGTCTTGGTGGTTAAGAACTCTTCTTTCGTTACTCCTTCAACAGATTCGCGGCGATCACCAGCCGCTGTATCTCCGAGGTGCCCTCGTATATCTCGGTGATCTTGGCGTCGCGGAAGTTGCGCTCGACCGGGTACTCCTTCGAATAACCGTAGCCGCCGTGTATCTGCACGGCCTTGGTCGCCGTTTTCATCGCGGTCTCGGACGCGAACAGTTTCGCCATCGCCGCCTCCTTGGTGAACCGCTGTTTTCGGCTCTGCATCTGGGCCGCGCGATAGGCTAGAAGCCGCGCCGCGTCTATCTCGACCGCCATGTCGGCGAGCATCCATTGGATGGCCTGAAACTTCGCGATGGGCTGGCCGAACTGCACGCGTTCAAGCGCGTACTTGCACGATTGCTCCATCGCCGCGCGTGCGATCCCGATTGCCTGCGCCGCGATGCCGATCCTGCCTCCGTCGAGCGTCTGCATCGCAATCTTGAAGCCTGAGCCGCGTTGGCCGAGCAGTTGGTCTTTCGGGATGCGGCAGTCCTCAAACACGAGTTCGGCGGTGCCCGAGGCGTTCAACCCAAGCTTCTTCTCGGCCTTGCCCGCGCGGAATCCCGGCGTGTCCTTCTCGACGATGAACGCGCTGATGCCGCGTGCGCCCTTCTCCTTGTCGGTCATCGCGAACACGACCGCGATGTCGGCATGCGTGCCGTTCGTGATGAACACCTTGTTGCCGTTCAGGACCCACTCGTTGCCGTCGAGCACGGCGGTCGTCTTCTGATTTCCCGCGTCGGAGCCGGCGCTGGGCTCGGTTAGTCCGAAGCAGCCGATCTTCTGGCCCGACGCCATCGGCGCAAGAAACCTGTGCTTCTGCTCCTCGGTACCGTTGGCGAGCACGGGCCCGCACGCGAGCGAGTTATTGGCCGACATGACGACGCCTGTGTTCGCGCACGCGCGCGAGATTTCCTCGAGCGCGACCACGTAGCACACGTAGTCCATGCCCGCGCCTCCGTACTCCTCGGGCACGGCGATGCCCATGAGGCCGAGTTCGCCCATCTTGCGGGCGAGTTCGAGCGGGAACTCGTGCGTCTCATCCAGTTTGGCCGCGAGCGGGGCAACCTCTTTCTCGGCGAAATTGCGCGCCATCTCCTGTATCATGCGTTGTTCTTCGGTCAGATCGAAGTTCATGGCATATGCCTCCAATCAAAGTCAACAACAAATCCTGAACTAGAAACCAGAGACCAGAAACCGGTTATCTCTCTACCATCACGGCCACCGCTTCGCCGCCGCCGATGCACAATGTTGCGAGGCCGCGCTTGGCGTTCCTCTGTTTCATGGCGTAGAGGAGCGTGACGAAGATGCGCGCTCCGCTCGCGCCGATCGGGTGACCGATAGCGACCGCGCCGCCTTTCACGTTCACCTTGGCGGGGTCGAGCTTGAACGTATTGTTCGCGTAGATCGTGACGACGGCAAACGCCTCGTTGATCTCGAACAGGTCGATCTGGTCGGCCGAGACGCCCGTCTTGTCCAGCAGTTTCTTGACCGCGTCCGCGGGCGCGATAGTGAACCATTCCGGCTCGCGGCTCGCGCTGCTGTGAGCCACGATCTTCGCGAGCGGCTGGATTCCCTTCTTCTTTGCGAACTCGGCCGAGGCGACGACGACCGCCGCGCCGCCGTCGTTGATGGACGATGCGTTGGCCGCGGTGACGGTGCCGCCGTCCTTCTTGAATGCGGGCGGAAGCTTGGGTATCTTGTCCATCTTGGCGCGGGGCGGTCCCTCGTCCTCGCTGACAACGATGGGGTCGCCCTTTTTCTGCGGGACGGTCACCGGCACGATCTCTTCCTTGAACAGCCCTTCCTTCTGGGCGCGCTGTGCGCGGGTGAAACTCTCGATGGCGAAGGCGTCCTGCATCTCGCGCGTGATCCCGTATTTTTCGGCGCACATGTCGGCGGCGAAGCCCATGTGGAAGTTGTTGTAGACGTCCCACAGGCCGTCCTTGATCATCAGGTCCACGATCTTGCCGTCGCCCATGCGGAAGCCGCCCCGCGCCTGATCGAGCGCATAGGGCGCGCGTGTCATGCTCTCCATTCCGCCCGCGACGATGACCTCCGCTTCGCCGAGTCTGACGGCATCAAACGCGAGCATGACCGACTTCAGCCCGGAGCCGCAGACCTTGTTGATGGTCAGGCAGTCGGTTCCCTTCGGCAGGCCCGCTCCGAGGGCGGCTTGTCTGGCGGGCGCCTGGCCGAGGCTCGCCGGAAGCACGCATCCCATGATGCACTGGTCTACTTCGTTGGGGGCGACTCCGGCGCGCGCGAGGGCGGCCTCGATCGCGATGCTTCCAAGCCGCGTCGCGGGCACTTCGGACAAAGCACCCTGAAAACTTCCAACCGGGGTGCGCGCGGCGCCGATTATGACTACATCTCTCATGATGGTTTCTCCTGAGTTGCTGGTGGTTGAAGGCGGTTTTTCCGCGCCGCCCGTACAATTTTGGTTAGGGGTGGGGCACACTCGGCGGGCAGCCGAATGCGCTGTATTCTAACAAAATCAACGCATTGTGTCAATTTGGAACGAAGGAAATGCGTGCCCTGAACACGAAGGCACAAACGCACGAAAAGGAACGATGTCTTTGGATGAAACTTCGCGAGCTTCGCGGATGAAGCGTTTCCCGAGTTAGCTCGGTTAAATTGGGGACATGATGTCCCGCGCCTCGCGGGATGCCCCCGATTTAACAGTTGGTTGCGGCTCTACTGCGCCGCATATGAGAGCCTTCTCACTTCTTGGCTTCTTGCGCAAAGAACTGCTCGGCCCGTTCATGTATCTCTTCGGGCGAGAGGTCTTCCTTGTGGGTGGCGAGGTCCCATTCGTGCCCGAACGGGTCCGCCGCGAGTTTCCCTTTTTGACCGCGAATGGCGCGAATGGAACGTATGACACGAATGC
>CAZEBC010000006.1:0-30349 GCA_964510165.1 uncultured bacterium
TTCCCCTGAACGCCGGTATCCCGCTGTCAACCGATATGCCCGCCCCCGTGAGAGCTACGACCTTGTTTGAGCGGGCTATCTTTTCGGCGGCGGCTTGTACTTGATTCATCATGATCTTGCGTCCCTTCGGAAAACATCTGGGGTATAGGACAATCCCTAAAGTTCCGGAATCAATCCTTTACGATACAACAACTCCACATAGTCTCCGTAATTGAATTCAAAGGAAATTGTATCTCTCAACTGCTGCTCATTCATCATAAGCTGGCTTCGAAAGCGGTCCGTCGCCCTGAATTCGCCCCTCCCCTTTGAAATCCTGGTCTTGAGTATCTTCTTTCCTTCATAACAAAACCAATAAATGTCATGATGCGTCTTGCGAGGCGGGTCAAACTTGAGCTTGTCTACAACCTTCTTAGCCTCTTCCTTCTTTACCTGCATAGACTTTTTCTATGATTCCTCTCAAGAAATCCAACTCCTGTTTCGGCATTGGGCCGAGATTATCCACGTCCTCCAGCAACGACTCGTAGTATTCGATTATTGCCCCGCACAGGTCGTTGATGGCGCTTTGTTCTTCCTCGCCCTCTCCGTACATGTCGATATCATAGTACGTTGCGATTACGGTGTCATCAGTCGTTTCCAGAAACACGGGAATCGCTTGTTTTAGCCTATACCTGGTATCCCTCAAATTCTGAATGAATATGACCTTGCCGACGTGCGGGGCCTTGGATAATTTCTTTCCCATTTGGACCATCCTCACTTCAGCAAATGCCGGGCGATGAGCATGCGCTGAATCTGGTTGGTGCCTTCGACGATCTGCGTGACCTTCGCGGCGCGCATCAGCCGCTCGACCGGATAATCCTGAATGTAACCGTACCCGCCGAACACCTGCACGGCGTCGGTCGTCACCTTCATCGCGGTATCGGTCGCGAACAGTTTCGCCATCGCGGCAACATCGGAGAACGGCTTGCCTTGGTCCTTCAGATACGCCGCTTCGCGCACCAGGTTGCGGGCTGCGCGGATGGAAGTGGCCATATCGGCGAGCATAAACTGGATGCCCTGGAAGTCGGCGATCGGCTGGCCGAATTGTTCGCGCTGTTTCGCGTACTTGACCGCCTCATCAAGCGCGGCCTGCGCCAGGCCGACTGCGGAGGCGCCGATGGTGATGCGGCCCGAATCGAGCGCGATCATCGCGATTTTGAAGCCGTCGCCCTCTTTGCCGAGGAGGTTCGCGCGAGGGATGCGGCAGTTCTCAAATATGAGTTCGCAGATGGGCGACGCGCGCACTCCCATTTTCTTCTCGTGTTTGCCAAATGAGAAACCAGGAACGCCGTCCTCGACGATGAACGAGCTTATGCCGCGCGCGCGCTTCTCGGGAGCGGTCTTCGCCATCACGAGGTACAGGTCCGCGAAGCCGCCGTGCGTGATGAACGCCTTGGTTCCGTTGAGGACATACGAGTCGCCGTCGAGCGAGGCGGTAGTCTTGAGAGACGCGGCGTCGGAGCCGGCGCTCGGCTCGGTGAGCGCGAACGCGCCCAGTTTCATCCCGCTCGCGAGGGGCGCGAGATACTTTCTCTTCTGCTCCTCGGAACCGAACAGGCCGATCATGATCTGTGGAAGTCCCTGCACCGCGAGGCCGATTGCTGTCGCGAGGCAATGCTTGGCGATTTCTTCGATGACGACGATGTAGGTGGAATAATCAAGACCCGCACCGCCGTATTCCTCCGCGCACGGTATCCCCAGCAGTCCGAGTTCAGCGAGTTTGTCGTAAATCTCGCGATGGAACTCCGCCTTCTCCTCGGCCTCAACGGCGATGGGCGCCAATTCCTTCTCGCAGAACCTCTGAACGGTCCGCCGCAGGTTTTCCTGTTCCTCGGTCAACTCAAAGCTCATGAAGATCTCCTCGCCCCTCACACACCCACTGCCCGCCTCGGCTTCAATGTCTCGATGAATGCTTCCAGCCGCGTGAAGATCGGCCCCTCCGAATAGAGGCGCTCATCGTTCATGTCGGCCTCGATCAGGATGCCCGGCACGCCTGTCCACTCGGCCAGCATTTCCTTGATGTCGTACTGGCCGAGCGAATAAGGCCTGCAGCTCCGGTTGGAGTGGAATACGACGCCGTCAACCGAATACTGCTCGATGATATCCCGCATGAGTTGCGCCCGGTGCTGAAGGCTCTCATTCACAAATGCGGACGCATACGCCCGCGCTATCGCGTCCACCGGGTCTTTGTCATCCAGATCGTATCTGGCCCAGGCGTTGAGATAGGTGGAGGCCACGATGCAAGCGTTCAAATCCAGGAATTTCTCGGACAGGTCGCGCATCTTGTACCAGATGGGCAGGTTGTCCCAAAGGAGCCGATACTTTTCGCCGGGAGTCGCGGCCACGCCGCTCACCACGCGCTCCTCGAGTTCCTTTTTGAGCGCCTCATAAAACTCGATCACTTCCTGCGTGCCGCGGAGCGTCACGATCGGACCCATGAGGATAAAGCCGTCGAACGCGCTCATCGGCGAGGGCACGGTCTTGCACATGGCAAGCGTTTCACCCCACAGGGTTGAGGCCTTGCCCGAGAGCAGGGCCACCTCGCCAAACCGGTCCATATCGAACTTCTTGCCGAGGATGGATTCCATCTGTTTGATGCCGCGCAGGATCTGCCGCTTGACGTACTCGACGCTGTTCTCGGTCATGGATTCATGGATGAACGGCGCATCAATATAAACGAGGGGGACATCAAAGAGTCTGGCCAGCACTTCGTACCACTTCGTGACCGTCCCGCATATGTTGTTGCAGCACAGCAGGAAATCGGGCCGGGGAAGCCCCATGATCGGGCTTTTTCCTGTGACCGCCGAGCCGATATCGGTCCGCGCATACGAACACAGGTCGCGCGAGTAGCCCATCTGCTCGGAGACCTCGCAAAGGTCCACTCCCATCCTGGTGACTCCGCACATGGCACCGTGATTCTCGGGATACACCGGTATCACGTCCATCGTTATAAGAAGTTCCACAGGTCCACCGCTGGTGATCCAAGCCACCTTGCGGTTGTTGTCGGCGGCGTTCTTGGCCTCGAGGTAGTAGGTGGACATCATTTCCTTCATGCGCGAGCCCGCATGGATTCTTGGGGAGCGTCTCTCAGCCATTTTTCCTCTCCTTCAGCATTTCCAGGAATGCTTGCAGTCGGGTGCGTGTCTGCTCTATCGAGGTCGGCTGCATCTCGGTCTCTATCAGCAAGTGCGGTATGTTGGTCTCCGTAAGCCGCTTCGCAAGGTCGGGATAATCGAATGCGTGCGGATCGCAGAACTTGAGGATGAGCATCACGACGCCGTCGGCCCGGCTCTGCTTCACCATATCCACCAGATAGCGCCGCCGGTCGAACTCCATGCTGTGCTTCGAAGGGCACGGCACCCGCCTGATGTACCTCTGAGCAAGCCTGCGGACGGGGTCGCCCTCCGACGGCTCGATGTGCAGGAAATACCGCGAGCCGGTGCAGAGGTCATCGTCAACCACCACCGCGTCGAGTTCCTCGAACAGGTTTATTAGAGCCGGATGATCGCATGCGTTCCCGTACAGCACAATGCGCACGGCGCCGTCCGCCTTCCTTGGGGCCGCCTTGAGTTCTGCGAGCAACTGCTTGAGGAGCCTGGAATGGTCCTCTTTCCGCATGGTCATCGAGGCGCGTACGACATCAAGCACGCCCTGTGCCGGAATTGCCGACGGATTATCCCGCCTGAACGCGTAAAGCTCGGCGAGCAACGCCCGGTTTTCGTTATACGTGTCGAGCGATCTTGCGATCTCATCGTTGGTGATTCGGAGATTGAGATGGTTTTCCAGTTTCATTCGGAACCGCATGATCTCGCCCGTCAGATAGTCCTCGGCCTCGGGCACGTCCACCCACACCGGCAGCACCACGACGTCCGTGAACTGGCCGGGCAGGTTTCTGCGCCAGATATCGGCAAGGTTCTGTATCGAATCGCATGAGTGTGGGAACACAACGCCATCAAGAAAATCGAACTTGTGTTTCAGGGCAGCGTCGAGGCTCGTCCGCACAAGCGAGCAGATGAACGCCTGCACGTGCGCGTCGGCCAGCGACACGTTCTCCTTGTCGCCGAGGATCCGCATCGGCAGTATTTCCGCAGCGTGCAGAAGTTCCTCCGGGAAATACGAGCAGAAATAGCCGAACACCCTTCCGCCCGTCCGCTCTTTCCACTGACGGGCTGACTCGTAGGGCCTCGAGGCCATCTCCGAGAACTGTTTCAAGACTGACTCAGCCAAGATCGTCTCTCCTCATGTGCGCATGGATCATTCCTTGTAGAATGAGTCCAAAAGGTCCTTGTACTGTGCCGTGACCACTTTCCGCTTCACCTTCAGCGTAGGCGTAAGCTCTCCGCCCTCGAGCGTAAACTCCTTGTCGAGCACGGCGAATTTCTTGATGGTTTCGTATTTCGGCAACTGCTTGTTGACCGCCTCAACGGACTCCCCTATCAGCTTCACGACCTTCTCGTGCTTGACAAGCTTCGATATAGAGCCGTACCGAATCCCGGCTTCCTCAGCAAACTTCTTGAGCCTCTCGAAGTCAGGGACAATCAAGGCGGACAGGAACTTGCGCTTGTCGCCGTGAACCATGGCGTTGCTAATCATCGGGTCGGACTTGAGCATGTTCTCGATATTCTGAGGCGCCACGTTCTTGCCGCCCGCCGTGACGATTATGTCCTTCTTGCGGTCGGTGATCTTGAGGAAGCCGTCTTCATCGAGGACGCCGATGTCGCCGGTGTGGAAGAAGCCGTCGGCGTCGAGCGCTTCGGCGGTGTCGGCCGGCTTATTGTAGTAGCCAACCATGATGTTAGGCCCTTTGGCCAGTATCTCGCCGTCCGGAGCGATCTTGATGGTCACATCCGGAACCGGCTTGCCGACGGTGCCGAACTTGAAGAACTCCGGCGTATTGGTGGTAAGCACCGGCGAGGTCTCGGTCAACCCATAACCCTCCAGAATGGTGATCCCAAGCGCGTGGAAGAACTCATTTATTTCCTGCGCCAACGGCGCGCCGCCGGAGACGAAGTATTTCAGCCGCCCGCCCACGTTTTCTTTTATCTTCTTGAACACGAGCGCGTCAGCGATGTTGTATTTCAACTTCAATAAGGGCGGCGGAGCCTTCTTTGTCACCTTGTAAGCGCTCATCTGCCGGCCGACCTCGAAGCTCCAGTTGAATATCTTCTGTTTCAGCGGGGAGCCGGACTTGACGTTTTCGATAACCGCCGCATGGAATTTCTCATAAATTCGGGGCACGCTCGCCATGAAGGTCGGCCTGATCTCCTTGAGATTGTCCCGCACCGTGTCTATGCTCTCGGCGTATGCGATTGTGGCGCCCACAAATATCGGCACGTAATAGCCGGCCATACGCTCGAACGAATGGCTCAACGGCAGAAACGAAAGGCAGATGTCCTCCGGCCCGACAGGAAGTATCTGCTTCACAGACCTGCAATTGGAAAGGAAATTGTCGTGAATGAGCATCACGCCCTTGGGGTCGCCCGTCGTTCCCGATGTGTAGATTATGCTGGCGAGGTCGGTCGGCTTGACGCTCTCGAGTCGTTTCGCGAAGGCTTGCGCCTTATCCGATCTCGCGCCCGTCTCGCACACGTCGGCAAAAGAACATACAAACGGATAATCGGTCTCGCCGACCTCATCAAGGACCACGACCTTTTCCAACGTCAGACAGTTGGGCTTTACCTCGATCGCCTTTTCAAGCTGCTTCCGGCTCGACACCACGAGGACCCGTGAGGCCGAATCATTCACTATGTATTCCACTTGCTTGGGAGTGTTGGTTGCGTAGATGGGCACGTTCACCGCGCCGATCGCGAGGATGGCCAGGTCCGAAAACGCCCACTCGGGTCGGTTTTCCGACAGCAGCGCCACACGGTCGCCCTGGCTGATTCCGAATTCAAGCAGGCCGAGCGCGAAATTTCTGACCTTCTGGGCCGCCACCTCCCACGAGATGTCCGTATACCGGCCATTTCGCTTTACCTTGAAGATCGGACGCGAGCCATACCTCTCACGGCTGCCGAAAAACATCTGCCCGACGGTCGCATCATTCATGGCAAACTCCCCTGCACAATCCGCGATGAATTTCTTGCATTTCTGTAGTGATTTCCCCCTCACCCAGCCCTCTCCCAGTGGGAGAGGGTGAGGGATTTCTTGCGGGTCATGCCGCGCTGGCGAGCCCCTTACGCTCTTCTCAGCACACGTTTGTCAACTTGGCCTGCGGGGTTCCGAGGGAGAGCGTCCACGAATTCAACGTATTTGGGTATCTTGAAATCGGCCAGATGATCTTCGCAGAAATCGAGTATTTGGTCCTCGGTAAGCGAATGGCCCGGGTTGGGCACGATATAGGCCTTCACCTGTTCGCCGAATACCTTGTCGGGCTCGCCGACTACGGCCGCCTGGAAAACGCCCGGATGCGACTCCAGCACATTCTCTATCTCCACGCAGTAGATGTTCTCGCCCCCGCGGATGATCATGTCTTTCTTGCGGTCGACGATGTATAGGAATCCTTCTTCATCGAGTCGCCCCATATCGCCGGTATGGAGCCACCCTTGCACAAAGGTCTCGCGAGTTGCGTCGGGGTCCTGCCAGTAGCCATCCACCACACTCGGCCCTTTGAGAAGAACCTCGCCGATTTTACCCGGGGCCACATCCTTGCCCGCGTCGTTTACAATGCGAACTTGCATCGTCGGTACGGGAGGCCCTACCGAATCGGGTTTCTGCATCGCGTACTCGTCGGGCAGAAATGTTGCGAGGGAAGAACACTCGGTCAGTCCGTAGCCATTCCCGAGCCGTGCAGAAGGAAACTCCTCGCGCAAACGCCTCACCAGCTCGGGCGAGGCCGGAGCGCCCCCGTATATGATGTTCCTGAGCGAGTTGCAGTCATAGTCCTTCAGCTTCATCTGCGCAAGGAGCAACCAATAGATGGTAGGGACACCCACCAGGGTGTTGATGGAGGCCTTTCCGAGCAATGTCAACGTCTGGTCGGAGTTGAAATGACGCTGAATTACGCTGGTACACCCGATGAACACGCCAAATATCAACTGGCTATGACAGCCCGTCGGATGAAAAAGAGGCACGCAAATGAGTTGTCTTGCGTCGGTAGCGCCCGTGGCAATCTCGATGTTTATGCAGTTTGCCGCAATGTTGCGATGCGTGCATATGGCGCCCTTGGGTTTCCCCATGGTCCCTGCGGTGTAAAAAATGCAGGCGAGGTCGCTCTCATCCACGTCGACCTCGGTCAACTGTCCTCCCGGATGCTCCAGCAGGGCGGTCAACTCGAAACCGTCCGCAGCGTCTTCGCGGGGACCGGCCGATATCATGTGTTTGAGTTGTCGCGCCGATTTTCGGGCCCGCAGACATTCACTCCAATACTCGGGCTGCACAACCGCAACCGATGCGCCGCAGTTGTTCAGAATGTATGCTATCTCTTTGGCGACAAAACGAGTGTTGATCGGCACTGAGATGGCGCCTATCCGGGCAGCCGCAAAGAAGGTGAGCGGAAACGCGATGTCGTTCCCCAGAACGAGCGCCACGCGGTCGCCCTTCTTCACGCCAAGCTTCGTCTGAAGGGCGGCAGCGAAGAGATCGACCTCCTTGAGGAACTGAGCGTACGTCCTGACTACCGAGCCGCACTCAAATGCGTTCCTATCTGGAAATCGGGCGGCGGACGACCGCAGGATCGAATAGAGATTGCGGGGACGGTCCCGGTAATTGAGCACCCGCACTCCCTTGTGGTTTTCTTCGATAATCCGTTCCGATACCTCTGTCATCTTCTTTCTTTTGCCCCGGCTTCAGGAAAGCCTCAACACCAATTTGCTTGCCGCTCGTCACGTCCGACATAGAGTCGCAACAGCCGGCAATCATACATACGGGAAGGCCAACAAACCAGCAGAAACCATTTTAGCAGAGTAACTTTGAGCGAGTCAATAGAGAGAGCAGCCCTCCTGGGGTGTACGACATGAAAGCAGAATTGCGGGCTCTTAAGGTCTTCTCCTGGAGGCAACAGTCAATGAGCCGCGTTATAGGTGCGTGTCCAGCACGGTCCGGAGTCTGGACAGTAATTCATGGGTCTGATAAGGCTTTTGAAGAAAGCCCAACACGCCGCTGTCCAGTATCTCCTGCGCCTTCCCGTTCTGGCTGTATCCCGTTGACAATAATGCCTTTACCTTTGGATTCAGCTCCTTCAACCTCTGGAATGTCTCGCGTCCACCCATCTTCGGCATCACCATGTCCAAAATCACAAGGTCAATCCTCTCCCCCATCTCACGGTAAATCCTGACCGCCTCCTCGCCGTTCTCAGCCACAAGCACACAATAGCCGTAGCTTTCGAGCGTGTCCTTTACGAGCGACCGTATCGTCTCCTCATCATCCACGACAAGGACTCTTTCTTCTCCGCCCCTCGCGACCGCGGTTACCGGCGCTTCCACATGCTCCGGAGCGCCATGTGCGGGAAGATAAACCTTGAAGGTCGTGCCTGCCCCCGGCTCACTGTACACCCGGATCGAGCCGCCATGATTCTTCACCGCCCCGTACACCATCGCCAGCCCAAGCCCTGTACCCTTCCCCTTCTCCTTCGTCGTGAAGAACGGCTCGAATATCCGCTTGACCGTCTCCCTGTCCATCCCTATCCCCGTATCCGTTACCGAGACGATCACGTACTTGCCCGGCTTCGAACCCAAGTGCGTCCTCACATAGTCCTCACCCAACACCGATGTGCTCGTCTCAACGATCAGCTTGCCCCCGTGCGGCATCGCATCTCCCGCATTCACAAACAGGTTCATCAGCACCTGCTGCATCTGCGCCGCATCCGCCTCCACCGTGGGAAGCTCCTCGCACAGATGCGTGGTGATCTCGATTGACTTGTCCAAGGTCCGCCCGATTATCTTCAGCGTCTCCTCGATCACCTTGTTCATGTTCACGGGCTTGGCGTCGTATTTGCCCCCGCGCGCAAACCCCAGGAGCTGAGAGGTGAGTTCCGCCGCCCTCATCGCGCTTCTCTCTATCGTGTCAACGTACTTGAAGTGGGGGTCGCCATCGGAAAGCTTGCTCTTGAGGAACGATGCATAGCCCAATATCCCCCCGAGCAGGTTGTTGAAATCGTGCGCGATCCCGCCCGCAAGCGTCCCGATGCTTTCCATCTTCTGCGCCTGGAATAGCTGCTGCTCAAGCTGTTTCCGCTCCGTGATGTCACGAATGAATCCCCGGTAGGCCGATATCTCGCCGTTCTCTCCGTATAATGCGGTGGCCGTCACCAGGATATTTATCGGCTGGCCATCTTTTCTTTTCATCACCATTTCGTAGTCCTTCACATACCCCTTTTGGCTCATAATCTTCATCATTTTCAGCCGGTCGTCGGGGTTTGAATACACTTGCTTTATCACATTGACTTTCAGCATCTCTTCCTTCGAAGAGGCCCCGAAAAGTTTGACGGCCGCCGGGTTGATGTCAAGAATTCGCCCATCCGGCGTGGAGATATAGACGCCATCCATTGACTCCTCGAAAAGCGTCCTGTACTTTTCTTCGGATGTCCGTAGCAGTTCCTCGGCCCGTTTGCGCTCGGTGACGTCAATCAGGTTGACCAACACGGCGGGCTGGCCTTGATATTCGATGAGCGTGCCGAACGTTTCCACCCACAGGACCTTGCCGCTCTTGGTGACGCCGCGATACTGGTGCGGGACGGTGGGCGGCTCGCCCGACAGCCGCAGCGCCGCCAGTTGCAGCGCAAACTCCCTGTCATCTGGATGAACGATATTGACAAAAGGCATCTCCAGCAACTCTTGCTCGCTGTATTCCGACATCTCTGCAAGGCGTCTGTTCACGAACAGGCATCGATCCCCCCATACAATACAAATGCCGGTGAGCGAATTGTCCACGAGCGCCCGGTAGCGCTTCTCCGATTCCTTGAGCGCCTGCTCCGCGAGTCTACGTTTGGTAATATCGCGTGTGACCCCGAGAATGCCGACCGGATTGCCTTCCGGATCGCGCAGGAACGTCATCGTGATCTCGGCCCAGATGGTTGAGCCGTCCTTGCACCTGTGTTCCAATTCAAGGGTCCGACATCTCGCGGGGTCTTTGTCGGGCCTTCGTTCTATTTCCAATTCCTCCGCTAGAACGCGCATGCCGAGTTGCAGTGAGTCTGGGGTCAAGGTCTGGTCCAGGCTCTCCGAAAGAGCTTCCTCGACTGACAATCCCCTCAGACGGGTCACGGAGGGACTTATATACGTGTACCTCATTTCCATGTCGGTCGTCCAGATAAGGTCCGTGACGTTTTCCGCGACCAGACGATACCGCTCCTCGCTCTTCCGAAGCGCTTCCTCCGTCCGTTTGCGCTCGGTAATGTCGATGGAGTTGACGAGTATGGCGGGCCTGCCGCGATACGTCAGGACGGCCCCCAGGGCTTCAACCCACTTTACCTCTCCGCCCTTTGCGAGCGAGCGATACTGATAGCGTTTGCTCGGCTCGTGTCCCGAGAGTCGTTCCACAATGGCCTGCCGCACAAACTCCCTGTCATCCGGATGAATCACATGCTCGACCGCCATCCCCTCCAATTCCTCGCGGAGGTAGCCCGACATTTCGGTCAGATATGTATTGACAAAGTGGAATGTTCCGTCCTGGATAAGACAAATGGCGGTGAGCGAATTGTCCACAAGCAGACGATAGCGGGTTTCAGATTCCCTCAATTCCTGTTCCGCGCGCTTTTGCTCGGTGATATCATAGAGGAAATTGAGGGTGGCCGGTTTGCCATTCCACTCAATCAAGACGGCATTGATATGAGCGTATTTAACCTCGCCCGCCTTGTTTATGATCCTGAAATCATACGCGCTCGGGGGACTCTCCGCTTTCAACCTGCTCAAGTAGTTCTGGACGACCAGTTCGCGGTCATCCGTGTGAATGAACTCGAGGAATAGTCGCGACTTCAATTCTTCTTCAGAGTAACCCATTATCTCGACGGTCTTCTGATTGACGAACTTCAACTTCCCGTCCTGCGCAATGATTATGGCTTCGTTTGCGTTTTCGACGACCTGCCGATATTTCTTCTCTGACTCTTTCAGCGCCGCTTCCACACATGAGCGCTCTTCGATCTCCTGTCTGAGCAACCGATTGGCATCCGTGAGTTCCGCCGTGCGCTCGGCCACTGTTCTCTCCAACTCATTCATGTACCGCTCCAGCGTGGCCTGCATCTCCAGGATTTCCTCGTTCCTTTTCAGGAGAGCGTCCTTCTTCCGGATCAGTTGTTCGGATATGATACCGGATAGCAGTGCCGTTACAAAAAAGAGAAGATTATCGCTCACAAGCTTAAGGTAAAAGAATGATCTGCTGTCATGTGTGGGATTACCTAGGATCTGGTTGAAGTCGGAGGACCGAATCCATCCATGAAACTCGGCAATGAGCAGACTCGAGTACAAGAGGGAACTCAGGACCGCGCTCGTAATACCGATAGTCAGCCCGTAAACCGACGCAGTCCCTATCAGAACAGTAACGTAAAGCCATTCAAAATGCGTCTCTATGCCGCCCAGATAGTGGATGCCCCAAGTGACAAGCAATACATCCGCCAGGGTCGCGGCGTAGGGACGGTACTGCATTCCCCTCCCGCACACCACCCATAGAAACCACATTAAGTTGGTGAGAAGACCAGCCAGGAGAATGGTCAGCAGCGGAGGGAGCGCGGCCTCAATGTTGAGGGGAAAAGCCGTGGTCACAGCCAACACCAGGAAAAGTACAAGTGCCGTAAAGCGAATGGTAATCCCCTTCAATTTTGCCGGATCTTTACGTCTAATCAGGTGGTAGTACTCCAGAATCTTCATCGAGCATTCCCATCATTCATTTCGCTGTCACTCACTTCTGCCACGGGCGTCCAGCACGCTCCTCAGCTTGGCCAACAGATCATGGGTCTGATAAGGCTTTTGAAGAAAGCCCAACACGCCGCTGTCCAGTATCTCCTGCGCCTTCCCGTTCTGGCTGTATCCCGTTGACAATAATGCCTTTACCTTTGGATTCAGCTCCTTCAACCTCTGGAATGTCTCGCGTCCACCCATCTTCGGCATCACCATGTCCAAAATCACAAGGTCAATCCTCTCCCCCATCTCACGGTAAATCCTGACCGCCTCCTCGCCGTTCTCAGCCACAAGCACACAATAGCCGTAGCTTTCGAGCGTGTCCTTTACGAGCGACCGTATCGTCTCCTCATCATCCACGACAAGGACTCTTTCTTCTCCGCCCCTCGCGACCGCGGTTACCGGCGCTTCCACATGCTCCGGAGCGCCATGTGCGGGAAGATAAACCTTGAAGGTCGTGCCTGCCCCCGGCTCACTGTACACCCGGATCGAGCCGCCATGATTCTTCACCGCCCCGTACACCATCGCCAGCCCAAGCCCTGTACCCTTCCCCTTCTCCTTCGTCGTGAAGAACGGCTCGAATATCCGCTTGACCGTCTCCCTGTCCATCCCTATCCCCGTATCCGTTACCGAGACGATCACGTACTTGCCCGGCTTCGAACCCAAGTGCGTCCTCACATAGTCCTCACCCAACACCGATGTGCTCGTCTCAACGATCAGCTTGCCCCCGTGCGGCATCGCATCTCCCGCATTCACAAACAGGTTCATCAGCACCTGCTGCATCTGCGCCGCATCCGCCTCCACCGTGGGAAGCTCCTCGCACAGATGCGTGGTGATCTCGATTGACTTGTCCAAGGTCCGCCCGATTATCTTCAGCGTCTCCTCGATCACCTTGTTCATGTTCACGGGCTTGGCGTCGTATTTGCCCCCGCGCGCAAACCCCAGGAGCTGAGAGGTGAGTTCCGCCGCCCTCATCGCGCTTCTCTCTATCGTGTCAACGTACTTGAAGTGGGGGTCGCCATCGGAAAGCTTGCTCTTGAGGAACGATGCATAGCCCAATATCCCCCCGAGCAGGTTGTTGAAATCGTGCGCGATCCCGCCCGCAAGCGTCCCGATGCTTTCCATCTTCTGCGCCTGGAATAGCTGCTGCTCAAGCTGTTTCCGCTCCGTGATGTCACGAATGAATCCCCGGTAGGCCGATATCTCGCCGTTTTGGCCGCATACCGCATTGGCTGTCACGAGCACGCTTACCGGTCTGCCGTCCTTCCGCTTCAACGACATCTCGTAATCTTTCACATATCTCTGCCGCTCGATCAGCCTGCGGTAACTCTCACGCTCCAGGGGATTGAGAAACAGGTCCCCGGCTATATCGATCTTCAACATCTCTTCCTTTGATGAATATCCGAACAACTCCACGCCCGCGGGATTGATGTCAAGGAACCGTCCCTGCGGGGTGCTCATGAAGACTACGTCTCTTGATTCCTCAAAGAGAGTGCGGTACTTCTCTTCCGACGCCCTGAGCAACTCCTCGGCGCGCCTCCGCTCGGAAATGTCGCGCACAATCCCCCGGAAGCCTATCGGAGTTCCTTGTTCGTCACGCACGAGCGAAATGCTATACTCCACCGGTTTCTTCGCGCCGTCTCGTGTCGTGACCTCACACATAAATCCCTTGTTGTGTTGGCCGGTCGTAAAGACAGCGTTGAATGCCTGGAATAATCTCCGCGCATTCTCCCCGTCCACGTACGTGCGGTAATTCATGCCGATTATTTCATCCTTGGAGTAACCGAGGACCTTGCATATCACGCCGTTGAACAGCACGAAGTTGCCGCTCAGGTCGACCTCGTAGAAGCCGTCCTCGATATTCTCAAGCAATGTCCTATACTTCTCCTCGGAAGCCCTGAGTTGCCGTTCGGTTCGTATGCGCTCGGTTATGTCGCGTGCAACCCCAAGAACGGTCCGCGGCTGACCGTCTCCTCCCAAGAGGGTGACTTGCGCTTCCACCGGTATCACTCGCCCATCGCTGGCTTTCACCTGGTAAATCTCAGGCTGAGGATGCTTTCCCTCGAGCAAGTCGCCTATCACCCGAAACGCCGTCTCCAGCCCTTCTTGGTCGAGCAACTCATTCAGCTTGATTCTCATGAATCGATCCGCCGAATATCCGAGCGATTCGAGCGCATGCCGGTTTGCCCAATTAATCGTTCCGTCGAGGTCCAACTCATACACCAGATCGGGAATCGCATCGAGTATGGCGGAGTGGCGCTTCTCCTTCGCTCGGAGCGCCTCCTCAGCTCGCTTCCGTGCGGTCACATCGCGCAACAGGAGGATTGTGGCCGCCGGCCGCCCTCTCCAGTCCATCAACGGCGACAAACGCATATCGCAGGTCCTCTGCGCGCCGTCCATTTCAAGAACCACTTCCGTGTTCCCCGGACAGTCCTCGAGACTGATTGTCCCGGGCCACGCCGCCTCAAAGGAGTGACCGATTATCTCCGAATCGGTCCTCCCGATCAATCGCTGACCAGCCGGATTTATGTCTATCACAACCCCGTGTCGGTCCAACAGAATGATGGCGTCATTCATGTTTTCGATCACGGCCTCTCGCGCGATCGGGATAATGTCTATGAGATGCAACCGAAACACGCACCACGCCAGAATCAGGCCGCATATGCTCAGTCCCAATATCTCGAGGTCGAGAAACGAATACGGATTGAGCCTTGTAATCGTCAGGATTCGCCCCATTCCGGGAATGAACGTGCCAAGTAACAGCAGAGCCGCCTGCCACTTGTAAAGGTGGGATGAGCGGATGAATGTCTCGGCGAGAAATGCGGCGCTCATTATCAACAACACGTAGATATAGGAGAACATCGCCCAAAAGCCGATCCCAAACTCCTTCTTCAGCTCGAGGAACGGATAGCCCGGCAGAATCTCGGCACTTGTCCACATCAGCCCATGGGCGCTATTTGTTAAAACGAGGACCCATACAAAGGCGGCCGTCAGCCCAAGGAAAACCATCGTCTTTCGCGAGAGCCATTGCTCGCGCCCCGTATACTGCAAGACAAACGCAAACCACGCGGTCGGGGCGGTCACAATACCCAGATACTGCGTCTTATTCCAGAAAAGCTTGCCGGCTAACGTGTTCGCGCTCAACTCTAACGCATAGCACAGAATCCACTCCGCGCTCGCAAAGATGAACAGGGCCGCCGTCTTTGAGCCCGGCGCGTCTTTTCGCCAGGCCACGTACGCTCCCAAGAGCGTCATGCCCAACGCCACAGCTAGAAGTAAGACGGTAAACGGCTCGTTCTGCCACGACATCAATTCCATCATCTCGTCCCTTCACCCGTAGCGGCAAACCTCGTATTCGCCCTTTCGCGCGATACCCAGCGCGGGCGACATGCACGCAAGACATGCCTGACGCCTTCTCCAGGCAATAATCTATATGGCATATTCTGTGCCGAGCCAAGAAGTCTCCAGAAATCCTCATCCACACTGCGTAAGACATTATTTTATATTGACTTATGTGATATATCCATCCATGCGCAGATTTACGATCACCCGTATGACCTGCACATTTTTGAACAGAAAGCATCCAAGTAGCGCTTTCCATCGTTTTCGACTAAAATAGTCCGCAACATGAAGGTCACTAAAGACGCCTTGTCAAGAAAAACCGATCCATGTGACTTATGTCAAAGATTACCTGGGCGCAGACGGATATGATGGTCTCAGTGATTCAGGAGCCGTAGTGAGCCTGATCTGTAGATTTCAACACACAGGAAATCAGAAGGAGGAAAACGATGACGGAGTTGAACATGTTCTGCTATCAGTGCGAACAAGCCGCAAAGGGAGAGGGTTGCACCAAGGTCGGCGTCTGCGGAAAACAGCCCGATGTTTCCGCGCTGCAAGACCTGCTGATACACGCCCTCAAAGGCCTCTCGCTTTACGCAGTGGAAGGGCGCAAGGCGGGCATCAACGACCAGAAGATGAACGAATTCACGTGCAAGGCCCTCTTCGCCACGCTCACGAACGTCAATTTCGACGCCGAGCGCCTCGGCTCGCTCGTCCGACGCACCGTGGAGGCTAGGGACGAACTGAAAAAGAAAGTGGCCGCCGCAGGCGGAAAGGGCAATCTCACGCAGGCGCCCGCCACCTTCAAGCCGGCGCAGGACCTCGACGGTCTCATCCAACAAGGCAAGGCGGTCGGCCTCAAAGCGGATGACGGCCTTGACCCCAACATCCGCTCGCTCCAAAGCATACTGGTGTTCGGCATAAAGGGTGTCGCCGCCTACGCCGACCACGCACAGATACTCGGCCAGCGCGATGATTCCGTATATACGTTCATTCACGAAGGACTCGCGGCAACCCTGAGAAATGACCTGAGCCTCGATGACTGGGTGAAGCTGGTCCTTCAGTGCGGCGAAGTGAACCTGAAGGTCATGGAACTTCTCGACGCCGCCAATACGGGAAAGTACGGTCATCCCGTTCCCACAAGAGTTTCGCTCGGCGACAGGAAGGGCAAGGCCATCGTCGTCTCCGGCCACGACCTCAAGGACCTCGAGGAAATCCTCAAGCAGACCCAGGGAAAGGGCATCAACGTTTACACCCACGGCGAGATGCTGCCCGCACACGGCTATCCCAGCCTCAAGAAATATCCGCACCTGGTCGGACACTATGGAACCGCATGGCAGAATCAGGCCCGCGAATTCGAGGAATTCCCGGGCGCTATCGTTATGACCACCAACTGCATCCAGAAGCCGCGCGACTCCTATAAGGCTAACATCTTCACCTGCGGACAGGTCGGCTGGCCCGGCATCACCCATATCTCGGACGGAAACTTCGCGCCCGCCATCAACAAAGCCCTCGAGCTTCCCGGCTTCGCCGCCGACACGGACGGCAAGTGCGTCATGGTGGGCTTCGCCAGAAACGCGGTCCTCGGAGTGGCCGACAAGGTCATCGAGGCCGTCAAGAGCGGCGCCATCCGCCACTTCTTCCTCGTCGCCGGCTGCGACGGCGCGAAGCCCGGCAGGAACTACTACACCAAATTCGTTGAGCAACTGCCGAACGATTGCGTCGTGCTCACGCTCGCGTGCGGCAAATTCCGCTTCTTCGACAAGGACCTCGGCACAATCGGCGGCATCCCCAGGCTGCTTGACGTCGGGCAGTGCAATGACGCCTACTCCGCCATTCAGATCGCGGTCGCGCTCTCGAAGGCGTTCAATGTCGGCGTCAACGAACTGCCGCTCTCGATGGTGCTCTCATGGTACGAGCAGAAGGCCGTCTCCATCCTGCTGACCCTGCTGCATCTGGGAATCAAGGGAATCCGGCTCGGCCCGAGCCTGCCGGCCTTCATCACGCCCGCCGTGCTCGACGTGCTGGTGAAGAATTTCGACATAAAACCCATCGCGACTCCAGAGGAAGACCTCCGCGCTATCCTCGGCTAAAAAGGTCGCATGAGAGATTGTTTCGCAATCCGGTGTTTGTGCGTAGGGGCGCCCTATGTGGGCACCCGGTCGGCCACACAGGGCCGCCCTTACAAATACGGGGCAATCGCATAGCTTTGAGCATGAGCAGGCCCGGTTTCGCGTTTCAAAAGGTTCGCGGGAGGTATCATGAACAAGAAGTCAATCGATAACGCGACGCTTCAAATGATCGAGAAAGCGGAATGCGAGCATGTGTGCGCCGACCGATGATGCCGCCTCAGCAGGTCCTCGCCCCAATCGTCCTCAATGTCACGCCAGACAGTGTGAATATGGTTCGCATTGTTCTGCGTGTTGTCGTACTCGACCAGAAAACTGGGGCCATGCACGCGGTAGTAATGAGGACCGCCCGCCTTCGTTTCGCCCGCCCACGCGAAATGAAGATTCTGCTTCCCCTCGTTTTCTATGCGCTCCATCCGCAATTCCGCCACGTCGCGAGGAACCCGGAGCACGTATTCGCCCACCAGGTCCATTAGATGCGCCCGCTGCTCCTCGGTCATGTCTGCATACGAAAGCCCCGCCGGCTTGTCGAGAATCACCCGTGCGCTGTTATCCGTAAAGATATCCGGCGGCGCCTGCGAGTTGATGACGACCCTCTTCAATTGCGTATCATCCAGTGAGCCGAGAAGCTGGCGCGCGAGGTCTTCCTCCGCCGCGAGCACGCGCAGGCCTTCGAGCCGCCCGCCCGGCACGCGCGCCGGATTCGCCCCGAAGAAGTTGGGAGTCGGCGCGATCCGCTTCCCCTCAACCGCGAGGAAATTGATCGAAAGATGATGGCCCTCCACCCGCCACCCCCAAGGCGAATCGTCCGATGGTTCCCCGAACACGGAAACATGGTAAAGCTCAGGGTCTCTCATGAATCCCGGGCCACTCTCGCCTTCGAGTTCCCTCAACACGGCCTCCAGGCTCATTATCATGAGCGCCTTGGTGTTTCCCTGCCGGCTCAGGCCGCTCGCGAGCAGAGCGTGCGCAAGCTTCCGCTGGCTGCTGTCAAGCTGTTTCAGCGATATCCCCTTCCGTTCGCCCGGCCGATAGTCCCACTCCCGCCGAAACTCGCTCCGCACCGAAAAATGCGCCCTCTCCCTTTCCTCTGCGCCCAGCGATGCGAGAAACACGCTTGCAGCCTCGGCCATCCTTGCAGCCGTCTCTGAACACAATTCTATTGGAGTATTAACAACCGGCCCCGGCGATCTGATACGCATAAGTCCCCCTCACCAAACCATCCCCTACCGTCTAACCATTCATCTCAGTATGTCCACTTCTTACCGCGAAAGAAATCTGCCGACGGGTTGGCCGATTTGACAATTGGGAGGGGGCAGTGTATTCTTACCTAAAGAGGGGAATACAATATCGATCTTTGAGCCAATACGGGAGAACAGTTGAACTCAAGGCGACTAAGCCAGGCGAGTGGCTCACACCGTAAAATGTCGCACCACAGTGCGCTGACCAGCCTGACAGTGTACTCTCCGAGAGTCTGACCTTCATACCAAGGGACCTTTCAGAGTTTTCATGCGCTTCTTGAAGTCCGATAGAACTGAGGCCAGTAACGACGCGATTTCGGGGCAGCATTGTTGCCTCTCTTATCACGTGGAATCATAATGATTGGCATGGAGCTTCGAGGAGGTGGGAACGGACAACCTTTGAGTGGCGGCGTCGGAGATTGTCGGCGTCGGGCCTGCGCAAGCCTTGCGAAATTTGACTGCGCAGTGACAAACTAACGGGTGTTTTTGAACGTATGGAGTTCAAACGGAGGTCAAGATGAACATCTACGTAGGTAACCTTTCACGTGATGCAAGCGAGGCCGACTTGCGTGAGGCTTTTGAGGCCTTCGGCAAAGTGACGTCCGCCAAAATCATCACCGACAAATTCAGCGGCGAGCCCAGAGGGTTCGGCTTCGTCGAGATGCCGGTCGAGGCGGAGGCCCGACAGGCCATCTCCAGCATGAACGGCAAGGAGCTAAAGGGGCGCTCGCTCACCGTCAATGAAGCTCGTCCTCGTGAGGACAGACGTGGCGGCGGTGGTGGGGGCGGCGGCTTCGGAAGAGGCGGCGGCCGCGGACCGGGCGGCGGTGGCGGCGGTGGTCGGCGTCCCGGCGGACGCGACCGTCGTTGATAGACGCCCTTTCGTCAGATAGTAGCTGTCGCGGTATACGCAGCCTCACAATGATATTTGCCTCCGGAGAGGGAATCCGTTTCTGCGGCCCGTCTTTCCGGAAGGAAGTGAGAAGACATCTTGACAGAAAGGGGATGTATCTCCGGGGGCAGATGCCGTGAGGCGCCCATCCATCGAGTAAGGGGCGACAGATGCCCGAAAAACTTTGCTCTGTGGCGAAGCTCCTTTCTTCGGTTCTCTTCACAAGACCCTGCAATCACGTCCGCTCAAACATTCTTCTTGCGCTTGGACGCAGGGAGGGAAAGAATATGGTTTGTGGGCAGGTACGACGTCAGGGAGATTCAGGAGGAACTTTGGAATGAATGCGATTAAACTCATCCTTGCAGGCTGCTTCGCATTGGTGGTTGCCGTCTCGTGTGAGAATACCCCGAAGTGGCAGAAAGGCGCCGCTATCGGCGGCGCGGTCGGCGCGGGCACAGGTGCGATTATCGGGCATCAATCCGATCATGCTGTCGAGGGGGCTCTGATAGGCGGCGCCGCTGGCGCGCTCGCGGGCGGTCTGATAGGCGCCCAACTTGACAAGCAGCAGGAAGAACTGAGCCGGGTGGCGGAAGTTCAGCGCCCGAGCGAAGAGGAATTGGTGGTGGTGCTCAGAGAGAAAATCCTCTTTGACGTGAACGAGTATTCCTTGAAACCGGGCGCTCAGGATAATCTCAGCCAGGTTGCGCAAGTTCTCGCGAAATATCCCGATTTCAATATTCTCATAGAGGGTCACACCGACAGCACCGGCACAGAAACATATAATCAGTGGCTCTCCGAGAAAAGAGCCCAGTCGGTCGCGGATTATCTCATTGCTCAGGGGTTGTACTCCGCCCGAATTCAGGTGATCGGTTACGGCGAGACTCGGCCCGTTGCGACTAATGACACTCCGGAGGGTCGTCAGCAGAATCGCAGGGTTGAGCTTCACATCACGCCGATCGAGTCTCAGTGACACAGTATCGGTTGGATAACTCGCAGCCGAGAAATCTATAGAGGGGATACCATGCGGCATGGTGTCCCTTCTGTCTTTTTCCCTTTCTTCTTCTCCCCTTCCTAAACTCCCGTGTGCCCGAAGCCGCCCTCCCCGCGCGGGGTGGAATCCAGTTCAGTTGACTCCTCGAGGGTAGCCTCCGCGACAGGGCAGATGACAAGTTGCGCGATGCGGTCGCCGCGCTTGATGATGACCGGCTCTTGCCCCAGATTGATGACGGCCACCTTCACCTCGCCGCGATAATCGGAGTCGATCGTGCCGGGCGCATTCGGGATGCTCAGCCCATACTTGACCGCAAGCCCGCTGCGAGGGCGTACCTGGCCCTCGTAGCCGGGGGGGATGCTGAGCGCGAGTCCGGTCGGGATCAGCGTCCTTTGACCCGGCGAGACGGTGACGGGGCCGTCAATGGCGGCAAGAAGGTCAAAGCCGGCGCTGTGTGCGCTCATTCGTTGAGGAAGAGGAAGGTCGGGATTGTGAGGGAGTCTCTTGACGCGGACTGTAACCATGCAGATTCAAGGTTCAAGTTTAGAGTTCAGGGTTCGCAGCATATGGTTCGGTGTGGGCGTGCCGGCCATTTCATAGCGCTCTGAGTTTGATGTCTTTCAGTGGACCGAGAGCGACGAAGTTGAGGACTTCTTCGCGCAACAGTTCCCTGGCGAGATCGCGAACCTCATCCGCCGTGACGTCTTCTATCCGCTGCATGATTGTCTTGAGGCTTTCCACCTGATTGAGCGCGAGCACCGAACGCGCCAGACGCATCATGCGGCCCGACGTGCTCTCGAGCGCTAGCACTATATTTCCCTTGAGCTGCTCCTTGGCGCTTTGAAGCTCATCGTCGGGCACCTTCTCGGTTTTCACCTTCGCCAGTTCCTCGAGAATGATATCGACCGCCTTCTGTGCCTGCCTGGGGCTCAAGGCGGCGTAGACGCCCAACTGCCCGGTGTTCCTAAAGGAACTCAAGAAGGTGTTGATTTGATACACGAGGCCTTCTTCCTCGCGAACTCTCTGGTACAGGCGCGAGAGGGTGGAACCGCCCAGGATATTGGCCAACAGATTGAAGGCGTAGCGCTTTGGGTCATCAGCCCCAACGCCGGGCGCTCCGATCGTTATGTGTTCCTGGCCGATTCGTCGGGAATAGAGCTTCTTCGCGGCGCGCACCTTCGGGGTCTGATAGATGTACTGGTTGTCGGTTCCCCTTAATCCGCCGAAATGCTTTTCGAACAGTTCCCTAAGCGAGTCATGGTCGAAATGACCCGCAGCCGCGATCAAAATGTTCGAAGGCACATACCAGCGTCGGTAGTAATCCTTGACGATGTCGAGGTTGAGTCGTTCCAGCGCTCGTTTCGAGCCGGTAATGGAAAACCCGAGCGGATGCCGCCGCCACATGACCGAAGACAAGAGATCGAGCACGTGCTCTTCCGGCGTGTCGATATAGGATTGTATTTCCTCCGCGACGACAGCTTTTTCCTTCTCCAGGTCGCGAAAGGTGGAGTTGAGCAACACGTCGGCCAGGATCTCGACAGCCACATCGACGTGGGTGTCAAGAATCCTGGCGTAAAGACATGTATACTCCCGACTCGTGAAGGCGTTGGCGGTGCCGCCCATTCCCTCGAGCGATTCCATGATCTGGCGGGCGGTCCGCGTCTTGGTTCCCTTGAAGAAGAGGTGCTCAAGAAGGTGAGAGACACCGTTGATCTCGGGCCGCTCGTTGACCGAACCCACCCGAATCCATACACCGAGCGCGATCGACCTGAAGTGGGACACGCGCTGGGTGACCACCTCTATCTTGTTGGAAAGCTGGTATCGCCTGAGCAATTCAAGCCCTCACTCCCAATTCCTTGTCGGCGGCCCGCTTGCTCAGGTTGATACGGTTCTGACGGTCTATCTCAATGCATTTCACCGTGACGGTGTCGCCCTCGTTCAACACGTCCTCGACTCTGCGAACGCGCTGGTCGCTGAGTTCCGATATGTGGACCAGGCCCTCCTTGCCGGGCAGAATCTCGACGAACGCGCCGAACTTGAGGACGCGCTTGACCTTGCCGGTGTAGATCTTGCCGACCTCCACCTCCTCGACCAGAGCGCGTATCATGTTGTACGCCTTCTCTCCAGCCTCGGGGTTGGTCGCTGCGATCAGAACGCGGCCATCGTCTTCGACATTGATCTCCGCTCCGGTCTCGCTCACGATCCCGCGGATAATCCGGCCTCCAGGCCCAATGACATCGCGGATTTTCTCCGGGTCAATCCGCATATGGATGATGCGGGGAGCGTGCTTGGAGAGTTCCGCGCGCGGCTGCGCAATGGCCTCGAGCATCCTGTCAAGTATGAAAAGCCGGCCTTCACGCGCCTGCGCCAGGGCCTGCGCCAGTGTTTGCAGGCTGAGTCCGTCGGTCTTGGTGTCCAGTTGAAACGCGGTGATCCCCCGCTGGCTGCCAGCGACTTTGAAATCCATGTCGCCCACGTGGTCCTCAACTCCGAGGATATCGCTCAGGACGACCGATTCACCGCCTTCCTGAACGAGGCCCATCGCGATACCGGCCACGGGCGCCTTGATGGGAACGCCCGCGTCCATCAGCGACAGCGTGGCGCCGCAGACCGTCGCCATCGAGGAGGACCCGTTCGATTCCAGTATGTCCGATACGACGCGTATCGTGTAGGGGAAAGTCTCGAACGTTGGCATCATGCTTGAAACCGAGCGCTCTGCAAGCGCTCCATGACCGATCTCGCGGCGGCCCGGACCCCTGATGGGTTTTACCTCGCCCACGCTGAACGGCGGGAAATTGTAGTGAAGCATGAATGTCTTCTTGTATTCGCCGAACAGTTCGTCCATTATCTGCTCGTCGGTGGATGTTCCCAGCGTCGTGGCCACCAGCGCCTGAGTCTCGCCGCGCGTGAACAACGCCGACCCATGCACTCTGGGAAGCAGGCCGATCTCGCAGGTTATCGGTCGTATTTCCTTGGGCGAGCGGCCATCCGCCCTCTTCTTCTGCTTTATGATCATGCCTCGCAGCAGTTTCTTCTCCAGATTTTCGAAGGCCGCCTTTATCTGGGGGAGTTGTTCCTGGGTCGCTTCAGGGAACTGCTGAACGGTTTCCTTGAACAGCTTGTCGGTTTTCTCGCGGCGAGCGACTTTTTCGGGCACACAGATTACCTCGGCCAGTCTCGCGCTCGCAAACGACTCGACCTTTGAAACGATGGCTGAATCAAGCGCTACCTGAGGCGCCGGTGCCTTGAATTTTCCGCAGCGCGCCACCAGGTCCTCTTGGATCCTGATGGTGTCTTTGACCATTGAATGGCCGAACTCGAGCGCGGCTATCATCGTTTCCTCATCGACTTCTTTGGCGCCGCCCTCGACCATGACTATCGCGTTCTTGGTGCCGGCGATAATCAAATCCATGTCGCTCTGCTCCAACTCCTCATACGTGGGATTGACCACGAATTCGCCGTTGATCCGACCCACCCTCACCGCGCCTACAAGCTTGGTGAACGGGATCGGCGAAATGGCGAGAGCGGCAGACGCTCCGACAATGGACAGCACGTCAGGGTCATTGTCCTGATCATGTGAGATGACCGTTGCCATTATCTGTATTTCGTTATAGAAGCCGTCGGGGAACAGCGGCCTGATGGGGCGATCGATGAGTCTTGAAGTGAGTACCTCCTTCTCGCTTGGCCTTCCCTCACGCTTGAAGAAGCCGCCCGGTATCTTGCCGGCGGCGTAAGTCTTTTCCCGATAGTCTACGGTCAGCGGCAGAAAATCAACGCCCTCGCGAATTTGCGGCGACACGACCGCGGTCACCAGGACAGCCGTGTCGGCCAGGAACACGCATACGGCGCCGTCCGCTTGCCGTGCCATGTGGCCGGTCTCGATTATCAGGTTATGCTTTCCCAGTTTCGTCTCTACCCTTTCAATCATCAGGTTTTCTCCATTAGTTGAGATTAGAGCGGGTTTCGCTCAGCCCGAGGGTTTGGGCCGGCGTCCCATACAATCAATGATTCGCCGGATTGCTATTTCCTGAGACCGAGGTCGCCGATTATCTTGCGGTACCTCTCGATATCCTTTTGTCTCAGGTAATTCAAAAGGCGGCGCCGCTTGCCGACCATCTTCAGCAGGCCGCGGCGCGAATGGTGGTCCTTCTTGTGCGCCTCAAAGTGGTTAGTGAGTCCATTGATGCGTTCGGTGAGAATCGCGATCTGAACTTCCGGTGAGCCGGTGTCACCCTCGTGGGTCTGGAACTTCTTGATGAGCCTCTGCTTTTCGTCCTTCGTGATCGTCATTGACGTCGTTCCTCCTTTGGTGGAAATACCCCCATTCCCAAGCAAGGCGTCGGAGGTTCACCCCCCTAGAAATGGTTACGAAACGTGTGACCGGCTAGCGATCTGTGAGCGCCGCGACGCCGGGCAACTTCTTGCCCTCGAGCATCTCGAGTGACGCTCCGCCGCCGGTTGATATGTGTGACATCTTGTCGGCCAGCCCGAACTGGGTTATCGCCGAAGCCGTGTCACCCCCTCCTATGACAGACAGCGCGTCGGAATCGGCCACGCACTGCGCCACGCTCCGGGTGCCTCGCGCGAACTGCTGGAACTCGAATGCGCCCAGAGGCCCGTTCCACACGACTGTCTTTGCGCCCTTTAACTCCTTGCAGAACAAATCGATTGTCTTTGGGCCGATATCGAGGCCCATCCATCCGTCGGTGATGTCTTTCCCTGCGGTTACGCTGGCTTTGGCGTCCTCGCTCAGTTTCTCTGCAATCACGTTATCGAGCGGGAGCACAAACGGTTTGCCAAGCCGCTGCGCCTTGTCCATGATTGCGCGGGCCAGGTCGGTCTTGTCCGCCTCGAAGAGCGACTTGCCGATTTCATGGCCCTGCATCTTCAGGAATGTGTAGGCCATTCCGCCGCCGATCAGCAGCTTGTCCGCCTTCTCCATCAGGTTGTCTATGGCGCCGATCTTGTCCGAGACCTTCGCGCCGCCCAGAATCGTCACAAATGGCCGAGAGGGATTCTGAAGAACCCTTTGGAAGTATTCGATCTCTTTTCCCATGAGAAAGCCCGCGACCGACTTCTCGACAAATCTCGTGATGCCTTCGGTCGAGGCGTGGGCGCGGTGAGCGGTTCCAAAGGCGTCGTTTACATAAATGTCGCACAGCTTGGCAAGAGACCTCGCGAATTGCTCGTCATTGGCCTCTTCCTGCTCGTGAAAGCGAAGGTTCTCCAGAAGCACGACCTCGCCCGGCTTCATGCCGGAGACAACCCGTTCCACTTCAGCGCCGACGCAGTCGTTGAGCTTGTTCACGGGTTGACCCAGCAATTCGCTCAATCGGCGCGCGACGGGATCGAGCCGGAACTTGTCAACCACCTTGCCCTTGGGACGCCCGAGATGGGAGGCCAGGATCACCTTGCCGCCGTGCTCCATCACATATTTGATCGTGGGAATAGCGCCCTCGATGCGCGTATCGTCGGCGACTTCCCCGTTTTCGAGAGGCACGTTGAAATCGACCCGTATGAAAACCCTCTTGCCGCGAAGTTCCACGTCTCCTATGGTCAGCTTGTTCATCGGGCACGCTCCTGGACTTTTCTAACCGGCCATTCTTTCGATGAGGTCGGCGCAGCGCTTCGAATACCCCCATTCATTATCGTACCAGGAGACCACCTTGAACATCTTTGGCCCGAGAACCATGGTGAGCTGGGAATCGTAAATGGAGGAGTGCGGGTTCCCGATAATGTCCACCGAGACGATGGGGTCCTCGCAGTATTCTATGATACCCTTGTGCGTGGTTTCTGCCGCCTTGCTCATCACTCGGTTTATCGCGTCAACACTCACGTCCTTCTTGCAGGTGGCCACGAGGTCCGTCACCGAGCCGTTTTGGACTGGGACGCGCATGGCAATGCCGTCAAGCTTGCCGTTGAGGTCGGGCAGCACTTTGCCGACCGCTTTCGCGGCGCCCGTGGTTGTGGGCACGATCGAAACCGCCGCCGAGCGGGCGCGCCGCAGGTCCTTATGAGGGGCGTCAACCAGGCGCTGGTCCGCCGTGTAGGCGTGAATCGTGGTCATAAGGCCGTGTTCGATCGTGAACGCCTCATGAAGCACCTTTGCCATGGGAGCGAGGCAGTTGGTGGTGCATGAAGCGTTGGAGACGATGGAGTGCTCGGGCTTGAGCTTGTCGTCGTTGACGCCGAGAACGATCATGGCGTCAACTTCTCCCTTTGGAGGAACGGTGAGCAGCACCTTCTTGGCGCCGGCCTGGATGTGCTTCTGGCATTCCTCGCGTTTGCGGAAAATGCCCGTCGCCTCGACGACTATTTCGACCCCTAGGTCCTTCCACGGCAGCTTCGCGGGGTCGCGCTCGGCCAGCACTTTGACCTGCGCTTCGCCCACGAACAGCATGTTGTCTTTCGCCGAAACCTTTCCGGGAAAGCGGCGGTGGGTTGAATCATATTTCAAGAGATGCGCCAAAGTAGCGGCATCTGTAATGTCATTGACCGCGATGACTTCTATTTCGGGGTTTTCCAGCGTTGCCCGATACACCATCCGACCGATACGTCCGAATCCGTTGATTCCTACTCTAATGGCCATCTCTTTCCCCCTTGTCGGTGGTTTCTTTCAACAGTTTTCCTTATACAAATCAGTTTATTATGTCATAAAGCCTCATAGAAAGTCAAACATGACCGAAGGCGGTTCTTGGTTATGGATTATGCCTGTTTACGGACACATGGGAGCCGTGTCGCCTTGCGCGCCTTGACTTGGCCGGGGCGATACAGTAGGATTGAAGCTGCCCCATGACGCTTTGCAAATTCCCCGGCTGTGAAGACGGCCATGACCAAAAAGGAGTCGAGTATGATCGAGGAGGTCCGCCCGGATTTCTATAGGATGGAAATACCGCTTCCGGGGAATCCGTTGAAGAGCATCAACTCTTATGTGATAAAGAGCGAGCGCAACCTGATGATTGATACCGGCATGAACCGCCGCGCATGCCGTGAGGCAATGGACGCGGGCCTGAAGCAGCTCAAGGTGGACCTCGCGAATACTGATTTCTTTATCACGCACTTGCATGCCGACCATTTCGGGCTCGTCGGCAGCCTCGCGACCGAGACATCGAAGGTATACTTTAACCGGCCCGACGCCGCCAGGATATATGCTGGCGCCTGGGATGAGATGGTGGGTTTTGCGGGACTGAACGGTTTTCCGCAGGATGAGCTCCAGGCCGCGCTGCAGAATCATCCGGGTTACAAGTACGCGACAGAGCGGGAATGGCCGCTCACGTTGTTGAATGACGGGGACGTGCTGACCGCGGGAAACTATCGGCTTGAGTGCGTGCAGACGCCCGGCCACACCCGCGGCCACATGTGCCTGTACGAGCCTGCCCAAAAGATACTTCTGTCGGGCGACCACATCCTCATCGACATCACGCCGAACATTCAGTTGTGGTCGGACACGGAGAACCCGCTCGAAGAGTATCTGGCGAGCCTGGACAAGGTCTATCAGATGGACATCGCGCTTGTGCTTCCGGGGCATCGCCGCATCATGCGGGACTGCAGGGGGCGCATCGAGGAGCTGAAGCTGCATCACCGGCGACGAGCCGAGGAGGTGCTGGCCATCTTGAATGAAGGCCCGCGAAACGCCTATCAGGTTGCCTCTGGGATGACCTGGGACATCCAGGCCGACTCGTGGGAAGAATTCCCGGTTTCCCAGAAATGGTTCGCGACCGGTGAAGCGCTGTCACATCTGAGGTACCTTGAGGAGCGGGAGAAGGTTAGCAAGGAAAAGGTTGACGGAACGACGGTCTACCGGCTCAGGTGATTCGAGACCGTACCCGGCGGCGCGTGACGGTTTAGCTATCAGGAACCCGGTGTCGGTGAAAGGGATTCCGCATGTGACGCGGCTTCATTTCCCACAATGATGTTTCCAGGAACATCCTCTGCACTCTTCGTTTATTCCTTCGCATTGGAAATTAGCAGTTACGGGCATCCTCGCGTAACAACGCTCGTGTAAGCATTGAATGGCAATGCTGGAACCACAATGAAGCGGCTTCAAGAACATGGATGGCTTATTGCGGTAGTGCTGGCCGCAAGCGGTGTGTGCCTTTGCTTTTCGACGCTGGACCTCAATTTCTTCTCGCCTTATTGTTTCAGCGACATCGGGCATCAGTTGACAAACTATGAGTCGGCATACGGGGGAGGCGTTCCGTATCTAGACTTCTGGGAGAATTGGGCGCCCGGCTCGTTCTATATTAACGTCTTGGCCTTCGCGTGGTTCGGGGTAAGCATCTATTCGACGAAGCTGCTCCTGGCGCTGACGCTCATTGCATGCGCCGCGGCCTTGTTCCTGATTTCGAGGCGACTGGTCCCGGAGCCTATGGCGGCAGTGGTAGTGGTCGTTTGCTTGCTTTGGGGAAACGTGTCACTGAATATTCCGTATAGCGGCTGGTTTGCGATTTGCTTCAGCATGCTTGCGCTCCTTTGCGTGCTGAAGTCGGCGGAGAAGCGGGAGAGGACTTTATTTTGGCTGCTCTTGGCCGGGGTTGCAGTCGGGGCGGTTTTTTCGGTGAAGCAGAATATCGGCCTGGTGAGTTTTGTGGCGGCGGCGACGGCATCGGCGGCGGCCATCCATACGGCGGAGCTGGCGGATTACGCCAGGGCCGGGGATGGCACTGGATCGGGGTTATCGCGGATTCCATTTATCCTCGTGGAATTGTGCCTGCTCGCAGCGGGATGTTTGCTATTTCCCTATGTAATTATCCGCGCGTTGTTGGCGGCCAATGTGAAGGTCGGCATCGAGCATTTCGCGGTCTTCTTCCTTCCCGTGGCTGCGATTGACGCGTGTGTTGCGGCATCGCTTGTAAGGGCCAAGGATGTTGACTTTGGGCGGATGTTTGGAGGCTTGCTGAAGAAGGGGGCGGCGCTCGCATGTGGGTTTGCTCTGGTGGTCGCTCCCTGGTTTGTCTGGCTTTCGCAGTTGATGGGGTGGAAGGATTTCTACAGGGTTGTGCTGGTTACGCATCCGCTTCAGGAGAGTTTCAGGCGAATTTATCCCACGTTTGGTCAGCTCGGCGGTCTGTCGGTGGCACAGATATTATGGTTTGCGGCGCTTGTGGCGGTATGCGGATTGATCTGCCTGCTGTTCATATATGCCAAAGCGCGCAGGTTGTTTGTAGTCTCATTCGTGATTGGGGCAATTCTATTGCTCTTGGTTGTGCGCGAACTCGTTCATATGGGGTCTGGCTACGCGGGCATGTTCTATTATCCGCCGCTACTTGCGGGCGCGGCGTTCGCCTATCTGATTGCGCGCGGGTGGAGCGGGGATAATGACGAGACGCGGGCGCGGCGAGATTTCCCGGTTCTGGCGGCGACTCTCTTCGCAACGCACACCTTCATGACGCTCGCCACATTTGCCGACGGCACGCACTATCATATGGTCATCTTCCCCTGGATAATCCTGGCCGGTTGGGCATTCTCGGTGAGTTACGACAAGGCTCGTTCGATTCTTCCGAATCCGACGTTTGCCTCGACGTTGAGGGGGGCGGGCCTCGTTGTGGCGACTGCGCTGCCGTTTTTCGGGCCGTTCGTTGGGAAGGGTCTGGCGATGGTACGGTCGCAGTATGAACAAAACGTGAGGTATTGTGAAGAATTCGGAGGACATGGACCTGAGAACAAGGAAGGGTTTCTGGCGAAGATGGAGACTGGCTCGCGAGGCGGGATTTATGTCAACCGCGCGTTTCTCCGCGAGATAGACGAGGTGGTTCTCCACATCAGAGCTAATACCAGTGAGCACGATTATCTGCTGGTGGTTCCCTCTTCGGGAGTGTTCAATTTTCTGGCGGAGCGGCGGCCGCCGTCGAGATACCGATATTTTCTGTTCGATTTTCTGTCGGAGCAGCAGC
>CAZEBC010000006.1:30449-32863 GCA_964510165.1 uncultured bacterium
TCGAACTTTTCATCAAGAATTCCTTGACAGACCCCAGCATATTGTGTTACTATTTTCCAGCGAAGCCTTCATCAGTACACGTTGAAGGGAAGGGTGGGTTGCGAATGCGGGCGTCAACCAGATTCAAATCCAACTGGAAGTCTGAAGCGCTCGGGTTTCTGCTGTTGTGTCTGGCGGCGATCATATTTCTCAGCCTTGCATCATACGATCCGATGGACACAGTGGCTCGCAGCTCGGCGCCCAACGCTTCTCCGCACAACATGATAGGAATAGCGGGAGCGTACATCGCCGAGGGTCTTGTGTTTGTTGCGGGAGTTGCCGCCTACCTTTTGCCGCTCGTGCTTCTAATATGGGCTTGGAGCACGTTTTGGAACAAGATCGGGAAGGACATCTATCTGAAACTTGCGGGCTTGGTGGCGCTGGTTCTGTCAATCAGCGCGCTCGCTCACATGTTCGAGGTAGCTTTGTATGGAAGCAGGTTCCGCGCATCGGGCGTGCTGGGGCCGATGGTTGCTGACCTGCTCGGCGGCCTGTTTGGCCTGATAGGGGCGCAGGTGGTCGCATTCACCTTTTTCATCATCTCCATTCTGCTGACGACCGAATTCCTTTTCTTCTCCTTTGCTCTCACGGGAACCGCAATTTTATTGCATATGCTGATGAAGGTCGGCCGGTTCGTATATGAAGGCGCCACGGGAAACACGGCGTTGCCCGGCGGATTCTCGCTCTCATTCAAGAAGAGGCCTCCCCGCGTGAGAGAGACAGAGACGGAGAACGACTCCAAGAGTGAGAAGCCGGCCCGCAAGGCCGAGGAGCGTCAAGCGATAAAGATCAACGAGCCTCCGCCGATCGTTCCTGCCCGTGCGGTCAAGGAAGCGCCCGCGAAGAGACCGGCTTCGCTCCAAACCAAACCAAGCAAGAGCCGCAAGGCCGCCGCGTTTGAACTGCCTCCGATCTCGTTGCTGGACCAGCCAAAACCCGTAAATGACAAGAGCCGGCGTCAGACGCTCGAGGAGATGTCTGCTTTGCTCGAGTCCACGCTGGCCACGTTCGGCGTCGAGGCGCAAGTGGTGGAGATATCGTGCGGGCCGGCGGTCACCCGTTTCGAGCTGAAGCTTGCGCCGGGCATCAAGGTGAACAAGATACTGGCGCTGTCTGACGACCTCGCGCTTGCTCTCAAGGCATATCGAGTCCGCATCGAGGCGCCGATCCCCGGCAAGGCTGCGGTCGGCATCGAAGTTCCCAACAAAGTCCGCGAGGACGTGTGTCTGCGCGAAGTGATAAGCTCCGATGCGTTCCAGGATTCGCGCTCCAAGCTCACCATCGCGCTCGGAAAGACGATCACCGGCGAGCCTCTGGTGGCCGACCTTGCGGGCATGCCGCATCTGCTCATAGCGGGCGCGACCGGGTCCGGCAAGACGGTGTGTGTGAACTCGCTTATTGGCAGCATCCTGTTCAACTGCACGCCTGAGGAAGTGCGGTTTATGATGATAGACCCGAAGGTGGTGGAACTCAGCCCCTACAATGGGATACCGCACCTCTTATGGCCGGTCATCACTGATCCCAAAGAGGCTGGCAAATATCTGCATTGGCTGGTGAATGAGATGGAGGAACGCTACAGGACGCTCGCGCAGATTGGCGCCCGCAACATAGAGTCCTACAATCAGAAAGTGACCGAGCGAGGGCCTAAATCGGGCGATACGGGGGATTTGTTTGAGAAGGAGCCGCAGCCCCTGCCGTATATCGTCACGGTCATTGACGAGCTTGCCGACCTCATGATGGTCGCCTCTATCGAAGTTGAAGACGCGATTATGAGGCTGGCTCAACTCGCGCGCGCGGTCGGCATCCACCTCGTGCTCGCCACGCAAAGGCCGTCGGTTGACGTCATCACGGGCGTCATAAAGGCCAACTTCCCGGCGCGAATCTCGTTTCAGGTTTCCTCGCGAGTTGATTCAAGAACGGTACTTGACATGAACGGGGCCGAAAAGCTGATTGGAAAGGGCGACCTGCTGTATTTGCCTGCTGGGCTCTCGAAGCCCATCAGGGCGCAGGGCTGTTACATCACGGACCAGGAGATATATAAGATAGTGGAGTTCCTCACGGCCCAGCGCGAAGCGGAGTATCTTGACCCTGAGCACGAAGCACTCGATGAGGCGGTCAGCCGAACCAAGGAGGCCGAGGACCACGGCGACCCGCTCTATGAGGAGGCCGTGCGATTGGTCTTGAACACGCAGCAAGCTTCAATCTCCATGATCCAGCGGCGATTGCGGGTCGGCTATGCCCGTGCCGCCAGGCTCATTGACATGATGGAGCTGGACGGCATCGTGGGGCCCTCGCAGGGCAGCCAGGCCCGCGATATCCTCGTCGGTCAGGACTACTACCGCGTCATGGAAAACGGCTGATGCCGCGCGGAGGGC
>CAZEBC010000006.1:32963-49229 GCA_964510165.1 uncultured bacterium
GCCCAGATTTACAGAACTTGTAGGACAAGGGGAAAGACGGTGAGAAGGACCGTTGACTGTATCATTGCCGCCATATGTATCGAGCATGGCCTGAGCCTCCTTCATGAAGACAGCGATTTCGACCTCATTGAGACGTGCACAGCGTTGAAAGTCAGAAAGACATAATTCTCACCCCGCAATTCCCGCGCTTTCCTATTGAATAATTCAGCCTAGCCAGTTATAGTTGTAGTGGCGCAGTATGATCCCGACGTAAGCGAGTTGATAATGCCCTTGCCGTACAAGATTTGGATAGAGAGCCTCGGGTGCGCAAAGAACCAGGTGGATTCCGAAGTGATGCTGGGATTCCTCCGGGCGCAGGGCTACCTGGTGGCCGAGCATCCCGAGGAAGCGGACTTGATCGTGGTGAACACGTGCGGCTTCATCGAGTCGGCGATTGAGGAATCAATAGACACGATTCTCGATATGACGAGGATGAAGCAGAACGGCGCGTGCAAGGGCGTGATTGTTGCCGGCTGTCTGTATCAGCGTTTTGGCGAGAAGCTGCGAGGCGAGTTGCCAGAAGTTGACGCATTCCTCGGATGCGGCGGATTGGACAAGGTTGCAGAGGCATGTCGCAAGGCGCTCGCGAAATCCAGATTCAGCCACATGGGCGAATCCGATTGCCTCTACGATCATACCGCGCCGCGGGCGTTTCTCACCGGAGTCGCATCAGTGTACCTGAAAATCGCCGAAGGCTGCGACAATCGGTGCCGGTACTGCACAATCCCGAGCATACGGGGGCGCTACAGGAGCCGTACGGTCGAGTCGGTCCTGAAGGAGGCGCGCGACCTGGTCGACCAGGGCGCCAAGGAATTGAACCTTATTGCGCAGGATACCACCTATTTCGGGGTACCCGAGGACGGCGAGGAGCGCCTGACCGGATTGCTGCGAGATCTTGATCGAATCCGGGCGCGGAAATGGGTAAGAGTGCTCTATGCTCATCCGGCCCGGATCACGCATGCGGTCGCCCGTGCCATTGACGATTCGCGTTCTGTGGTGCATTATCTTGATATGCCGGTCCAACACATCAGCGACGACATCCTGAAGGCCATGGGCCGTAAGGGCACCGCCAGCGATATCTACCGGGCAATCGGGATTCTCAGGGATGAGGTGCCAGACCTTGCCCTCAGAACCACCTTAATGGTGGGATTCCCGGGCGAGACCGACGAGCATTTCGAACAACTCCTGAACTTCGTGCGCGAGATGAAGTTCGAGCGGCTGGGCGTATTCAAGTATTCCCGCGAGCCGGGCACCGCCGCCGCGCGGCTGCGCAAGCAAGTGCCTGAGCGCATCAAGGAGGACCGCTACGAGGCGCTCATGCGCGAGCAGGCTTCCATCTCGAAGAAACTGAATCGTGGTCTCATCGGCCAGAAGCTCGAGGTGCTGGTGGAGGGATTGGAGTCACCGAACATCTTGATGGGCCGCACGTATCGGGACGCGCCCGAGGTCGATGGCAGCGTTCTCATTTCATACAAGGGATCATCTCCTCCTATTGGGGAATTCATTCAAGTCGAGATAACAGAAGCGGACGTTTATGATCTTGAAGGAAAGATGTTATGAACTCAATCAATCTGCCGAATAAACTAACGCTGGTACGGCTTGCGCTGGCCCCGTTGTTCCTGGCGCTGCTGCATATTGACAACATCTATGCCCAACTGCTGGCGCTGCTGACGTTCATTGGGGCGGCGATCACGGATTATTACGACGGCAAGATCGCGCGGGCGCGCTCTCTGGAGACCGACTTTGGCCGCCTCATGGACCCATTGGCCGACAAGATACTGATATCGGCAGCGTTCATCTATTTCGTCGGCGCATATCCTTACATTCCGGCATGGATCGTGACGGTGATCATCGCGCGCGAATTCGCCGTCTCAGGCATCAGGATGCTGGCGGCGTCGAGGGGCAAGATCGTGGCAGCCGACAAAGCGGGCAAGCTGAAGACCGTGAGCCAATTGACAGTCATAATTGCGATTCTGAACGTCATAATCTCTCAGAAATTGCTCGTGTCGGTCGTCACGTACTGGCAGACAATCGAATCCTGGGCGAAGGTCGGGATTGATATCCTCGTGTATGTGACTCTGCTCATGACGGTGTACTCCGGATTCAACTACATGCGCTCAAACAGACATCTCTTCTGGGAATCGCTCAGAACTCCGGCGACTGCATCGTAGGCGAACCGGAACGATGCACGAACAAACGACCACAGCAGTAGGGCGGGGCTGGAGAGAAAACGTGGTGCTGGGTTTTGCCTCTGTCCTCTTCCTCGGTTATGCGCCGGTGGCATCGGGCACTTTCGGGAGTCTGCCTGGAATCCTGCTGGCCTGGTGGCTCAGAGACAGGCAGGAATATCTGGTCGCGACGGCGCTGATTCTGTTCATACTGGGCATTGGCGCGGCATCGCGCACCGAGGCCGTCCTCGGACGGAAAGACCCGTCGATCGTGACCGTTGACGAGTTTGTCGGTATGCTGATCGCATTCTACGGGATACCGATGACGTGGGGCACGATCGCGCTCGTGTTCTTCCTCTACAGGGCGTTCGACGTGTTCAAGCCGTTTCCGGCGCGTCAGTGCGAGCGCTTTCATGGCGGGCTCGGAATTATGGCCGACGATGTAGTGGCCGGCATATACGCGAACCTTGCTGTTCGCCTTATTGTGATTGTGGGAGAGAAGCTGTTCAGCTAGCGGATGTTAAGCACAATACGATAGGGCGCACGCCGTGCGCCCCCAGAGCCAACAGGCGACAATAAGGAATCCGCGCCCACCGACGCGCGGGCGGCCACACAGGGCCCGCCTACACCGACTGGACATGAAGATCGAGCGTGAAATAGGTGTGTTGTTGACGCGATTAGGGCTCACGCTCGCGGTCGCGGAATCATGCACCGGCGGATTGATATCGCATCGCATAACGAATGTGCCGGGCAGTTCCAACTATTTCGAGCGAGGTCTCGTCACTTACAGCAACCGTGCAAAGACGGAAATCCTCGGGATCGAACCTGAATTGATTTGGCAGCACGGGGCGGTCAGCGAGCCGGTTGCCCGCGGGATGGCGATTGGCGCGAGGAGGGCGGCTGGCACGGATTTCGGGGTCGGAGTCACCGGCATAGCCGGACCTGTAAGCGACGACTCGAAGAAGCCGGTGGGCTTGGTCTACATCGCGGTGTGCGGGCCTGACGGCTCCGTGCGGGTCAAGCGACACAACTTCAAGGGCACACGCCTGCAGATAAAGAGATCGAGCGCCGAGGCCGCTCTCGGCCTCTTGCTTGCGGCAGCGCAAAGAGAAATGGAAAGGCGAAAATAAGGTGGAACAGAAGAGATTCGCGCATCTCCATGTTCATACTGAGTACAGTCTGCTCGACGGAGCGTGCATAATCGAAAAGCTCCTCGATCGGGCAGCCGAGTACGGAATGCCGGCCATCGCGATCACCGACCACGGCAACATGTTCGGCGTCATCGATTTTTGCAAAGCTGCGAAGAAGCGCGGAATAAAGCCGATCGTGGGTTCCGAGATGTACGTGGCCAAACGCAGCCGTCACGACCGCAAAACGACGGACAAGACGCGGGACTATCATCACCTTACGCTACTGGTAAAGACCGAGCAGGGGTACAGGAACCTGATGTATCTCTCCTCAGCGAGTTACCGAGAAGGCTTCTATTACAAGCCTCGAGTTGACAAAGACCTGCTCAAGAAACACTCGGAGGGACTCATCGCGCTCAGCGGGTGTCTTGAGGGCGAGCCTGCGAGCATGTTGCTGCAGGGCAAGAAAGAGAAAGCCATTGCCGCAGTGCGCGCGTACCAGAAGATATTCGGGCCCGAGAATTATTTCATTGAACTGCAGGACAACGGCCTCTCCGAACAGAAGCGAATCCTGCCGGAATTGGCGGCGATTGCGCGCGAGACGGGCGCGGGAATCGTCGCCTCCAACGACGTCCACTATGTAGATAAAGCGGACGCGCTCGCGCAGGACGTCCTGATGTGCATCCAGACTAATACGACGATCAAGGACCCCAATCGCCTGCGCTTCGGCACACAGGAATTCTACCTGAAATCGCCTCAGGAGATGGCTGCCCTGTTCGAGGGGATTCCCGAGGCTCTTGAAAACACGATTCGAATCGCCGAGCGTTGCGAGTATCGACCGGGCGAAGCGACCCCGCAACTGCCGCATTTTCAGGTTCCCGAGGGCTATACGGCGGACAGTTATCTGCGCGAACTGTGCGAGGACGGGTTGCAACGTAGATACGAAAAGGTCACCCCCGAAATCCGGGAGCGGCTGGACATGGAGTTGGGCGTGATCTCCAGGATGGGATACTCCAGCTATTTCCTGATCGTCTCGGATTTTATCAGGTTTGCGCGCTCGCGCGGCATACCGGTGGGGCCGGGGCGGGGCTCCGCTGCGGGCAGCCTTGTCGCCTATCTGCTCACAATCACCAATCTGGACCCGCTCAGGCATGGCCTGTTGTTCGAACGGTTCCTCAACCCGGACCGCGTTTCGCTTCCCGACATTGACATCGATTTCTGCTATGAACGGCGAGGAGAAATCATCAATTACGTCATCGAGAAATACAACAAGGACAACGTGGCGCAGATCATCACGTTCGGAACGATGGCGGCGCGGGCGGCCATCCGTGACGTGGGCCGCGGGCTGGGCATTCCGTACGGGCGCGTGGACGAGATCGCGAAGCTGGTTCCGAACGAACTCAACATCTCGTTGCAGGCGGCCATCGAGCGTGTGCCCGAGTTGCAGGAGAACATGCGCACCGACCCCGAAGTGGGGCAGTTGCTGGAGATCGCGCAATCGCTCGAGGGGATTGCGCGCCATGCTTCGACCCATGCGGCGGGAGTGGTCATCTCTCCGAAACCGATATATGAGTTCGTTCCGCTGTACCAGAGCAGCACGGGCGACGTGACGACGCAGTACTCGATGAAGAACTTGGAGGAAATCGGGCTGCTCAAGATGGATTTTCTCGGGTTGAAGACGCTTACCGTCATAGACCAGACTCTCTCGATGATCAGGCAACTCCGGGGCAAGGAAGTCAATATCGACGAGATTCCGCTCGATGACCCACCCACCTACGAACTGCTGAATAACGCGCTGACGCTCGGCGTGTTCCAACTGGAAAGCTCGGGCATGCGCGACCTGGCCAGAAAGGTCGGGATTAATAATTTTGACGACCTGGTTGCGCTGGTTGCGCTGTTCCGGCCCGGCCCAATGAACATGCTGCCGGATTATATCAAGCGCAAACACGGCGAGGTCGCGATTGAATATGATGCGCCCGGCCTCGAGCCGATCCTGAAGGAAACCTACGGCGTGATGCTGTATCAGGAACAGGTCATGAAGATCGCGAGCGAGCTCGGCGGGTTCTCGCTAAGCGAGGCCGACATCTTGCGGAAAGCGATGGGAAAGAAGAACCGCGAGGTGATGGAGCGCAACCGCGAGGCGTTCATCAAGGGCGCGGCAAAGAAGGGCATCTCCGAGCAGGCCGCCGAACGAATATTCGAGAAGATGGCGCAGTTTGCCGGTTACGGGTTTAACAAGTCCCATAGCGCGGCCTACGCGCTGATCGCATTCCAAACGGCGTACCTCAAGGCCAACTACCCGGTCGAGTACATGGCGGCAACCCTCACGAGTGAAGTGGGCAACACCCCGAAGCTCGCCACGTATATCGAGGAATGCCGCCGGATGAACATACCGGTGCTGCCGCCCGACGTCAACATAAGCGACCTGAGATTCACGGTCGATGACGGCCGCATACGCTTCGGACTGGCCGCAGTCAAGAACGTGGGCGAGAACGCGATCAAAGCCATCATCGAGGAGCGCCGAAAGGATGGGCCGTTCAAATCGCTGTTTGATTTTTGCGCCCGTGTGGACGGCCGCCTCGTCAACAAGCGCGTGATCGAAAGCCTAGTCAAATGCGGCGCGTTCGACACGCTTGGCGAGAAGCGAAGCCGCCTGTTTGCCGCCGTTGACCTTGCCATCGAGCAGGGGCAAACCGCTCAGCGCGACAAGCAAATGGGACAATCGCTGTTGTTCGAGGGCGCAGGCGACGAAGAACCGCTCGGACAGGTTCGCTATCCCGAGGTGGAGGACTGGCCGGATAACATCCGGCTCAAACACGAGAAGGAGGTGCTCGGCCTGTTCATTTCGGGTCATCCTCTGGCGAGATACGAGGATAAATTGCGCGCCATCACAACCGCCACCTCGTCGCTGCTAGCGGAACGCAAAGAGGACGAGGCGGTTGTGGTGGGCGGGATCGTTTCGAAAATAAAGACCCACATTCCCAAGGGCAAACAGGAACGCATGGCGTTCGTCACTCTCGAGGATACGGAAGGATTCCTTGAGGTGATCGTGTTTTCCGACCTCTATGGCCGGGCCTCGGCGCCTCTGCGTGAGGATTCGCTCATCGTTGTCTCCGGTCGGATCAGCCTGAGGGGCGGCGAAGCAAAGGTGATCGCAGAAGAAATTCTGCCGATCGAGACGGCGGAGGAACAGTTTGCCCGGGCGGCTCACATCAAGCTGATGACTGCCGGGCTCGAGGAACACACGCTCAAGGAACTCGCGCGCATCGTGTTCGCGAATGAGGGACCCTGCAAGCTGTTCATACACTGCGTCACCCCGGACCAGCAGGAAGTGGTGATGGAATCGGCGTCGGGCATCGGCCTGAGGCAAGGCTCTCTGGTCAAGGAGAAGGTTGAGCGATTGATCGGCCAAGGCTCGATCTGGTTCAGCGCGAGGAACGATGACGGGACGCCCGCTTGATTCGGGCGCTTCGCCATGGGCGAGTTGTTGTTAGTTGCAAAAGACCGGAAATAATGTTATATCTGTTTATCACTCCTTAACCTGTGACCACTGTAATCGAGTAGAAGCAGGGTAGCGCCGGATTCGCGCGCCGCATCAGAAAGGACCTCATCATGCGCAATACAGTGGCGTTGGTGTCATCTTTCTTCCTCTTTTTCTCTCTCTCCGTCGTGGGCTTTGCCGAAGAATATCACATGCTGGACACTGAAGAAGCGTTTACGATCGGTCAGGACAACATTCAAACTGAAATCGAGGTCGGTGTCACCAAACAGCCGGATGCTTCCGAGTTGTATAACATCCCGCGCGTGCGAGTGACGTACGGATTGAGCGACTGGGCCGACATCGAATTTGATTATGAGGTCCTCGCCGTGACCGACACCGATTTGGTCGAGTTTGACACCGGCGAGCCTCACCTGGGCGATGACGAGGTCGGCACGGGAGACCTGCGGATAAAGCTGAAGATGACTCCGTACGAATTCGGGGCGCACCGGTTGGGCTTTCAGTTTGTCACGAAGCTTCCCAACGCCGAGCAGGGCGAGGGCCTTGGCACCAACGAAATAGACGCATCCAGCCTCATCCTGTTTTCGAGCAATTGGGGACGGCTGAAAACGCATGCGAACCTGGGCTTCGCTGCGCTCGGAGACCCCAGGCAGAACGGCAATCAGAACGATTTTGTTCTGTGGGGACTCGGAGGCGAGTATGCGCTGACCGATGCATTGACGCTCATGGGGGAAGTGGAGGGCTCCACCGCCGCCGACAACAGTACCAATGGCTTCACCGATAACATCGCGGAGAGTTCCGAGGGGAACGCGCGGGCGCGAGTTCGGCTTGCGCTGACCGGTCCCATCGGAAATTGGAGATGGGGAGTCAGCGGGTTCAAAGGAGTGAACAGCCACACCGAGGACTGGGGAATTCAGACGGGCTTGAGCAGAGTGTGGGGAGTGGGCGGGCCGAGCGAACCGTCTGCGCCGCCCGTATACGAAAGAGAACAGCCGGAGTCATATTTCAATCCCGTCAAGACGGTAGAGGCCTACACGATTGGCGAGGGCAATTTCCGACTGAAGACCGGCCTGGGCTACGTAAACCAGCCCGACGACTCTGATCTGTTTATTGTTCCCGATGCGGTGTTCGGCTGGGGCATCGGGCCATGGGCCGACTTCGAAATCGAGCTTCAGTATCTTGCCGTCGAGGATTCGACACAGACGGTGACCAGCGGCCGTGTGCGCAAGACCGATGTGAGTGGAAACGGGATGGGTGACGTAAGAGCGAAGTTCAAGGCTTCTCCCATTGAATTCAAGTGCGGACGCCTGGGAGTTCAGTTTGTTACGAAAGGTCCGAGCGCCGAGGACCACGACGCGCTCGGAACCGATGAAGCCGATTTTGCGGCCAAGGCCCTGTTATCGACCGATTGGTCCGAGTTTTTCGGCGATGCGGCCCTGGGCCGGCTGAAAACGCACGTCAACGCAGGAATTGCGATCCAGAGCGACCCAGAGAGGCTTTCACGTCAGGATGACTTTCTCATATGGGGCGTTGCCGCGGAATACGAACTCCTGCCCGAGCTGGCGCTATGGTCTGAACTGGAAGGGGCGACCAACGGAAAAGAATCCAACAATATCAACGAGGGTGATTTCGGCAATGCTTATGCGGAGGTCCGCATGGGACTTACCGGGCCAGTGCCCGACAATCCCTTCATGCACGATTGGAAATGGGGAATCGCCGCGTCAGCCGGGCTTAACAGTCATTCACGCCACTGGACCGCAAACGTTGGCCTGAGCCATACATGGGGACTATAGGACAGGGAGAAAAGGAAAAGGCGAAAACGGCATGGGAATTCCTCCGCTTTCCCCTCAACGCTTAACTCTGGACGCAAACCCTGAACGCTAGGTTTTGTAATTCTTCTCGAGGTACTTGACGATATCGTCCGACTCGTACATCGCAACGCCTTTATCGGAGTCGACCAGGAATGGCACCTGAACCTTCCCGCCCAGTTTTATGAGCATATCCTCTTTCTTGCTGCCGTCGCGAACGTTTCGGCAGATGTAATCCAGGTCCAACTCAGTCATTCTGGCGCGCACTTTTTGACAAAACGGGCATCCTTCCTTCTGGTACAATTCGAGCATAGGGTACCCCCTCCCAGTCAGTTTTCCGGCTGGAACATATCGTCGTAGAGTTTCTCCAACCTCTGTTTATGTTTCTTCTCTTCGTTGGCTATTCGATTGAGCAGGTTGCGGGTCTTCTCGTCACCGGCGAACGGAAGAATGGACGTATAAAAATTGAAGGCGTCGACCTCCTCACCAATGGCGAAGCGCAGAACTTCCTGCATGGTGGCTTCCTTTGTCATTTCGGCTCGTTCGGTGAAATCGGCGAATTCGCTCTTCGCGATTGTCGGCTTGGTGAACGTTCCCGGCTTGTCGGGGTCGATCTTTTCGAGAATCTGTTTGTGCCCGAGTTCTTCCTGGGCGAGTTCCTGAAGCAGTTTCTTGCTCTGTTTGTCCTGGACTTTCCTGGCATAGAGCTCGTACAATGTCTTTGCCTCGACCTCCTTGCCTATTGCCCGATTCAGTATCTGCTGCGGAGTGAAATTGCGCATTCCCATTTCTTCTGACTCCTCCTCCATCACATGTCCTCTACACATTCGGCCCCACCGGACACAGTTTGTCAGTCAAATCATATCACGTCAGTTGCCGCTTCGCTAAGGGAACACTGCCCTATAAATGGGCGGACTCGCTCGCTTCTCTGGCGAGAACACAGACCACCCCGCGGAATGGACGTAGTATAGCCGATGTGCGACCCGAAATTCAATGTATGCCCCGCGAGTGATGGTCTGGTTTATTGACTAGCAAAAAGAAGTCTGCTATAATTAGGGCAACAATGAATGGGAGGCGTTGGTCATGTTGAGAATTACCGCAACGGTCATTGCGATGGCCATCTTCGGCCTGGTGTTCAGCCCGTCCCTCTGGGCGGATACCGTAAAGTTGAAGAGTGGCCAGACTTACAAAGGCACGATAACCTCGGAAGAAGAGGACCGCATACAAATCAAGCTCGAGGGAAGCGGGGCGAGGATATGGTTTGCCCGCGACCAGATAGTCTCGTTGAAGAAAGCGACACCGGAACAAGAGGCGCAGGAGCAATCCGAGGATGTGGACGAGGAAGCGGGAGAACAGAAGGAAGGCGTTGACGACGAGACGTTGCGCGCGCAGGAATTGCTCGATAAGTTGCGCAATGAGGTAAAGGACCCCTCGCTTCCAAAGCCCAAGAAACGGGTGGCGGCAAAGAATACGGAGCCGGAATTGGACACCGCAACCGCAGCCCCCGGGGCAAGTGAGGCAGAGATAGAGGGCCTCATTAACACAATGAGGACCGGCGAGTATTACGCGCGTCTCAGCGCCACAAAACGCCTGGGCGAGATCGGCGGCGATCAAGCCATACCGCACCTTATCCATCAGCTCGATGACGAAGACCAATTGCTCCGGCAAGCGGCAAATGACGCCCTGGTCAAGATCACCGGCCAGAATTTCGGCTACAAATACACCGACAACCGCAGCGTCCGCCTCCAGGCGATAGAGCGATGGCAAAAGTGGTACGAGCAGAAACAGCAGAGAGAGGCCGAGAAGGAGTTCAAGTTCTTCCGATAATTCATTCCGTCCAATTTCTTTTCCGCTAGCGCGCCGATTAGAGGCGCTCCCTCAGGTCGCTGTAATTCGTGGCGCAATTGTTCGTCTGTCTTGGTGATTCGTTGGTGTGCTTGGTGACTTGGTGGTGAAGAAGCGCTTTCGCCTCCGCCGCGCGTTGTCGACAAGAGGCTGCAATTTGAAGCCTTGCGAGCGACCAGCATAGTGAACAAGATTTGAGAAATGAGGAGCCTCCTTTGGCCGCAGATTCCGGATGGGAGGAAACCAGGTGAAGTGGGACGAAGACCTTTTTCATGAGACCAGGGGCAGCGCCGCGGTGCTTTCTCCTGCCGCCGGGACCCCTCCCCCGCTGAAACAGTTCGAAAGGGACGGCCGGCTGGAGCAGCCGATTCTGAGGCGAAAGGATTATCTGACCGACACATGGTGTCACCTTAACCTTGCCCGGGCGACGAGGCCGTTTGTGGCGCCGCAACTGGCGAAGACAGAGGAAGCGAGATGCTATTTCTGCCCAGGGAGCAAAGCCTTCACTCCGCGCGATGTGAAGACGCAAACCGATACCGTTACGGTTGGCGATTCCTCCTGGCGACTCAGGGCTTTTCCCAACCTTTATCCCTGGCTGGCTGAGCACGGCAACGTGGTCGAAAGCCCCCGGCACAAAGTGAGCCTGAGCGATATTGACGAGGAAGACCAGGCAGCAGCCTTGTTGACGATACGCCGATTGTGCGAACGATTCGAGGCCGACGGTCTGCACCCGATGGTTTTCAAGAATCAGGGCTGGGGGGCCTCTACGCCCCACACGCACTGGCAATACGGCGCGTTGCCGTACATTCCGAAGCGCGAGTTGTGCGAGCTTGAGACCGCTCAGAGGTTCAAGCAGAAATGGGGCCGGAACGTCTTTGACTCCATAGTCGAGGCGGAGCGCGAGCGGAAGGAACGTTTTGTGTGTGAGGACCGGTCCGTCGCCTGTATCACTCCGTTCGCCCCTCGCAGCAACTATGAGGCTTGGCTGATACTGAAAAGCAGCCTTTCCTCGCTCACCTCTGCGGGAAATACGGAATTAAGAGACCTCGCGACCATGCTCACGCGGCTTCTCAGGGTGTTGTTCACTGAACTGAACATTGACAGCCTGATAGTCGTGTGTCATCAACTCCGAGGCGAGGACAGCTACCGGTTGCATCTGGAGGCGCTTCCCTACAAGCACTGGGCGGGCGCAGAACGAGGGTTTGAGGAGTACGCGGTTGAGGTGATGCCCGAGCAGGCGGCAGCCTTCTTGAGGAAGCGTATAGGCTGACAGATGATGAGGCAGGCAAGATGCCTGCGCTGCCATCAACACGGCCGGTTCATCCTATACATGGAAGCGGAACCGGATCATATCGCCATCCTGAACCTCGTAATCCTTCCCTTCGAGTCGAAGCCGGCCCGCATCACGCGCCGTCTGCAGTGAGCCGATCTCGACGAACTCCTCAAAGTTGATCACCTCAGCCCGGATGAAGCCACGCTCCATATCGGAATGGACTTTTCCGGCGGCCTGAACCGCATGCGTGCCCTTCGGGACCGACCAGGCGCGTATCTCGGTGTCGGCAATGGTGAAAAACGATATCAGATTGAGCATTTCATAGACTCTTCTGAGCAACCTTTCACGCCCCGCCCCCTGCAGCCCCATTTCCCGGAGGAAGGCGGCTTGTTCGGCGCGCGCGAGTTCCGATATTTCAAGCTCTATTTCGGCGCAATACTGCATCAGATCGTACGAGTTGGCATGCGCATAGGAATGGAGAGCCGGGTCAATAGCTTTACCAATGTCCGCCTCGCCGATATTCACAAGGATCAACGAGGGCTTTCGGGTCAGGAAGTTGAAGCCTGCGAGTAATTTCGTTTCGATGTCGTTGAGTTCGAGCAGCCGGAGCGGCTTTTCGGAATCGAGACATTTCTTCGCCCGCAGCAGCGCCTCTTTCTCGGCTTTTTCCGAGTGCTCCTTCTCTATCCTTTGCAGACGTTTTTCAACCTGTATCATATCGGCCACGCTGAGTTCCGCCTCGATATTCTTTATGTCTCTCAGCGGGTCTATGCTTCCGAGCGGATGGACGACGGCGGGATTCTCGAAGGCACGCACGACACACATCAGCGCATCAGCCGTTCGGACCTCGATGATGGTTTCCGGGGAGAGGTCGGCGCCCTTCTGGTCTGCCCTTCCGCCGGCGATATCCATGAAGTCCACGTCCGCGTAAACGACTTTGGGAGGAGCGAAAACCTCAGCCAATCGGTCGAGGCGGGGATCGGGCACCTTTACGTTACCCATGTGGATTCCGTGCCTGAGAGCCTCCGTCACATGCGCGCCACCAACGAGACTTCCGAACACGGCGCTTTTTCCTGATTGTGCAAGCCCGACAATTGCGACTTTCATCTGGATGACCTCTTACGAAGTCAAGGCGCGCGAATGAATCCGCACCTACAGCCAAGTCGTCTCATATTTTCAATTAAGGGACAATCTCACACCGCCTATTATATTGAATGAGTCACATGGGCGCAAACGCCCATGCGTAAACGACCCAAAGCAGACGGTGATTCATTCCTCAACGGAGTTGACATCCAGGATCGGAGGGAATATAATTTCTGCGTCGGACGCGTCACGAGAGGTTCTCCTGATGGAACACGGCAAGAAGATACGGGTGGTGACCCAGAGGGGTACTTTCTACCTGGATGTCGATGGCCGTCCCGACGGCGCCTCACCCGAGCTTCCGAAATTTCTGGAAAAGAAGGAACGCGCCAGCCTCAATCTGAGCGAGTTCACCCTCGACGATTCGGAAGTCCAGCAGCTCAGCGAAGAAGCCTTCCTCTATCGTCTCAGACGTGAGTATTTCTTCAAGATAGGCGACTATCCCCGCTCCATCCGCGACGTCAACATCGGGATTCAAATCATCGAGATGATAACGGCGCATGCCGAGAACCCTGAACTCTGCGCGTTCTTCCTCCAATTCAGGCCCGACCAGGAGATATTCCTGCGGACTGCCGAGTCAAGGCTTGCAATCAGGCAAAAGGATTATGTGCTCGCGCGGCAACGAATAGAGCTTGCCGCTTCTTTCATCAGAAGCTTCGCCCAAGAACACTGCGAGGCCTTCTCTCAGGAATGGCTGGAGAAAAGACTGAAACAACTGAAAAAGGTCTATGACGATATCGGAGAGATGTGGGAAAACGACCCCGCCTCCCTCAGAAACTCTCCTCCGAGCCTCGAGCAGCAATTGAGAACTGCAATCGAGGCGGAAGAATACGAACGCGCGGCGCAACTAAGGGATCTCATCCGCCGCAGGCAATCGAAACCGCAATAGCAGGAATCCGCTCGTCCGATTGCCACTCTCCCCTGCCGCTCTCGCAACCAATGGTCATTATCGGGAACCTTCCGCGTGGCGCGGGACACGGTGTCCACAATCTGACTGGACATACTGCGACCAGAAGCATGAGGCAGGGCCGAAGCCCTGCCTCACACATAACAGATGAGTCGGCGATTACCCCCTCCTTATGGGCCGACTCGATACGGACGCATCATCTCGTTGTCCTCGTGTTCAAGTATGTGGCAATGCCACACATACAGGCCCGCCATGTCGAAGTTCGCGTTGACGCGTGTGATTTCGCCAGGATACGCTATGACGGTGTCTTTAAAGCCCATCTCTTCGGGACCAGGGTAATACACGGTCCCGATGGGCGCAAGAATCGGGTCATAATTCGGCGAGTCCATCGTCGCGATCTCGCGATTCGCAATCTGGAACTGCACCAGATGCAGATGGATAGGATGCGCATCGGCCGTGAAATTGTGGATTTCCCATTGCTCGGTTGCGCCGACGGCCGGGTTCTCGGTCACATCGTCTGCCCAATTAAGCGGAGTGTCAACCGTTCCCAGCAACGCCATGGTCGGCCCGAACGGCGCTTCGGTCGTTCCCTCACCGCATGGAGGCACACCGACAATTGTCTCAGTCATGTCGTCAATACAAACGTTCTGCACCCCGGACTCCATCTCGTTGAGCGAGAGGGGACGAACACTCGTGGGAACGAGCGCGGTCTGGGCGGGCAGCACGAGTTGGCCGGGCGGTGTGGTGTTGTCGGCCAGCGAGGCCGGTCCCGGGGCGACCACGCGGAATTCCATCACCTGTCCGGTTGAGTCGGGGTCGGAGGGGGCGAAGGCCACCCCTGGTTCCCCGCCGCCGAATGGCTCATCGGGCCCGAGGTTTTGAAGCAGAATCGGGGTACCAACCGCCACATTGGTGAAATCGACTATTACATCTCGCCGTTCCGCCGGCCCCATCAACAGTTGGTTGAGCGGGACTGGGGCAGCGAGGAAGCCGCCGTCAGCGCCGATCTGCCATATTTCCACGTTCGGGTCGCTGAACTGCAGGATAAGGAACCTCGAGTTGCAGCCGTTAAGGAAACGGATGCGATAACGCCTCGGCTCCACATTCAGGAAAGGCCATGTCTGGCCGTTAACCACCATCATGTTTCCGAAGAACTCGGGGTTCCAGATGGGGGCGACATCGGTGTCGGGTGCAAATTGCACTCCAAGACCCGCCAGTGTGCCCGGGTCCAATCCTTCGAAGAAATCCCGATTGTCAGGGTAAAACAATTGGCCGTCAGCATTAAACGAACGGTCCTGGATGACAATGGGAATCTCATAGTACATCAACCCCGCTGGATCTCCCATAGCAGGGGCAGGGCCCGGAAGAATCGCAGGCAGGCCGGTGGCGCTGTTGAGCACCTTGTCATCGGGTCCGCCCCGTATGATGTAGAAACCTGCCGGCCCGGCATACACGTTTGTGCGTGTCATGCCGAGGGTATGGTCGTGATACCATAAGGTGGTGGCGCGCTGATCGTTCGGATACATGAAGACCGCCGAGCCGGGCGCCCACAGACTGCCCAGAGGAGACGAGGCCTTGAAGATGTCATAATATGTCCCTGTCGTCGCATAACCCGCCGGGATGTTGTTTGCGGCAGGCAGGAACCACGCCTCGGGGAAGCCGTCGCTTTCCTGGGCGACATGCGCACCATGCAAATGCACCGAGATCGGGACCGGCCCCGCGTACGGAGTTGGGTCGGTACCCTTCATGTCCCTCATGGCGTTTCCACCTGGTGGGTTGGCCCAATGAAGCGTCTGGTCAACAGGCAAGAGGTGCGGGAGGTAGTCTCCATTGGCATTCACCAAGTCATTGATCCACTTGACCACCACGGGTTTTGTCCATTTCGCCTCAACGGTGAAGGCGGGGTAATGGAAGCTGCCGCCCTGCGCGACCGTCCCGGGATACTTGACTGAACCATAGCTCCACACGGTTGTCATAGGCAACGGCGAGGGCAGTACCTGCTGTTCGAATTGTCTTACCGCGATTTCGAAGTATTCGATATTCTTCCCACCTTTTACGTTTATCTTCTTGGTTCGCGGCATGGCAGGCGGAATAACCAATGGCGCCTGATACTTCGGGACATCGAGCGGACTGAGCGTGCCGCCCGGGAGCGGCTCAGCGGCGGCTTGCGGAGATGTCCAGCTAAGCAAGAACAACCCCGCAACCACCACAAGCCCCAGGACTAATAACTTCTTTGTCAGAGATTTCATAATTCTCCTCCGTTTTCAGTTAAACTCCTCATCAGAATGGCAGGTTTACGTCCTTGAAGCGCCGATATAACCTCGCCCCCTTTCCCTCGATTATCCTTGTGATCTTGCGTTGGTTCAGCCCTTGCTCGCGAATCCAGACCTCGCCTCGATTGCCTTGCTGTATAGAGCTTGAATTAAGCCTGAACCTATTGCTAGATGTGCAGGCAAAAAT
>CAZEBC010000007.1:0-41884 GCA_964510165.1 uncultured bacterium
TCACGTTCCAGTCGACGGCCCCAACCCAATACACGCCCTCCGCGACTTGTACTTTGTTTATGTTGGTCATGGATTATCCTCCGATCGGGGTATTGAAACAGACTATTGATTTCTATCCTATAGCATGAGCATTTTCCGGGACCAGATGCAAGGCCTTAAAGAAGGCGAGAAATGAGAACGAGGAAATCACGCTTTCCAAATGTTGCCCTTCGGCCGCTCTTATGAATTCATTTCGCCTAGTTGTTGAAAGAAGCCTCCCAACTCGGTGACAAACCTTTTCAGTCCAGCGTCGAGCTTGCCTGCAGCATGGAGGTTCATGTTGGTGGCGATTCTCTCGCCATATTGGGCCCCATCGAGCAGAGCGCGAATGCCCGAGGCAGCCAAAGCTTGTCGCACCGCTTCCTTGTAAATGTCCCTTCGGCATTTGTACGTCGGGACTTTGGGTTCTCCGCGAATTCCGGTTGACCTCGAAAAGGCGCGTTTGTCGAGAAGATACCAGCGTTCGATATGAGGATTGGGGATGGCGAAAATGAGCTTGCCCCGCAACGCCTTCATATATTTTTCGACTTTCTTTCTGAGTTCTTCTTCCCGCTCCACGCTTCCCATACAATTTCCGTCGTGCGCCACGATGAGCAGATCAAAGAGGCCAGGATTAGATGTGGCTTGTTGAACGAACTCCGCAAACCGATCTTGCACTCGGCTACCCCGGGCGGAGATCGTTTGAAGCAAGTACAGGTTCCCGGAGAAGCCCTTTTCAGTGGCTATTCTATTGACCAGTCCCCTGATCATACTCTCCTGCATTCGGTCCTCAAGAAACGCGAAAATCCTTATTTTACCCACCGAAGTCCCCTCGTACAATTCTCTCCTCAAGGCCTCGTCGTATGTCACCCTCTTTGTATAGGGGTCCGACAGTTGTGAAGGGAGTGACCGTGGTGTAGCCATTGTCTTTCTGGCAAACAAATAACTCATCGTCTGAGAAGAACCCGGGCAAATACGGGGAGTGAGTATTGATTATAATCTGTTTGCCGGAATTGGTTGAGGCGGTCTTAAGCAACTGCGCGATAACCTCCAATCTGGTGGGATGGACCCCGTTTTCCGGCTCTTCATATCCGATTACCGTTGTCTCCGTGCTTGGATGCACCGCGGCAAGCAGTCCAAGAACTCTCAGTATTCCCTCCGAAATGAGTCTGGCGGGATAAGAGAGACCATCTTCCCGGATGCGAAGGGAGAGCAATCCGTCGGGCGTTCTCTCGACAGATACCCCGTTCAGAGTCGGAAGCACGCTCCTGAGCGATAACTGTAGATCCTCGAACTCTTGCGGAAAACGGTGCTGAAGGGTGTTTAAGAAACTCGGAAGATTCTCTCCACGCGCGCCAATACGCTCGACTTCGGCTACCGGCACCGTTGCCCGCATGATCTCTCTGGGCTCGAAATAGTAGACTCTCCAATTCTCCAATTCCTTCTTAAGTGCGGCAATGTGGGGGTAGTGAGGTTCGTAAAGGGGGGTCGAGACTATAGTATGGTCCAGGCCGATTTCGAAATATCTCGGGTGGGCCTGACCTTCGAGCCGCAAATGCAGGCGCTTGCCGCTTTCTGGATCTCTTTCTATGAAGGGTGTCCTTTTCTTTGGATCGAGGCTTGGTTTCAGCGCGGTGAAAAATTCATCCACTATCCGCAGAATTCCAGTCTTGGGAATTATTTCGATGGAAATGCGATACCGAACGTATTTCTCAATTTTGGTCTTCTTGCGGACGTCATCCAAACCTCTCCGCTTTTCCCTGATGATCTCTTCGATGGATTGGCGGATTCTATCTGAAAGTTCGATGTCAACCTCAAAAGTTGCGGTCACTCGGTCGTCCAAGATTAGCTTCTCGAATCCTTTATCACCGTAATAAAAGCTCTCCAGAGGAAACCCCCTGTGCCCTTCAAACGCCTCCGTCAGAGTCTTGCAAGTTCCAAGTCTTGAGATCAAGTAGATGGAATCGAGCAGATTACTCTTTCCGGCAGCGTTCGGCCCGAAGATCACAGAGAGGGGCTTTAGGCACAAATCAACATCCTTAAGTGACTTGTACCCCTGAATCCGTATTCTCTTGATCATGCGTTAGAACCGTTGATTTCGATTTGAAATCGACAATCGAGATTTGACCGCAATCGAGAAAGACTTTCATCCAATTTCGAATCTCGATTCTCGATTGCTCTGCCAAAATTTTGAAAAGCAAAATTTTGGCGGAGAGGGAGGGATTCGAACCCTCGATGGAGTTTCCCCCATACACGCTTTCCAAGCGTGCTCCTTCGGCCTCTCGGACACCTCTCCGACCGTTTTCCAATCAGAAGGATAGCAAACCACACGAAGGTATGTCAAGGAAAGAGCGAAGGGGCGAAGGGTGAGAACTGCTTTGTCCGGGTGTCCCTGCGCCTCCGTGGTTAGGAGGCCGTTTCCATCCCCGCATCACCCTTTGCAAGTCAGATGTTGCGTGAGGGGCAGAGATCGCGCACAACGCATCCGGCGTGGTTAGGCTTTCTTGCGAAGCACACCGCGCGACCGTGAAGGATGAGGACGTCCGACACAATCTTCCACTCCTTCTTTGGGAAAAGTTTGCAGAGGTCGGCCTCTATCTTGTCGGGGTCGTTGTGTTCGGTGAAGCCGAGTCGTTGTGCGAGGCGCCTCACGTGGGTGTCAACGGCTATTCCCTCAACGACACCATATGCATGTGACAGCACGATGTTTGCAGTCTTCCGGGCGACGCCGGGGAGTTCAACCAGTTCCTCCATTGTTTTGGGCACTTGGGAATTGTACCTGTCGATCAGCATCTGGCACGCGGCCCGTATGTTCCTCGCCTTGTTCCGGTAGAAGCCCGTCGAGCGGATATCCTGCTCGAATTCTTCCTCGGGCACTCTCAGGTAGTCGCGGGGAGAACAGTATTTCTTGAAGAGCGTTTTGGTCACCTGATTGACGCGCTCATCGGTACATTGGGCCGACAAAATGGTGGCGATCAGCAGTTCCAGTGGATTGGAGGACTCAAGCGCGACTGTTGCGCCTGGATATTCCTTTTTCAGAAGTATAAGTAGCTTTTGTGCCCGTTTCTTTTTGTTCTCGAAAGATTCCTTTGGCGGCATACCGGTTTCTCCCATCGCAGGACCGTCTCTTACAGACTTGCTGAAAGTATTTCATAAAAACGGTTCGAAAGCAATCCGGTTTCGCTTGCGCTCTATGGCGGCCACGGGTATAATGGGGAGGCTCGGACAGTAGTGGAGGCGCCATGTACGGCTCAAGCGCTTGTCTTGTGGGTTTGAAGACACGATATGACGGCGGGGACGCCGCCGACCCGGCTGTCCGGCGGCTGTTCCTGGAGGGGAAAGTCATACCCTTGTGTCCGGAGCAACTGGGCGGACTGTGCACGCCGCGCTTGAGGTCCGAGATCGCCTCAGGCTCGGGCGAGGACGTCCTTGACGGCAAGTCCGCCGTCATCATGGAGGATGGAAGCGACGTGACGCTTCAGTTCTTGCGGGGCGCCAACGAGGTGCTCCGCGTTGTGAAGGACCTCGGGATACGCACATTCTACATGAAAAGGAAGAGCCCTTCCTGCGGGATGGGAAAGATTTACCGGCAGGGCAAGCTCACATCGGGCAACGGCGTATGTACTGCCGCGCTCCTGAGGGAAGGGATTGAAATAGTCCCGGTCTGACATGCATCTCAAGTCCACCCAAACGCTCACCGCAATACTCCTGGTCTGTCTTGCACTCGCAATCTGGCCTGATTTTACGGCCCGAGCGCAGCAAGAGGACTACCCTGGTGGCCCGCAGTTCATTGAAGGGCGCCGTCTTCAGCGCGCCAGGGAATGGGCCGCTTCGATAGAGCAGTTTCGCGCCGCCAGCAACGTGTATTCGCTTGTCCCGGACTATGCGCTTTACCAAACGGCTCAGAGCGCATATGAGACGGGAGATACTCAGCTCGCCGCTGAGGCTCTGGAGAAGATGCTGTCGTTGTATCCCGAGACTCCGGTCCGCCGCAAAGGGCAACTGGAACTGGCCTCCATTTATTACGAGGACGACAAGCCGGCGCAGGCGGCCGCCTTGATCGAGGAGGCATTGCCGGGCGTCGAATCTTCGAGGGAGAGAGTCGACTTGCTCCTCTTGCTTGCCAAAGCGTATGGTGAATCTCAGAATTCCGCGAAGTGCGACAGCGTATGCTGGCAATTGATTCATGGCTGGCCCGCCACCCCCGAGGCGTTAGAGGCGGCCGAACTGGTGTGCGAGCCGGATACGCCGTTCAAGCGGCTTGCGGTCGCCAATGTGTATCTCAAGAACAAGAAGACCGACAAGGCACTGAAGACTCTTGATGGATTGATGGGTGATCCGGGCGCGGCCGAACTCATGCCCGAAGTTCTTGTCCACAAAGCGGCGGCGCTGGAGCAGAAAGGGGATCGGTCCGGCGCGCTTGCTCTTTACGATAGAATCGCGGATGAGTTCTCCGATTCCTCATTCGCCGCCACGGCGATTTTCAGGCGCGCGCTCCTCAAGAAATGGGATGGACTGTTTGAAAAGGCGGCCGCAGATTTTGACCTGGTGACCGAACGATTCCCCTCGAGCGAGCATGCCCCCGCCGCGATGCGGGAACGCGCAAAGATATTCGAGCGCGCCAATGACCCGGCTGAATACGACGAATATCGGCGGCTTCTTGACAAGTATCCTCGCGCCGCGCTCGCCTATCCGACAGCCATGTATTGGGGACTGCGACTCTTTCGGGCGCGCGACTATTCCGGCGCGTGCGCGGTATTCGAGAGGCTCCAGTCACTGAATCTCGGCGCCGACGCGGACACGGATGCGGCCTTCTGGATCGCGAAGTGCCACGCGGCCGATGGCCGGACCGATTCAGCCAAGGTTCACTTCGCCAACGTGATCGGAAGATACGGAGAAACGTTTCAGGCATACCGTGCGCGAGCCATCTTACAGGTTTTGAATCGCGCCGACTCCGTATACTCGAATGAACCGGCGTGGGGGGACATTATTGGGTTGGACCGTCTTCCCTTTGTTTCATTTGAGATCGACTCGGCCGACGAGGCATTCGGTCTTCTCGCGAACGAATTGACTTCACAGGACGAGAGGACCCTGGCGCGCTTGAAATTCCTGATGTGCAACGAGCTTCCTGAGGCGGGATGGGAGCTTCGGCGGTTATTGAACGGGGTCTCGGGCGAAAGCGGCAGGTATGCGCTCGCGTGGGCGCTTTTCCATTCTCAGGCATATAATGACGCCATTCGCATAGCTTCTTCGATTCGAGACAAGCTCTCACAAGAAGATAGGGCGACACGGGTGCTTTATCTGTTATACCCGCCTGCACACGCCGATTTGGTCCGGGCGGCCGCGTTTCGCTACCGTGTTGAACCGGCGCTCGCGCTCGCCGTAATGCGGGAGGAAAGCCATTTCCGCGAGGATGCCGTTTCGGTTTCGGACGCGCGCGGACTGATGCAAATACTGCCGAGCACGGGCGAATGGCTTGCCGGGAAACTCGCCGGACCTGGAACCTTCGAGCCGTCGGCCCTGTTTGTGCCGTCAGTCAATATCGAGATGGGAAGCTACTACCTGCGATACCTGCTCGACAAGTTTGGCAACAACATGGTGCTTGCTGTGGCGGCCTATAATTGGGGAGAGACCAACCTGAGGAGATGGCTGGGCGAGAGTCCGCCGAACGATCTGGATGTTCTGGTGGAAAGCATTCCCGCGGATGAGACAAGGAAATATGTGAAAAAGGTGCTAAGGTCCTACGCCGTTTACAACAGCCTCTACCCGCCTGATTTTTTGACAGTTGAGGAATTTGCGCGCAACCAGTGAGCTTGCGCGTGACGGACATCAGTGGTATAATCCGCGCAACCACGCGAGGACCAATGCCCTCTGCCGGTGGGAGAGGGTTGGGGTGAGGGAGAAGCGCGAAAGAAATTCCTGATTTTCATGTTGAGTACTGCAGGGCACAGGAGATACGAGAATGAGAATCGGCACAATGATCGAGCCCAAGAAGATAGCTCAGGCGTTTCTCAGTTCTGACGGTAAGCACTCGCTCGCCAATGAGGCGCGCAGACTGATGCGGGCGGGAGCGGACCATATCGAGATAAGCGGCGAAGCCGTGGCCGTACTGCCCGGCCCGCTTCGGGATAAGTTTCGCGAGGAAGCGGCGGGCGGCCTGAGAAAATTGCGCGAGAAAGAGGGCGTCACGTTTTCGGTGCATCTCCCGTTCATGGGCGGCGTGAATTTCACGACGAGCATCGATTCCATCCGCGAAGCCTCTTTCCAGGTAATCAAGGATATCACCGAGCAATGTGCGCCTCTGGAGCCGATTACGTATGTGCTGCACATCTCCGGCCTGCTGGAGGAACTGATGGGAGTCGGCCTGCGCGATGACGCGGTTGTGGAGGCTTATCTTTCGTGCGCCGAAGAGAGCCTTGGCAAGATCGTGGAATTGATTCCTCCGAAGAAGCTCTGCATCGAGAATCTGGAATACATCGCGTTTGAAAAGCTGTATCCACTGGTAGAGAAATTCGATACCAGCGTGTGTATGGATGTCGGCCATATCAAGCTCAGGGGCGAGGATATCGGCGAGTTCATAACGGCGTACGCCGATCGTCTGGGACAAATCCATATGCACGACGTGACGTGGCGCATGTTCGACAAACGGGTAAGGGTGATGGACGACCATCAGGAACTCGGCTCGGGCATAATTGAAGTGGGCGAGGTGATTCGAATGCTTCGCGCCGCACGCTTTACCGGCCCGGTCGTTCTGGAAGTGCATACGGTTGATCCCTACGATTCGGTCAAGGTTCTGAGAGACGCGGTCAAGGCGAAATGAATGTGCGAGTGGAAAGGAGCGGAACATGATCAGAAAGATAGATCACATCGGGATCGCGGTCGGTAATCTGGATGAGGCTCTCAAGCTGTATCGGGACGTGCTTGGATTGAAGGTGGAGCATATCGAGGATTTCGAGGGAATGAAGATCGCATTCATTCCGATTGGGGATACCGAGTTCGAGCTCTTGCAGCCCACCGACCCTGAGGGCGCTCTTGCGAAATTCATGGAGAAGCGCGGCGAGGGGGTCCAGCACATAGCTCTCCAGGTGGATGATGTCAAGAAGTCCCTTGAGGAACTCAAGGGAAAGGGCCTGCAGGCGCTTGACAAGGAACCGCGCCCGGGGGCGGGCGGCGCCAGCATCGCGTTCTTCCATCCGAAAAGCACAAAGGGAGTTCTCCTGGAAATCTGTCAGCGGAAGGGTTGAGTGTGCGCCATTTATTTCCAAGCCGGAGGCGGAGGTCTTGCTGAACATACAGCCTATCGAGCACGTGAAGGCGTTGTGCGCGGAGATAGGGCCGCGCGGGCCGACGACAGAGGATGAGGGCCGGGCCGCGGCCTATGCCGCAGCCAAGCTCGAGGAAACTGGGGCCAGGGATGTGACCGTGGAGACCTTTCGAAGCGTGCCGTCGCTGTGGTGGGCTTTGGAGGTTGCATCGGCTGTGGCGCTCGCCTCGACTCTCGTGTTCTTCCTGGGGCACGGCGGGCTTTGGGGTTTGTCCGCCTTCTTCTGTGCAGCCTCGCTTTATTTCTTTCTCGCGGAGTTCAATTTCTGGAAATTCTCCCTGAGCAATATTCTTCCGAAGCGGGTCTCCCAGAACGTGTATGGCAAAGTACCTCCGAAAGGCGAGCTGCGCAGGAAGCTGGTTGTCATCGGACACCTCGACACGAATCGCACGCCGATCTTATTCCATCCGCGCCTTGTCGGGCTCTTACCATGGATGCTGGGGCTGGTTTTCGCGTGCCTTATTGGAAAGGCGCTGCTCTTTCTTGTGGGGGGACTGGCAGGCGCGTACATGAAGCCTCTGGTTGCCTCGCTCATTCTCGACATCCCGATAGCGGCGGGATTGGTTGCGATGCTGCATGGCGACCTTTTCTCTCCGTTTACCGAGGGGGCCAATGATAACGCTACAGGGGCGGCGGTCGTCCTGAGCTTTGCCGAGCTTCTGTCGCGTGACCCGCTTGAGAATACCGAGTATTGGGCGTTGTGCACCGGCTGCGAGGAGGCGACGCTCACCGGCATCAAGGCATTTCTCGCGAGACACGGGGATGAGCTGAGGGATGCATACTTTGTCGACCTGGAATGCCTGGGCATCGGGGAACTCCGGTACATTACGTACGAGGGAATGCTAAAGAAGTACTACAGCAATGCCGGTCTGGTACGGGCGGCATCCGATGCGGCGCGAGCGATCAAGGGCGATTCCGTTCGCGCCACGGCTCTGCGAACGGGATACACGGAAACGGCGATCGTAGTTCGTGACGGGTTCAAAGGAATAACGCTGATGGCGTTCCCTGAAGGGAGCGAGCTTGTTCCTCATTGGCACTGCGTGTCGGACCGAATCGAGCACATTGACCCGCAGAACCTCACCAAAGCGGTTACCTATCTGGCGGCGCTTGCGAAAGAATTGGATTCGGAAGGCGCCTGAACTGGAAAGACAAAGGGGCACCCAATCAGCCGCAGAGGAGGGGAGGGCTTCCTGAAGAAACACTGTTCGGTCTTACACAGACAGCATCGTATTGGAGCGACGCTTACTTTATGTTGGGCTGTGGGAGATCCACATGACAATCCAAGCACCGCTTAAAATAATGAAGTCTATTCAGCAACTGTGAAGACTTGACCTTATAATTCAAGACTTGACCCCTTTGGTTCAAGGGCGTTGTATTTCAGGCTCTGATACGGGTGGAGAGCATTTCGCGTTGGAGCATTTCGGCTCCGTTGGAGGCGCGGATCTCCTGTTGGATTTTCGTGAGCTCGTAGAATATCTGAACGACGTCGGCGGGCCTACGGTCGGGATGCTTCTGCAGGCAGCTCAGGGTCAGATTCAGGAGACCGTAGGGGAGATAGGACCTGACATCTCCTTCGAGGGTGAAGGGGCGGTCCTGCTTATAGAGATACACCTTGCGCGACAGGTGGTCGAGCTGGCGGTCCTGCTGGAAGGTGTGGATGAACTTTTTCTCGAGCCTGGTTTTCTTGCCGATCACCTGGTCCATGACTCTGCCGAACGAGTAGATATCGCATCGCTTGTCGTACTTGCCGTCTTTACGCATCTGTTCGGGAGCGGCGTAGTTTACGGTGCCGGCGCGTCGTCCGCCTCCGAGGAAGCGTCGGAGGTCCGTCTTGAATTTTGCGATCTTGTCCTGGCTGAGGCCGAAATCGCAAATAACCACCCACGTGCCGTTGTCGGTGAGATTGTAGAGGATGTTGGAGGGTTTCAGGTCGCGATGGATGATGTGATTCTGATGGAGGTAGTTCATGCCGGCGACGACCTGAATGAGCATGTCAAGCAGGAACGCGAGCGGATATTTATTATCGTCTGCGAGCAGGTGGTCGAGGTTGTGTTGCATGCGGGGCATGACATAGAAGACGTTTTCGGCGTCCTCGAAGTAGTCCACTCCCTTCATGACGTTGGGATGATCGAAGGCGTACTCGGTCTCGCGACGAAGGCTTCTCCTGAAGCGCTCGGCCTTGTCGGCGGGAGGATTTCCGCCCAGATGTTTTATCGCCCTTAATTGTCCGGTGGCCAGACGCCGAACTTCGTCAACCCGGGACATTCCGCCGCGGCCGATGACCTGGACGAACTGATATCCGTGCTGTCTGAGGGTTCGCCGGTAAACTTCCTCGAAGCCATTCTCTCCAAACGCATCATTAATCCTGTTCGACATTGTCATGCTCGTCTCTCTTGGGCTTTCGAACCTCCGGTTCGGTTGTTGGGGGTGGCGCCAGTTTCCTTCAGGGCGCACGCCCTGCGCCCCTACAATATTTGTACTTGCTGGGCGATTGCTCCACGGAGCAGGCTGGTAAAGCCTGAGGGGAGGCGGTCGGACTCGGATTTTTGGACGAATCCCATCGCGCCCGCCTTCATGGCCTGCTTTATCAATTCATAATCAAAATACTTACTAATTATAATTATCTTGCTTTCCGTGTTCATTTGACGAATTTGCCTGAGAACCTCGAAGCCGCTTTCCTTCTCGAGCACGAGGTCCAGCAGTACCAGGCATGGGTTGACTCGTTCGAATTCGAGGATGGCTTCCTTTTCGTCGATCGCGGTGGCGATTCGCCATTTGCTCCTCTTGAAGAATTCAATGATCGCCTTCAAGGATTCGAGTTCGTCATCGATGATGAGCACGCTGTTACACGAAACCATTTTTGTCGGCGCCATTTTTCCCCCTGTCGTTTATTTATGGTTCATATAGAGCAACGGCTGTGCCAAATTGTCTGGGTGCCGGGCCGAGGATGGCATGGCCGGGCAGGTAGGCGCATAACCATTGATTTATTAATAACTTACGGATGAGCATGATAGAGTCTTGCGGGCGGCCTTAACGATAGTTCGGGAGGTCTTGTTTTGTGGGTAGCACAAATGACTTGTCCTTTATACAATGGAAGGGGCTGTGGCGCGAAAAAGTGTGCGAATGAATTCGCGCCTAAGCCGGAGTTTGGCCGCGTTCCCAGTTACGTGGCAATCTTTTCTCAGGGAATTCGGACGATGCCTGTGAATGTGGGACCTGAGTGGCCGAGTTGTATTCTTATGCGAGCGCCGTCGGACAGGCCGGGTGGCAGGGTGATCGTAAGGCTTTTTATTTGCCGGATGACACCGGCGCCTCGGCATGAAGGGCAGGCGGCAAAGAAGAGCAGGCCGACCCCGTCGCAGCGTGGACAGGCGGTATTGACGGGCAGGTCGAGGGTGAATGAGGTTCCGAGGGCCGCTTCTCTTGGGGAGACCGAGATTTCGAAGTCTGGTTCCTGGGGGGACAGGGTAAACCACGAAGAGGAGAACCAAGGGCGGGCGAGCCGTGAGCGGCGGTAGGGAGGTGACTGACGGGTCCGGCGCTGAGTGTCGTCCTGTTTGCGAGTGTCCGGGCCGCCAAGCCGTTCATAGGCCTCTCGAATCTCCCTGAATCTTTCACAAGATTCCTCGCCTCTTTCCGCGCAGTCCGGGTGATACTTTTTGGCCAGCCGTCGGAAGGCATCCCTGACGGCCTTCTGGTCAGCGTTGTTTTGAAGGCCCAGTATCTTGAGGTATTTTTGCCGATTTTGGCGGGTCATCATCGTAGTCTAAGTTCTTTGAGTTTCTTGGAGAAGTTGCCCTCATCCATGCCCAGCTTTTGCGCCGCTTCCCGATTGGAGGAGGATTCGCTCAGGGTCTTAGCGATGAGGTCGCGCTCGAACATGCGTTCAGCTTCCTTAAGGGTCATTCCTGTATAATCTTGCATTGCGGGGGCGGCGGCTCGCAAGTCTTCGTTTTTTTGGAGCAGGTCCGCGGTGATGACGTCAGTGACACGTACGGCCGCCCATTGGATGACGTTTCTCAATTGGCGGACGTTACCCGGCCACGGGTGTGACGCCAGCAGTTCGAGGGCTTTGTCGTCGATGGCGACGGGTTTCTTGTGCAGTTCCAAACAGGCTCTGGAGAGCAGGTATTCCGCGAGGGGCTTAATGTCCTCCTTGTGTTCCCTGAGCGGGGGACAGGTTATCTTGTAGGTGAGCCGATACCTGACGTCCTCCCTGAACTCGCCTTTCTTGATCATTGAGTCCATGTCTCGGTTGGTGGCGGCGACGACGCGCACGTTCACCTTTATTTCCTTTTGTCCGCCGACCCGCATAACTGTTTTGTCCTCGAGCACCCTCAGCAGTTTCGCCTGCGCTTCGTAGCTGAGGTCACCGATCTCGTCGAGAAAGAGGGTGCCCCCGTTGGCGAGTTCGAATTTTCCTTTACGCTGGTCCACCTGGGTGGCCACTCGCTTTTCGATTCCGAACAGTTCGGATTCGAGGAGAGAGGAGGTAAGGGCGCTGCAGTTGACGGGCACGAAGGGGGCGTTGCGGCGATGGCTGTTTCGGTGGATGTTGTGGGCCGCGAGTTCCTTTCCCGTGCCGCTCTCTCCGCAGATGAGGACGGTGTAGTCGCTTGGGCCGATGAGACGTATTTCCTCCCGGAGCTTTTGCATTGCCGGGCTGTCGCCGATCATGCGATACTTCTCATCCATCTCCTGAGTGAGGAGTTCTCTTTCCTGTCGGCGCGAGAGCAGGTTATGGATGACGATGGGCAGGCGGGGCGGCACCTTCCATTTGTTAGCCCCATCCTCGCGCACCTTTTTGATTATGTCGTAGGCGCCATGGCTGACGGCTTGAACGGCCATCTCGAGGGAAGCCCCTTCGCTCAGGACGACGATATCGAGTCCCGGGAACTCACCCCGGAGAGAATTGAGGACTTCGAGTCCGATCTCTCGCTCGAGCACCCAATCGAGGAACACGATGTCGTAGGCGGTGCGTTTCAGGAGGCGGGTCGCTTCGAGGCGGTCGTACGCGACGGTGACCTCGAATCCTTCCTCTTTGAGATAGTTGACGATTTCCTGTACGGTTTCCAGTTCATCGTCAACTATGAGAATCTTGCTGCCTTTGACGGACACGTTGTTGTTCCTTTCGAGACTGTCCCGTAATGTGGTTTCCCCCCCGGAGACGCCCCTACAATTTTCTCGCGGGCGGGGCGGGGGGCGTGAGAGCACCCTGCGGGTATCAGGCGTTCTGGGCCAGATACCAGTAGGCCTCGACGGTGCCTATCGCCGCGCCCAACTCCTCTTGGGTGAAATCCTTTCGCAGATAGCGGTCGAGGCTGATGCCCTCGTACTTTGCCATTTCCGATTTTGCATCGGCCACGTTCGAGGTAAACGCAATTATCGGGATTCTCGCGGTATCGCCGGTCTTCTTGAGGCGATATGCGAGCGATGATCCCGAGATGGTGTCTTCCATATCCAGGTCAATCAAGATGACGTTGGGGTTGAGCTCGACCACCTTTCGCGTGGCCGTGAGGAATTCATCGAGAACTACCGGATAATAGCCGCTCTTTTTGCATTCGGAATCCAGACGGGATATGAGCGCCGGGTCCATCGAGAGTATGACGGGCCTGGATTTCAAAAGGGTAAAGCAGAAGGTACTGCCGCGGCCTTTGCCTTCTGAGTCGGCCCAAATTCTCCCGCCGTGAGCACGTATGAAATCGCGGCATATGGAGAGACCCATTCCGGTGCCGCCTTTGCGGAAGCTGACGTGTGGTTCAAATATCTTATCGAGGTTTTCATGGGGGATACCTGCGCCGGTATCAGAGACTGAGATGTGTATCTCCTCTGGCGCGTCCTCCGCGGAGATGGTGACGGCTCCGTCGGGGCAGTGTTGGACGGCGTTAAGGAGGATGTTCATGAGCACTCGCGATGTGGCGTTTGGGTCGCAGCAGACGGTAGGGAGTTTTTCGGGAAGATTGACCCGTATTGTGACCCGGCTTGCGGCGTTTTGCTCGAGCGACGAGGCGAAGTCGCTGACGTTGGCCCTGATTATTTCAGTGAGATCGCAGTGGCGCAGTCTGAGGTCAAGGGACTGGGGCCTGAAGGCGCTAACGATGGACTTCACCATGGTTGCGACGGTGTTGTAACAGCCTTCGAGCTTCTCGAGGGATATATTGAGGTAGGCGCGCTCTTCCCTGGAATCGGCGCTGGCCGTGTCGAGGGCCTGCCTGATGAATCCCTTCACTTCGCCGAGCATCCCCTTCAGTTCATGGATTGTTTGCGAGACTTTCTTGTCTTCGAGTCGTTTTTCAATAGTAACGTCGCGGAGGACCAGGAGCTTGCCGAGCGGGCGTCCGATTTCGGTGGTGACCTCATGGGCGCCGGCACGGAAGGTAAGTTGTTCCTGGAACCCGGGCATGGTAGTTACCAATTCTTCGACCTTGGTTTGGTCGGAGTTCAGCAGCCTGTCGAAGAACTGCCGGTTTTCGGGGTTGGCGACTAGGGAGAGGAGGGTGCGATTTCTGAAGTTTTTGCCTTTGGGCTGTCCCAAAAGTGCACGGGCCGGTTCGTTTGCGAACACCAGGCGGTTATAATTGTCCACCATGAGAATAGGCTCCAGCGTATTGGCCAAGACAAGTTCCAACTCGCCTTTTGCCGCCTCAATCTGACGAGCCTGCCATACCATTATGAGGACTCCTATCGCGGTGGCAAGGATTATGCTTCCCACGATAACGGAAAGACGCCGCTGGGACTCAATTTCATAGGCGACCTCGGGGTCTATGCCAAGATTCAGGGCGATTGGTTGTTGAGGGGAGACGGTGCGAAAGATTTCGAACTTGCCGCTGTCGATCTTGACGGCCATTCCTTTGCTCATGAGGTCGGCCCATATATCGGGTTCCGCGCGACCGACAGGTTGGCGGACTCCTTTTTCATCGAACGTGAAAACGGAGCCTTCTTTCAGGTCAACGAATCGGATATACGAGATATTCTTATTGGCTTTGTTTGATTGAGACATTGTGAAGAGCACTCGGTCCAGGCTTTCGGGAGGGAGTTCGCCGGACTGCAAGGCTGTGGGGGGCTGGAGGTCGTCCACAATTTGTTTGGCGAGGCGCCCTCTTCCGATGAGGCCGGGGAAGAGTAGGACAATGGCCGCTGCGCAAAGCACAAGAAGGACAGTGCCCAACATGACGACCATAAGACGAGAGGGAACAATTTTAGGAGAAGAATACCTCATGTTCGGTCGCCATTTTAGGTCGGAAAAGACGTGCGTCACGTAATGTTTCAGACAGTGTAATTATATCGGAACAATGAACTTAAGTCAAACAATCTCCGGGCTTGTTTCCCAGATAGTTTAGGTGGAGGAAATCTCGGGGATCAAAGAGGGTTAACTTTCGGTCAGGCACGCATGAAAGAATTCAAGGGAGCAAACAAGAAACTGGCTGACCTTTTGGTTCGCGAAGAGATTGTCACCCGTCAGCAGATAGAAGAAGCGTTGCGCGAGAAAGATGCGCTAAACCAGTTTCTTGGGGAAATACTGGTCCGTCTGTGCTATATCAGCGAGGACGAGCTTATCGGTTTTCTGGTTCGCCAATGCCGGATTCCGCATTTGAAATTATCAAACTTGCAGGTGGCCACCGAGGCGGCCGGCCTGATTGCCTCGGACATATGCAGGGAGCACAAGCTGCTTCCGATAGACAAGCTGGGGACGCTTCTTACGGTTGCGATGGTTAATCCGCTCGACACCGAAGGTCTGGAGAGGGTGAAACAGACGGTGAAACTGCGGATAAAGCCTATCCTGTGTAGTTGGGCCGACTTCAAGGAACTCTATGCGAAGATTTATGGCTCCGACGACCACAAGGCCAGGTTCGAGGAAGAGTTGTTGGGAGAGTTCGATGAGCCTGCCGCACCGGAAGCGATTGCCGGCGCTTCGGCGGCTCCCGAAGAGGACACAGAGGCGACCGCGCGGGCGCCGGAAAAGCGACGCGGAGATGGTCTGATAGAGAGGTTCACCTTCGACAATTTCGTAGTTGCCGAAGCGAATTCCTTCACGTATGCTCTGTCGCGTTCGGTTGCGGATTCGCCGGGCTCCGAGTACAATCCGTTCTTCATTTATGGCAACACCGGTCTGGGCAAGACGCATCTTTCGAACGCGATTGGAAATGAAGTGGTCAAGCGCGACAGGAAAAAGGCGGTGGTGTATGCGCCGGTGAGTCGCTTCATAGACGAGATGCTGGATGCGGTTGAGGCGGACCAGATGCGGGAGTTTCGCGAGAAGTACTCCGACGTTGACATTCTGATAATTGACGATGTCCAGTTTCTTGCTGGCAGGGAACGCGCGCAGGAAGAATTCTTCAACATATTCAATCAGATACATGGCAAGAAGAAGCAGATAATTCTGGTGAGTGACGTTGCCCCGAAGAACCTGGAGGGTCTCGAGAGACGCCTGATATCGAGATTTGAGGGCGGGGTAGTGGCTTGTCTGGAGGAGCCCGACCTTCACACACGATTGACCATCCTGAGACGAAGGACGGAAGAGGCGGGCGCCGTCGTGAGCGAAGAGGTGCTCAAGCTGTTGGCCGAGTCTGTGACGGCGAATGTCCGGGAGTTGGAGGGGGCGTTAAAGAAGCTGCTGGCCTACTCGTCTCTGGTGGGGCACGAGATAACCGTTGAGCTTGCGCAGGAGATACTGAAACACCTGTTCAAAGGGAACCGGGCATAACGCAAGATTGGCAGGGAACGCATGGTCGAGACTCTTAAGAAAAGGTTGGGCGACATACTGCTTGAAGAAAGGCTGCTTACTCCGGACCAGCTACAACAGGCGCTCTATGAGCAGAGGCGCACCGGCCAGCCGCTTGTCGCAATTCTGATCGCTTTCGGGCTCGTGAGCGAAGAAGATATCGTCATTACTCTCAGCGAACAGTTGGGCATTCCGCATCTTCGGGTGGAGAGCTATGAGATTCCGTCCGAAGTTCTGGCCGAAGTGCCCGAAGGGATCGCGAGACGCTACCATCTGATGCCGGTCGCAAAGACTGGAAAATCACTCACGGTAGCCATGTCCGACCCTCTGAACATCGTTGCCATCGATGATGTGCGGATGCTTACCGGCTACGAGATAGAGACGGTGGTCAGTCTCGATTCCGAGATAAAGAAGGCAATCGAAAGGTACTATGGAGGAAAGGACGTCACGGCACTGGAGGATTATGAAGACATTTTGAGGGACGCCCAGGCGGACGTGGAGACGGTTCATGAAGGCAAGGAAGAGATAGATATCTCCAGCCTCAAGAAAGAAGTCGAGCAGGCGCCTGTGATCCGGCTGGTCAATCTGATTCTCGTAAACGCCGTCCGGCAGGGCGCCAGCGACATACACATTGAGCCTTATGAGAGGGAACTCCGCGTTCGTTATCGTATAGACGGGGTCCTGCGAGAGGTTCAGTCTCCGCCGAAGGCTCTGCAAGCTGCGGTTGTCTCGCGTCTGAAGGTTCTCTCCGAGCTTGACATCGCCGAGCGTCGAGTGCCTCAGGATGGGCGTTTCCGGATAAAGTTCGAGGGACGCGAGATAGATTTTCGGGTGTCCACGCTTCCCACATACTTTGGAGAGAAAGTGGTGCTTCGCATACTCGACAAGGGGGGACTCCATCTGGACCTTGAGAAACTGGGGTTCGAGAAGCAGCCGATCGAGGATTTCCAGGACAGTCTGCGCAGGCCCAACGGCATTATTCTCATCACGGGCCCGACGGGAAGCGGAAAGACAACGACGTTGTACTCTGCGCTTCACCAGCTCAATACGATGGATGTCAACATAGTGACGGTCGAGGACCCGGTGGAGTATGAGTTGCACGGAATAAACCAGGTGCAGGCGAAGCCCGAGATAGGTCTGACCTTTGCCTCGGGATTGAGGTCAATCCTGCGGCAGGACCCTGACATAGTCATGGTCGGCGAAATCCGGGACGAGGAAACAGCGGACATAGCGATTAAGGCCGCTCTCACGGGCCATCTGGTGTTGAGCACGCTTCATACCAACGACGCGCCGGGCGCCATAACGAGGCTCATCGACATGGGAATGGAGCCGTTCCTGATCGCTTCGTCACTGCTGATGGCGGCCGCTCAACGGCTGGTCAGGAAGATATGCCCCGATTGCCGTCAGTCCTATCGCGTGCCCGACCAGGTCCTGCAGCGGGCGCAATTCAAAGTTTCCCCGGGCGAGAAGGTGCCGCTCTTCAAGGGTGGCGGCTGCGCGCGTTGCGGGGAGACGGGATATCGAGGAAGGCTTGCGCTGCTCGAAGTTCTGCGGATTCGCGAGAACATTCAGGACCTGATCATGGCGCAGGCTCCTTCGGGCGAGATAAAGCGCAAGGCCATCGAGAACGGAATGTTGACGCTGCGGCAAGTCGCGGTGAACAAGGTTAAGGCGGGTCTGACGACTCTTGAGGAAGCACTTCGCGTTACTGCTCCAGACTGATCTGCATCTTCCTTGCCGAAATTCCACATCGGGACGCTCCTTTCTTTTTCGAATGACACTCAGCGTAGCTGGTTACAAAATTTGGCACAGGAATTGCTCATTTTACCGTAGATTGCGAAAGTTTCCGTGAAAAACGGACAGTTTTGAAATTTCGCGAGTACAAAACTTGCCGTTAATTGACACTATTGTGCGAACGCTGGCGTGAAGGCCTTGAGGGGCCAATGGAGAGATCGTCATGATGCAGCTTGAAGAACTTTGTCGGCACATGGTAGAGAACGGAGCTTCCGACCTTCATCTTGCCGTGGGCATCCCCCCGCAGCTCAGGATCGACGGGGAACTCTATTCGATGGACACGGATGTGCTTACCCCCGAATTGACGAAGTCGCTTGCCTACAGCATTCTGACGGAACAGCAGATAAAGGAATTCGAGCAAGAGCATGAACTGGACATGTCATTCGGGATCAAGGGATTGAGCCGGTTCCGGGTGAATCTGTTTGTTGATCGCAGCTCGGTAAGTGCGGCCATTCGAACGATCCCGTACGACGTCATGACCTTTGAGGAACTCGGTCTGCCCAAGTGCGTTCGGGAATTGGCGGAGCGGCCTCAAGGGTTGGTGCTTGTGTGCGGGCCGACGGGCAGCGGGAAGAGCACCACGCTTGCGGCGCTCATCAACAAGATTAATGTTGAACGTCGCTGTCACGTGGTCACGATAGAGGACCCGATCGAATATCTGCATCAGCACAAGCAATCCATTGTCAACCAGAGGGAAGTCTATTCAGACACCCACTCTTTCGCTCATGCGCTCAAGCACATCCTCAGACAAGACCCCGATGTGATAATGATAGGCGAAATGCGGGACCTGGAGACGATCGACGCGGCCATTACCGTTGCGGAGACCGGCCACCTGGTTTTCGCAACGCTGCACTCAAACGACGCCACCCAGACCATCAATCGTATCGTGGACGTATTTCCGCCCCACCGCCAGACGCAGGTCAGGACTCAGCTTTCGTTCGTCATAGAAGGAGTAGTGGTTCAGCGGCTGCTGCCGCGCAAGGACATGAACGGCCGGGTGCTCGCGCTTGAGATCATGGTCGCCACCCCTGCGATTCGGAGCTTGATACGCGAGGAAAAGCTGCACCAGATATACTCCAGCATCAGCACGGGCGGCGCTCTCGGGATGCAGACGATGAACCAGAGCCTCTACAAGCTGTACAAGAGCGGGCAGATATCGTACGAGCTGGCGCTGGAAAGCAGCTCGAATCAGGAAGACTTGTTGAGACTGATGGGGAAGGGCTTTTGAGAAACATGATGAATCCCTTCAAAACCGACCAGGAACAGGGCAAGCTGGTGATCAAGCGGTTTGCCCAGGCACGAGCGGCAATCGTTGTGATTGTGGCGCTCGCCTGCAGTGCGGTCCATTTCAGGAAGGGGATGTCGCTCGACCTCGCCACTGCCTATCTGTACGCGATATTTGCCATCGCGCTGATCGAGTCGCTGGTCGTGGTAATCATAGTGGCGGGGGGATACGACCCCACGCTTCGGTTCTCGTTTCTCCTGCTCTGCGCCGACCTTGCGCTTATCAGCGCGATTGTGACAATGACGGGAGCGAGCAGGAGCGTATTTGCTTTCCTATATATCATTGCAATCCTCTCGGCGAGCATCCTTCTTACCTTCAAGTGGACTATTGTCATAACAACCATTTGTTCGATCTTATTTGTGGTCGTGACAGTGCTTGAAAACAGCGGGTACGTAAGGGCGGCTTCCGCGTTCCGTTGGACTGAGCCCGCGATGTATCTGAGCGATGTGCTGGCGTACTCCGGCATGAAAGTCTTTGCATTCTATCTGACGGCCTTCCTTTCCGGTTGTCTCTCGCGGAGGGTTGGACTGCTGCAGATGTTCCAGCAGAACCTCTTGGACAACCTTGTCAGCGGGTTCATCACGGTGAATCATGATGGCCGGGTCTCGTTCATGAATCATGCGGCCTCGAATCTGCTGCGGCAATGGGAGAGTCCAGTCGGCAAACACATCTCGGCGGTGTTTCCGGTGACCGACGCCTACATAAATCCGGTCGAGGAGGCGATATCGAGACGGAAGGAATTCCAGAGCAGACAGATCGACGTGATCAGGGGCGACGGCAAGATTATCCCCGTGGGCGTCACGGTCTCGCCGATAAGAAACGGGACGGACAGCCTGATGGGCGCCATTGCGAGCTTCGTGGACCTGACCGAATACAAGAAGATGGAGGAACGGGTCAGGCGCTCGGACCGACTTGCGGCGGTGGGGGAGATGACTGCGGCCCTCGCACACGAGATAAGAAACCCGGCGGCCTCGATCAGGGGGTCGGTGCAGGAACTATCCGAGAACCTGAGCTTGGAGGGGACAAACGACCAATTGCTGAGAATAGCGATCAGGGAGTGCGACAAGCTCAACGGGATAATCTCCGATTTTCTGGCGTTCGTGGGAAACAGGCCTCCGGTCAAGGAACCGTTTGATCTTGACCAGCTTCTGACTGAAGTGATGCAGGCGGCCGAACAACGCTCGAACAGGAACGACGTTGTGATCCTCAAGGATTGCGCGTCACCTGCGGGGTGTGTCTTGGGCGACCGCGGACAAATAAAGGAAGCCGTACTGAATGTCGTGCTGAACAGCGCCGGAGCGGCAAAGACGGGCGGACATGTCAAGATTCAAACGAGCGCAAGCGCTGACTCGCCGGATCACATCAGCATTGTCGTTCAGAGCGAAGGCAACGGACTCGCCGGTGCAGACACACGCAGGATGTTCGATCCTTTTTACATGACGAAGCAGCCGGGAGGGGGCCTCGGCATGGCGATCGCGCACAGGATAGTCGCTTCTCACGGAGGTTCGATGGATGTGGAGAGCGCGCAGGGTATAGGGACAACGGTGACAATAACTCTACCGAGAGAGGACTGAGAGCGTACGATGGAACGGCATCGCATTCTGATCGTCGAAGATGAACCGAGCATGCGGGAGTTGTTGGCCATAATGCTCGAGAAACAGGGGTACGAGGTGGACGGAGTGGAAACCTGTCAGGAAGCCGCCGCCAAGTTGCGAAACGGGCTATGGGACCTGATCATCACCGACCTTTGGCTCCAGGATGACAGACAGGGCGGCATGCGAGTGCTCAGGGAGGCCCAGGAAGCCGACGGGTTTACGCCGTCCATCGTCATTACGGCTCATAGCTCAGTGGATTCTGCCGTCGAGGCGATGAAGCTTGGGGCGTACGATTACCTTATCAAGCCATTCAAGAACGACGAGCTCAAGCTGGTGGTGGAGAAGGCGATCGAGAGCAAGAAACTCCGGGTCGAAAACCGCACGCTCCGATGCGAACTCAAGAAGATGGGGCGGCTGGATGATCTTGTGGGCAATAGCGCCACCATGCACGCCATGAAGAATCTGATTCACAAAGTGGCCTGTCTTTCCAGTACGGTGCTCATACTTGGTGAGAGCGGAACCGGCAAGGAGCTTGTGGCGAAGGCGATCCATAATTGCAGCCCTCGAAGCGAGAAGCCCTTTGTCGCAATAAACTGCGGAGGCATGCCCGAGAACCTGCTGGAGAGCGAGTTGTTCGGCCATGTAAAGGGCGCGTTCACCGGCGCTGTCTCCCACAAGGATGGGTTGTTCAAAGTAGCCAACGGCGGCAGCCTATTCCTGGACGAGATCGGCGAGACGAGCATGGCGCTGCAAGTGAAGCTGCTCCGTGTGCTGGATGAGATGAAGATAAGACCCGTCGGAAGCGCGGCCGATTTTTCCGTTGACGTCCGTCTGATATCGGCGACCAACAAGAACCTTGAGACCTTGGTGAACGAGGGAAGATTCCGGGAGGATTTCTATTATCGTCTGAACGTGATTCCCATATACGTGCCTTCGTTAAGGGAACGCCGCGAGGATATCCTCCTCCTGTCGCGCCATTTTCTCAAGAGATTCTGTGAGCGGGTGGGCAGGCAGATTGCCATCACGCCGGAAGCCGATAAAATGCTGGAGCAATACGCGTGGCCTGGAAACGTGAGGGAGCTTGAAAACGTCATTGAGAGGGCGGCGGCTTTGTGCAACAACGAGACGATTGCGGTTGAAGACCTGCCCGCCAAACTGTGCAACTCTGCGGTCGAAGAGCCCTATGCGTCGGAGTTCAATCCGGATGGCATCGATCTGAACGAGCGTGTCGAGGCGTTCGAGCGTTCACTGATACGACAGGCAATGAGGAGGTCAGGCAATTCGCAAACGCGGGCGGCCAGGCTGTTGAGGCTTTCGCCACGGTCGCTGAGATACAAGCTTGAGAAATTCAACCTGAAGGGAAGAGAGAACTAGACTGAAATAGGACTGGAGGGAACCCCAATGTCAACATTTCAGTACACCGCTCGTGACAAATCGGGCGCCAGCCGTTCCGGTGTGATGGAGGCCGAAAACAAGCAGGACCTGCTGCAAAAGCTCAGAGGCAAGGGGCTCGTGGCGACAGCCGTTTATGAGGGTGCGGCGCCGGCGGCGTCTCGGGCCAAGGGCGTCACCGGCACGCGGAAAGGCAAGAAGGTAAAGTCGGAGGAAATGATCCTGTTCACCCGGTCGCTGGCCACGATGGTTAACGCCGGGTTGCCGTTGCTGCAGGGCATCGACATCATGATCGAACAGACCGAGAATTTGAACTTCAAGCGGGTGCTCACGCAGATCGGGCAGGACATCGAGGCGGGCATGACGTTTTCGGATGCCTTGAAGAAGCACCCGAGAGTTTTCTCCGATCTGTACTCGAGCATGGTTCGGGCTGGCGAGGCGAGCGGCAATCTGGACGGAATCCTGATACAGTTGGCCGAGTATCTTGAGGCCACCGAGAAACTGAAGCGCGATATCAAGTCCGCGATGACATATCCGATAATAGCGCTTGTAATCGTGGTCGCCATCGCCGCCGGGCTGCTTGTGTTCATCGTTCCGAAGTTCCAGGAGATTTTCGAGAGCCTGGGAGGCACACTGCCGGCGCCCACGCTGATGCTCATAAATCTCAGTAATTTCGTGCGTAGCTCGATCCTGATCGTGCTCGGGGCCATTTTTGCCGTGGTCGTGGCGTTGCGCTATTACATCAGCACGCCATCGGGCAGATACCAGTTCGACAGCCTGAGACTCAGATTGCCGGTCTTCGGGCCGCTCTTCCGAAAAGTGGCGGTGTCGCGGTTCGCGCGCACCATGTCCACATTAACCCGAAGCGGAGTGCCCGTTCTGGGGGCATTGGAGATCGTGGAACGCACTATCGGAAACGAAGTCATCGCGCGGGCCGTGGCTGGTTCCCAATCGAGCATCAAGGCCGGCGCCACAATAGCCGACCCGCTGGCGCGCAGCGGGGTGTTCCCTCTGATGGTGACGCGGATGATTGACGTGGGCGAGAGGACGGGCTCTCTTGATGAGCTTTTGACGAAGATATCGGAGTTTTATGACCAACAGGTGGAGGCTGCCATTGCCAGCCTTACATCGCTCATCGAGCCGATGCTCATCCTGTTTCTTGGCGTCGTGGTCGGCGGGATGGTGCTTGCGTTGTTCCTGCCCATCTTCAAGCTTTCCACGCTGGTAAGCGGCTGAGAAAGGAACCGAATCGAAATGGAGGAGATAAAGGGCAAGACCATATTCCTGACGGGTGGAGCCGGATTCATCGGGTCCACTCTGGTGCGCCGGCTGTTGGACCAGAACAAGATCGTGGTATATGACAACGGCCATCGCAACGCGCTCAAGGACTCGCCTGCGTGGACTCACCCGAACCTGTTTTATATTCACGGCGACGTACTTGATAACGAGAAGGTGGCTTCGGCCATACAGCGAGCAAAGCCGGAGATGGTCCTGCATCTGGCTGCCATAGCCGGCGTCGACACGGTATTGCGTGTTCCGGCGAGGACGATGAAGATAAACTTTATCGGAACCTACAACCTTCTGGAGGCTGTCCTCACGCATGCCCCCAACGTGGAAAGGTTCGTTGATTTTTCAACGAGCGAGGTGTTCGGAACTCACGTGTATCATGCCGAGGAGATGAGCGCCACCACGCTCGGCACCGTGGGCGAGGCTCGGTGGACGTACGCCGTCAGCAAGCTTGCGGCCGAGCATCTGGTGCACAACTATGGAAAAGAGAGCGGTCTGCCGACGGTTTCCATCAGGCCGTTCAATGTGTTCGGTCCCGGACAGGTCGGAGTAGGGGCCATCCATACGTTCGTGGTTCGCGCTCTGAAGGGCCTCCCACTGGAAGTGCACGGCGACGGCAATCAGATTCGGGCGTGGTGTTACATTGACGATATGATCGAGGGCATCATGCTCACTCTGACCAGAAGCGAGGCCGTTGGCCACGTGTTCAATATTGGGAACCCGAGGGGAACGGTCACGATAAACACTCTTGCCGAAAAGATAAAGGCGCTCTCGGGCTCACAATCGGAAATCCGTTACGTGAAGAAGGACTATGTGGATGTGGAGCTTCGGATTCCGAGCATTCAGAAGGCCGCCACTCTCCTGGGGTACGAGCCAAAGGTAGACCTGAACGAAGGGCTGACTCGAACCATCGAGTGGTATCGAGAGCAGCTGAGAGCGGGGAAGGAGTCCGGCTTTATCCATGCGCAGAGGCAGGAGATGGAGCCGGTCGCTCAACACGTTTAACGCACCGCCGGAGGGAGCCGACTCGCTCAGACAGACAATGGCCAAATCGCACGGCAGCGGCACGCCGGACACATCAAAGCTTGCCCGCCTCGGCACGGACGTCATCTTTGAGGCGGGCGTGCTCATTTTTCACCCGGAAAACATCGAAATAGGCGACAACGTGTATGTCGGCCACTACACCATTCTGAAGGGCTATTACAAGAACAAGATGGTGATAGGGAACGGGACCTGGATCGGACAGCAGTGTTTCTTCCACAGCGCGGGCGGTCTCAGAATTGGAAGGAACGTCGGTGTTGGTCCCGCTGTCAAGATCATAACCTCGCATCATGAAGGGAAAGAGACGTCGCTACCTATCCTGCACACGCCGCTCGTCTTCGAGCCGGTGGTGATCGAGGATGACGCCGATATAGGCACGGGCGCGATTATCCTGCCGGGGGTAACGGTGGGCAAGGGGTCGCAGGTGGGCGCCGGAGCGGTTGTCAGCGCCGATGTGGAGCCTTACACGGTGGTCGGCGGTGTTCCGGCCAGATTGATAAGGAGGAGGTGACAATGCAACCTTACTTGTCGGTAGTCGTTCCCGCCTATAACGAAGAGGCGAACCTGCGCGCGACGGTTGGGCGTGTGTCCGGGAAACTGGACGCACTCGGGACAACATTTGAAATAATCATCGTGAACGACGGCAGCACTGATGGAACGAAAGCGATAGCTGAAGAATTGAGCGCGTCCGATGCGCGCATTCGGCTTATCAATCATCCTCGCAATCTGGGGCCGGGAAGCGGAGTGTTCACCGGCATCGAGTCGAGCAATGGCGAGTTTGTCATCTTCATTCCGGCTGATTTGGCGCTTGACATCGACGACTTGACCAAATACATCGAGACGTCAAAAAGCTGCGACCTGGTGGTGGGAATCCGCTCCGACCGGCGCGATTATTCGGTGTTTCGAAAGTTCGTCTCGCTTGTCAACATCGCGCTCATAAAGATTCTATTCCAGATGAAAGAGCGGCAATTCAACTATATACACATGTACCGCAGGGCGATGCTGAGCCGCATCGAAATCGAGTCGAGGGGCGTCTTCATAACCGCCGAGATCATGATCAAGGCGCGCGATCTGGGCTACCGGCTCAAAGAGGTGGACATACGATATGTCCCCAGGTCGGCCGGGAAGGCGACGTGCGGAAGCAGGAAGGTGATTCTCAGGACTGTCAAGGACCTGTTCAGGCTATGGTGGAAGCGAACCTTTCGCAGTGCGGTCTATCTGCGGTCCGAGCGAAACGCGGGCGCCTAAATGAACCTCTCCAAGCTTACATCAAGAGCCGGATGGCTCGCATTTCTTCTTCCCAGTGCCGTCTACGTGTTCACCCTGTGCCCAACCGTTTATTGGGACGACTCCGGTGAGCTTATAGCTGCCGCATACACTCTCGGCATTCCGCATCCACCCGGGCATCCTCTATACGCGATTCTGGGGAAGCTGTTTACGTTCATCCCATTTGGCTCAATCGCATGGCGCGTCAACTTCATGTCGGCGTTCTTCGGGGCGCTGGCCTCTCTGCTTGTTTACAGGATAATTGCCGAACTGCTCGAGGAAAGCTCGGTCAGGCCGCTGGCCGCGCTCTGCGGGGCGCTTTTTTTCGCTTTTGCCCCGACCATGTGGGACCAGGCGACGGTAGCTGAGACCTCGACGCTTCATGTGTTCTTCATGATGCTGCTGACTTGGCTCTCTCTTCGCATCACATCACGCAAGACGATTGGGAAGAATGAAACTGGGTGGCTTTGCCTGTTCAGTTTCCTTTATGGGCTGAGCCTGACCAATCATGTGGCTGGAGTACTATTCATTCCCGCGTTCCTGTACGTCTTCCTTATGGGTTTGGGGAAGCGGCTGTTCGTGCCGTCGCTGTTGGGCAAGATGTTAGCTGCTTTTTGCGTCGGGCTGACTGTGTATGCGTATCTGCCTATCAGGTCCCTTGCCGACCCTGCAATAGACTGGGGCAACCCCGAGACATTTGAGAATTTCCTTTGGGTGATAACCGCCAGGCAGTTTTCGCCAAACATCAGCAAAACCCATAACATCTATGCCATAGCGGCGCATCTGTATGTCAGGGGAAGAGACCTCTTGGGGGATTTCACGATTTTGGGTTGTGTGTTGGGCCTCATTGGGGCCGTTCAACTCTTCAGAAGACAGCCCCGATTTCTCGCATTCAGCCTGATTGTTATCGCTGAACTCGTCTATGTTAGCTTCAATCCCGCGTTTATTTCGGCGTATCTGATTCCTGCGATTGCTTTTCTGGGCGTCTGGATCGGAGCCGGAGTTCACGCGGTGGCTCAGTCTCTGGAAACGATTCCCGCCTTTCCCGGCAGGATTGTGGCGAGACAGACGCTGTGCACGGCGCTCGCCGTGAGTTTTGTACTGCCTCTGGGCATTCATTTCAGCGACATGGACCGAAGCAACGATCTGTATGCACTGCAATATGGTGAGCAAGTAATGGCGGGTTTACCGGAGGGTTCGGCATTCTTCACGACCGATGGATATGCACTGTTTATCCTCTGGTATCTGAAGTATTGCGAGAACAGGCGGGCCGACCTCATGGTGATAGAGCCGACATGGCTCTCGGCAGACAATCCTTTGCGGGAGCAAACATTGCAGCAATATCCCGATCTGGCGTCTCCTTCGCACGACGTTCTCGCCAGGTATCTCGCCGGAGTGAACGATCCGGTGTCGAGGCAGTATCTGGGTATTCAGGCGGTGCTCGACGCAAATCACGAGAGCCGCCCCATATACTGGGGGATAATCCAGCGGGAGCTTCCGTTCGCGAAGCACCTTACGCCGCAGGGAATGTTGCACCGATACTCGGTCAATACCGTGACACTCACCGAAGAAGTGCTTGCAAAAAACCGCGAGTTCTGGGAGGCGGAAGCGGCGCGGTTCAAGCGCGACCCGGCAATGGCCAAAGACAAACTGGCCCTTGAAATCTATCCGGTCGAACTGAACAATCAGGGACTGATGTTTGATGAATTGGGACACGGCGACCTCGCGAGATGGGCGATCGAGCTCGCGCTCGTATTCAATCCTGATTATCCGGTAAGCAGGTATAACCTTGGCTGGCTCGAGACGCGAGCGGGGCACTACGAGAAAGCCGTTGAGGAATACAAGTTGGCGATAAAGGGGAATCCATATATGGCGGTGGCTCATTACGAGCTCGGCAAAGCGTATCGCAATCTGGGTCGTTTGGATGAGGCGTTTCTGTCGTTTCGGAAGGCGACCCAAATGCACCCCGACTATTACGAGGCCATTACCGCTCTGGGGCAATTGTATGCGCGTGTCGGACAGCATGAGGATGCAGTGGAGAGGTTTGAGAGGGCTCTTTCGATCAATCCCTCGTATCCGTTTGCTCTCAGAGGCCTGGCCTCGGCCTATCTCGAACTGGATCGCCTGGTCGAGGCGCGCGACACGCTCGAGCGCGCGCTCCGGTTTGAGCCCGAATCGGCGGCGGCGCTGTTTGCCCTCGCGAAATATGGTGTTCGCACGGATGATGAGCGAACTGCCAGAGAGGCGTTAGAAAGGTCGTTGGAAATCGGAGGCGCTGATTTCCTTGAACAGGCGCTCATGGATAAGGACTTAGAGAAGCTGGCAAGAGAAATCGCCGGAGGCGAGCAAATATGAGTTCAGACCGGCGCCTTCGCTTTTGCATTCCGGTTGCGCTATTCAGCCTTGTTCTGGTCGTCTATGCAAGCACCTTATGTCCGACCGTCTATTGGGAAGACGCGGGCGAACTCATCACCGTATCCCACGTGCTCGGCATCGCACATCCTCCGGGACATCCACTCTATGCGATTCTCGGCCACCTCTTCACGCTGGTCCCATTCGGGACGATAGCGGCGCGTGTGAATTTGATGTCGGCCTTTTTCGGAGCGGTTGCTGCGGCTCTGGTGTATCCCGCAGTTCTGGCACTTCGTAGGAAGGATGGGAATCCCCTTGTCGCCCACTGTTCGGCGGTCACCGCCGCTCTCTGCGCAGCATTCGGGTTGTCTCTGTGGGATCAATCCGTGGTGGCGGAGACCTCGACTCTCCACGCTTTTTTCTTCATGTCCCTGGTTCTCGTTTTTCTCACCGTGATACGCGCCCCAAAAGACCGATCATTTACTCATCGCCTCTGGCTGTTCAGCTTATTGTTCGGATTGAGTTTGACAAACCACGTCGCGGGCGTTTTCGTAACTCCCGCATTTGCGCTGTGGGCTGTTATCAAGGCAGGTCGGAGGCTCCTCAAGTGGGAGAACATGGTAGGGTCAGTGGTCTTCTTTGCGTTCGGATTGAGCGTATATCTTTACCTACCGATCCGGTCGGCACAGGACCCCCTGATCGATTGGGGTAATCCCGAGAGCCTTGCCAATTTCTGGTGGGTGGTGAGCGCCGCGCAGTTCCGGGACAACGTGCTCGACGCGCCCGCGACCGTAGAGATGCTGGAGGCAGCCATTCGGCGACTCTCCGACATTTGCGAGAATTATTTGGCAATCGGGGTCGCGCTCATTGTCCTCGGAGCATGGGACTCGTTTCGGCGACGCAAGGACTTTCTTCTCTTTGCCGCGGTTGTCATTGGTACGCTGTTTGCGGTCACGTTGAATCCCTCCTTCATTTTGGCCTATTTCATTCCTGCGTTGCTGCTGCTCGCGATGTTCCTTGGGTTCGGCGCGAACATGGCGGCACACGCAATATTGAACATGTTCAGGACTCCGGCGTCAAAGCGTGTCGCAGTGATCTGCTCGTGCGCGGTTCTGCTGCTTCTGCCAGCCATTCCCTTGGCGAGACATTACCCGATGAATGATAAGAGCCGTTACCACCACGCGCGCGACTACGGCGTGACTATTCTGGAGGCGCTGCCGCCGAACGCGGCATTCTTTACAATTGACCTCAATGCCGTATTCACGCTCTGGTACCTGATCTATTGCGAAGGGATGAGGCCGGACGTGATAGTGGTCGAGCCGACTTGGCTTACGAATTCCGACCAGATGCGCGAGGAACTGCTGGCGAGATATCCGGACCTGCTCATGCCGGAAATTGGCGAGAGAGCGGTTCCCGGCGAGCTTTTGGGCGACTCCCCGATGTATGACCGGGACCTGCTGTTTTCCATCCTTCGAAAGAACGCCGAGATCCGGCCGGTTTACTGGGGGGCGACGCCGGTCGTTCCGTCGCTCCGGCCTCGTGGATTGGTGTACGAATTGGTCGCGGTCACAGAAGACCCGATGGCCGAAGATGCGCTCAGGGAGAATGCTGCGTTCTGGGAAGACATGACGAAGCGCTTTCGGAACGGTCAAGGTGGGCTGAGCGCTGACCGGGTCGCTTCGCAAATCTATCCCGAGAATCTCAGGCACCAGGGGCAGTATTTCAAGAATATGGGACGAACGGACCTGGCGCGCTGGGCTTTCGAGCTTTCGAGCACGATGAACCCGAGCTACGCGCCCGCCTTTCTCGACCTTGGCGAACTCTATAAAGAGGAAGGGGACTTCGAGACGGCGTTCCGGCACCTGCAGAATGCCGCCAACCTCGACTACCGTGTGAAGGACCGGGCATCTTACCACAAGGGCCAGATCTTTTATGAAATCGGAGAATACGATCGGGCAATGGCGGAGTTCGTGAAAGTTGTCCGGCGCAGACCGAACTATCCGAATGTGCATAACATGATCGGTTCGATATGCCTTGTCCGCGGTGACCCGGTGAAGGCTGAGGCGGAATTCCAGGAGGAAATCAAGCGCAACCCTTCCACGCCCGCCGCGTATTCGAATCTGGCGCAGATCATGATTCAGAAAGGAAATCTGGAAGAGGCAGAGCGTCTGCTTGAGGCAGGAATTGATGCGGATGCCAGCATGTGGCAGAACCTCTATTTCCTTGCCCAAGTTAATGTGCTCAAGGGGAGGCCGGACGCCGCACAACTCCACCTCAGGAGCGCGCTTGCCCGTGGCGGCGAACGGGTGAGGCAGATGTCAAAGAATGAAAGACTATTCGACGATATTCTACCCGAGGCAATGGAAGGAGTTGGTGAATAGATGCGAGAAAACGGGGCCGGCCGCCTGCTCTTTCCGGGGATTGTGTTTTTCGTCTCCTTTGCCGTATATATCTATACCCTGTGTCCGACTGTGTACTGGGACGACGCCGGTGAGTTGATAGCGGCATGCTACACGCTCGGCATCCCACATCCGCCGGGCCATCCCTTGTATGCGATCCTCGGATGGCTTTTCACGCTTCTGCCGGTCGGTTCGCCCGCATACCGTGTGAATCTGATGTCGGCGTTTTTTGGCGCGCTGAGCTGCTCGGTCCTTCTTGTGATTGTGAAGGACATGGTGAAGCGGGATGAGGCGGTCAGCCGTTTCGCAAATCTCGCGGGCATCACGGCGGCGTTGAGCGCGGCCTTTTCATTGATCCTGTGGGACCAATCGGTCGTTGCCGAGACGACAACGCTGCACTCGTTTTTCATGCTGATAGTGACAATGATTGTCTTTCGAATTGACGCCGCTGGCCCCACCGATATCCGGCTGTCAAAGGGACTGCTCTTGCTCAGTTTCGTGTATGGCCTGAGTTTCACGAACCATGTGGCGGGGTTGTTCTTTGCGCCCTCAGTCGGCTTCGTGCTTCTGTACCGGATTCGAAGGGACCTTTTCAATCCGGGCAGGCTGGCGGCGATGGCGCTGCTGTTCGCCCTTGGGCTTTGCGTGTATGTGTATCTGCCGCTTCGGTCGCGATACGATCCGGCCATCGACTGGGGAAATCCGGAAACCCTGAGGAATTTCTTGTGGGTCGTTACGGCGAGGCAGTACAGTTCCAACCTGGTGCGGATACCATCGGCGCAGGCGGTTGTGCTGGGGTTCGTCAACCTGGCAAAGGTATTCGTGTCGAATCTCACTCCTCTCGGAGTGGGACTTGCGGTATATGGCGCCGCGAGGTTGTGGAAGACAAGAAAAGCGGTTGTGATCTACGGGCTTCTGGTCATTGCAATCCTGTTTCCTGTCAGTTTGAACAACGCCTTCATCTTCGTCTATTTGCTGCCGGCGACTTTGCTTGCGACTGTCTGGTCTGGCTATGGCGTTGCCTGCGTTTGCGAAAGGGGCATGCGCACGGCGTCTGAGTCCGTGGGCGTCAGAAAACCTCTATTCGAGTGGAGTCCAAAACTCTTGGCCATAAGCCTCGTGCTGCTGTTGTTTGGGACTCATCTCGATGAGAACAACAAGCGCAGATACTGGCACGCCTATGAATACGGCATCTCCCTTCTTTCGAAACTGCCCGAGAACGCCCTCCTCATAACCGGCTCGGCAGACCCGCTCTTTATAAGTTGGTACCTTCAATATTGCGAGAATTACCGTACAGACATAAAGGTGATCACGCGGAACGGCCTCGTGAGGCCCGGCTACCTCGAGCAAGTGCGACTTCGACATCCCGAGCTGAATGTCCCACGCGAGTTCCAATACGAGGAGGACCAGGGGGTACGTCCGGGGCGCATCCATGAACGAGGAGATGGCCTTCCATGGTATGCGAATTCATACTTCAAATCTCTCTATGATCTGAACGTTGCCGCCTATCCGGTATTCTGGGAGGGAATTGAGTCGAATCAGCTGCTGATTGAACGGTTCGTCCCTTATGAATTAGTGTTTCAAATCGCCCCGCCAGGGGGAGAGCGGCCATATGCGCGATTCGTGAACCTCGCGGAGGTGAGGGCGCGTATCGGCGACGACCGCGCGACGCGAAAAGTCTACGGCAATCATATCTTCAACTACGGCCTGCTCTGTCAATTGCGCGCCGACAGCGTCAACGCGGAACGCTGGTATTCAGAAGCAGTGGCGCTCAATCCCGACGATTCACGCGCGCTGAACAATCTCGGGACGATATTGAGCGAACTCGGCCGAGACGACGAGGCATTCGAGAGGTTCTCGGCGGCGTTGCGCGTGAATCCGAACGACGCAACGTCGAACCACAATGTCGGACAAGCGCTTCTCAATCGGGGCGAATTCAGAAAAGCCATTCGATATTTCAGGCGAACCATGGCACTTGATCCAGGCGGATTCGAAGATTATTACAGTCTTGCACTTTGTTATGGGGAGACCGGCGAGTACAAGCGCGCTATCCGGATGTTTAAGTATGCCCTGGAGCTGAAACCAGATTCCCCCGAAGCTCTTTCGTCGCTGGGAGTGATTTACCTCCGTGTCGGCGAGACGGAAAACGCCGAAAAGTTACTGAAAGCGGCAACCGACCTGGAGCCTCATAATGCGGAAAACTGGTATAACTTCGCGTGCCTGCATGTCACGAAGGGCGACACGGCTCTGGCAGGCGACAGTCTTTCAAGAGCTCTAACACTTGATCGTCAAGCCACTTATGCGCTTGCTGCGAAGGATTCGCGCATGGCCTCGCTGCTCTCTTCCCTCTCGGAAGTCCCGGCCACAAAATAAACTGGTACAGTTCTTGCCCCGTGAACAGAAAGAAACCGCCACTTGGGCCGCGCTACTTGCGAAAGAGTTATGCGACGAAGGAATGCATTCACCCTGATCGAACTCATGATAGTCACCGCTATCATAGGCATAATTGCAGCCGTGGCGGTCCCGCTTCTCCTTCGTTCCAGGCTGGCAAGCAATGAGGCGAGCGCGATAGGCTCCTTGAAAGCGCTTTGCGGCGCGCAGGTGACCTTCCAGAACGCCCGCGTCCGCGACGCCGATGGCGACGCTATCGGAGAATTCGGCTCATTCTCGCAGCTAAGCAATGCAACCCCGGCTTTCATTGATGAGGTGTTGGGCGCCTCCAAGAAATCGGGCTATTTCTTCCTCGTGACCACTACTGGGGTGGCCAACAGTGATGAGTGCTTCTGGCAGGCGACGGCGTATCCTATCCTTCGAGGGTTGACCGGGACAAGGACCTTTTACATCGACCAGAATGGGATTCTCAGAGGCAAGGACGTAGGCGGTCTGCCCGCGACTCGCGCAATGGCCGATCCAGCGGCTGGCGGCAATTTTCCGCCTGTTTCGGGGTGACGCCGCAAATCGGCGGAATGCGACAATTCTCGGCGCTGACGATTGTGGAGCGAAAAGAAGCGATGACGGCGACGATGACAAAGTGCGGAACCGATGGGGCTGAAATGCGCCCATTTTACTGGGAAATTTGGAGGTCGCCCAATCTGCGCCGCAAAATGCGGGCGCCAAGAAATGATTGGTATGCGAATTGCTCTCTACCCAATGCAACAAACAATGACCTTTTCGAAGGCAGGAGGTGAGACAGAGCCCGTAGAGAGAGTCGAGGTTGAGCCGAATCCAAAGATGCACTCATCGTATCCAAAAAGGAGGAAAACATGAAAGGCAACAAAGGCTTTACCCTTATCGAGTTGATGATCGTTGTTGCGATCATCGCAATCATCGCGGCCATCGCGATACCGAACCTGCTGCGTGCGCGTTTGGCCTCGAACGAAACCTCAGCCATCGGTTCCTTGAGGACCATTGCAAGCGCGCAGAGCACCTTCCAGTCGTCTCAGGGCATCGATCAGGACTCTGACGGCATCGGCGAGTACGCAGATCTGGTATTGCTTTCCAACGGTACCCCGCCGTACATTGACGAGACGTTGGGTGGCGGCCAGAAGTCCGGTTACTTCTTCGTGATCACCACGACCGGCAACAACGACACCGACGAAGTCATATGGTATGCGGAAGCCTACCCGGTTTCGTATCAGAGCAGCGGAAACCGGTCCTTCTACGTTGACGAATCCGGCGTCGTGCGCGCTTCGGATAATGGCGGCGTCCAGATAGGCGCCCACGTCGTTCCCGGCGCCATCCCCGCTGGTCTTCTCCCCGTCGGTGGTTGATAGGAACGTGTGTTAGCCACTGGCAGGAAATGTTCAACCAAAGGGAACGGGCCGGCATTCCCCAAAGGAATGCCGGCCTCGTTTTAAGAGCAGTTAACACTTCTCAGTTGCTTTTTGCGGCGGTTTATGCGACTATTAGGCTTATCGGCTCGCACACGGCTGCATTGCTGACTGAGCGGTATGACAGGGTAATAGATAGATTCGGGCGCAGTCACGCCAAGGCGTGTGACGCTCCTGCAGACAGAGCGGGCGTTCTGAGGGAGAGGTAGATCCGAATAGACACATGGCAGCGATCCCTTATTTCATAATCAGTCCAAACACCCTGATCAGCGTATTGGGCCTGCTTCGCGGCCCCGACAAGACCGTGCCCACGCCTTCGGAAGACTGGCGTAAGGCGACGGTGGACGTGGTCATACCCGCCTACAAGGAAGAACACAACATCGCCCTTTGTCTCGCGTCCGTCGCCAGACAGACGCTCCGTCCCAAGAGAATCGTGCTGATCGATGACGGCAGCGGCGATCGAACCGCCGACTACGCAAAGACGTTCTGCGAGCTTAATGATATGCAGATAACAATCATTAAGCGCAAGGCCTCCATCGGCAAGACTCCCACGATAAAACGGCAGGCGCGAGAGTTCGACTCTGACGTCGAGTTCATACTCGACGGCGACACGATTCTCGAATCGGACAACTATATTGAGCGAACAGTGCAGGAGTTGTACCAGGGAGTGGGGATCGCCTGCGCCTGCGGAACCATACTGCCGTTGCGGGAGAGGGACCGCAATGCGGTCGTCAAAGAGGCTTCGGTCCAGAGATTCCTTGAAGCGGTTCCCGAGGCGCCCATCCATTCTGAGAGTATCAGCCTGTTCCGACGACTGCAGCGAGGGCTCACCAATCTCTACCGCGATGTTCTGTACATGTTCCTTCAGCGATTCATTTATCGCGGACAGATGGTGTTTTTCGGCTCGATCCTGAATCCGGTGGGCTGCGCGGTTGCATATCGCCGAAAGTACGTAAAGAATTTATTCGACAGGTATGAGCCGATACTCGGCGACGATCTCACCAATTCCGAGGATATATTCATCGGGTTCGCCCTCGTTGACCAGGGCTACCGAAACATACAGTTGACGGACGTGTACGCCCGGTCCGAAGAGCCCGAGGCCAGTGTGCTTCCGCGCCAACTGTATTTGTGGTCGTCTTCTTTTCTCCAAAGCTGCTATTATTTTGATGTTCTTCTTCAGAGTCCCTTCAAGGTCCTGAGGCGATATCGGATGAGACGCCGAATCAAGAAGTCCGGAGTAGAAGAAAAACGGCGTGTCAAGGAGCAGTACCGCCAGGCGTTCGGCTCCGACTACACCAGGAAGTATGGCCGTCCGATAGGGTGGTCGTTCATGACGTCCGCGATTGAAAAGCTCTTTTTCCCCATCGCCTTGCTGATCATGCTCTTTTTGCAGCTCTGGTGGCCGCTCGCCATCACGGTGGGCGCGGAGACCGTCATTGCGCTGACGGCCCTCACCATAGCGGCCAAGGGCAAACGGCTGGAGTATCTTCTCAAGGGATTGCTCATAGCGCCATTGCGCTATTTGCCGGTGTTGTTCGACGTTTATACCATGATTCGTTTTTCCCTTGACCTGTGGGTGTTCCGAAACCGGAGATGGCGGAAGTGATGAGACTTGCCCGTATCCTGATAACCTTGCTTGTTGTTGCGGTTTGCTCTGGCGGAGCGCTGGCCCAGCCGCCCGTGCCTGAAGGGGGACTCGCAGCCGAGATGGCGGGGGAGTGGGAAAGAGCCATCGAGATTTACAAGGACGTATTGCAGCGGGAACCCAATCGCGCCGATCTTTGGGCTCGCATATCGGACATCGAGGCTCACTTGGGAAACGAGCTACGCGCCGCCGAGGCGCTCGGCAAGGCTGCGGAGTTGAGCCCTGACGATGCTGACCTCCAGTACCAATCCTCCAACGCTTGGGCCGCTGCCGACCAGCCTGAACCCGCGCTCGCGGCAGTCGAGCGCGCTCTTGAACTTGATCCGGATAACGTCGAATATCTCAGGGCCCATGCCGAACTCGCCAACTGGACGGGTCGCTCCCGGCTTGCCGCCAAGAGCTACGAGCGCATCATGGAACTTGCGCCTGAAGACGACATCAGCCTCCTGCACTATGCGCGATCAAGTTCCTGGGGCGGGGAACTGGACGAAGCCGTCGCCGCCTATGAAGAGTATTTGAGCAGACACCCGGAGGAGAAGGACGCCCACATCGAACTTGCCAAGGTTGAGTCGTGGCGAGGTAATTACAACGCGTCCCTGCGGATACTGGAGAGTTACCGCAAACAGTGGGGGGAGACGAGGGAATACAAGGAAACAAAGGCGCGAGTGCTCGCCTGGGCCGAGCGGCCAACGCTGGCGTTCGAGTATATCGCTCCACTCCTGGAGGAGACCCCAGACGACTATGAGGTGAACTACTCCAGAACCATCGCGCTCCATCACGATAACCGTCCCCGCGAGGCAATCGAGAGCCTGGACAAACTCAGCGAACTCCGACCGGACTCGAAGGCGACCTATGATATCCGTCGCTTCGTGCTGACCCCGTTACGCTCCAATGTCACGTTCCTGACTGATTTCTACACCGATTCCGACGACCTGGACCGCTACCATAACGCCGCGGAGGGGGCTTACTACTTGAATCCTGAAACCCGCCTGGAGGCTGGTATCGAGACCGATTATCTGAGGGCGGAACGGGGGAGCGGGCTGGAGCACAGGGACGGGAGCGAGCACGCGTGGCATCATCGCGGATGGCTGGGCGCATACCACCGCTTTACTCCTGACCTTGCTCTCGATGGATACCTGGGCGTCGCGGACGCCGAGGATAAGACGCGGCCCTCTTACGGCATCGGGGCTGACTACGAGCCTCGCGACAACCTTTTTCTCAGGCTGGAGCGAGATTACGGGTTCTACGTCGTCTCGCCACGGAACGTATCGCGCGGGGTCAGGCGCGGCGCGAATACCCTCTTCGCCCAATGGGAACCCGATCTCCTGTACACCGTTGTGGGGCAACTCGGCTTTGACGATTTTTCCGACAGCAACAAGCGGTGGGAGGCGGTTCTTGCGCCGAGGCGCTCCGTCATGCGCGCGGAGGATTTCAACCTCGACCTGGGCGTGAGGGGTCAATGGTATGGCTTCGAGGACGAGAACCCCGATAACGGCTATTATGATCCGGAATTCTATCAGAGCTATATGGCCACGGCGTTCGGCTATTGGAAGATCAGCGACGATGACGGGGTCAGCGTCGCGCTTGAAAGCGGCGCCATCAAGGACAACGACCTCGAGCACTTTCGTTTCGCGTGGGGCGCCAACGTCGAGGGCATCTTCGGAATTTACCGCGATGTGATGCTGAGGCTTGGCGGCGGAGTGTCCCGCAACTCGCGCCAGGAAGGCGGCGCTTTCAGAGCGTACATGCTATATGCCGCGCTCACATTTCGGTTCTAGCCAGATCATTCTGCCGGCGCAAGCGTAAGCGTGTGTTCCAGGTTTTTCTGGATTTGCTCCCTGGTGAACAGCATCGGGTGCGCCTCATGTTTCATCCAGAGATTCAGGAGTTGGTCCTGGTAATGCGGGCTTCCCGGGTCTCCGCTTTGACCGCCGGGAATCGTGTTGACGGCCCGCTCCACGCCCGGCGTAAGTTCCACCGTCATCCGCAGTGAAGGGCCTGAGCCGGAGCTAAAGTCTCGCTGGAAGAACGGAAAACCGGCGTTGTCCACGGTGTCGTTGGAGCCGGCGCGAGGGTATGGCCCATTATTATAGGAGGCGCGCCGTTTGCCAAGTCCATGCCGCAGTGTTGTCGCATGGACCCTGCCCCACGTCCAATCGGTCATTTCATACCCGAGCATGAGACCGAGTTCATCTACCGCGTCTTGCAGGCTTCTGACGATGATATGCTGCTTCGTCTCATGCAGCTCGGTGTTGGCATTGTCGAACCAGTCGTGCCCCAAGCCTTCGTCCGACTCGCTTCTCAGGAGAAGCACCAGGATCACATCAGGGTTGGAGGCCCAATAGTCGTACAGTTCCTTGCTCAGATCGTCCCGCAGCGTGTTGAGGGCAATGCGCTCCAGCCACTTGTTGAAGATGGTGCATGCCGCGCTGTCGATGGTGGCCCGGTTGTCCCACTCCTCGACCATCTTTGCGGCCCGCGCCGTGCGCTCGGGCAGGTTCGACTCCGATTGTTGGACAGCGGCCATGAGTTGCGGTTTCAGTCGCTCCGCGGCCAGAATGTAGTTGTCGGCCTGGATGGCGCGGACGTCCTCGAACGTCAATTTCTCTTGGGTCGCCAACAGGTCTTTGATCCGGCGCGTACGATATCCCACATCGAAGAAGTAACCGATGTAGTAAGGATAAGAGGAATCAACCGGCCTCGCGTTGGCCGTGGCAATGAAGTGCTCTTCCGGATTCAGCGCTCTCGGCAACTCTTCATAAGGGATATAGCCCTCCCATTCGTATTCGCCCGACGAGCCGTCGAGCGGCAGAAATGGGGCGCCTCTTCTGATCGGCACTTTGCCCGTTGGCTGGTAAAAGATATTGCCATCCATGTCCGCGTAGATGAAGTTCTGCGCTCCCAGTTGATAATAACTGAGGGCCTCGCGGAATTCCTCGACATTGGTGGCGCGGTTCAAAAGGTATAGGTACTTGAATTCGGTTGAAGGCTCATGGCCGGTCCACTTCAGGGAGTACACGGTGTTGTCTTCGGTGTGGACTACCGGCCCGTGAACCGTAAAAAGGATGTCTTGCTCGAATTCCTTCATAGAACTGCCGCTCTTGTATCTGATCTTTTCGGTGTTCTTCTCGAACGGTATGGATTCGCCCTTGAAGATATAGCGCTCCTTATTTTCGGGATCGAGCGCCTCGGCATAGAGGTCGCACACATCATAGCCGACATTCGTGACGCCCCATGCGATGTGCTCGTTGTGACCTAGTATCACGCCCGGTGTTCCGGGAAAGGTGGAGCCGATGACATTGATGCCGGGACCCATCAGATGAACTTCATACCAGATCGGCGGATTAAGCAGCGCGAGATGCGGGTCATTGGCCAGGATTGGCGCGCCCGTCGCTGATTTCTCTCCGTCGATCACCCAGTTATTGCTTCCTATCAAGCGCAGTGAGCCTCCGCGCATCGAGAAATCCTTCAGGTTCGAAAGAATCTTGAATCCTTCGCGCCCGAAGTCCTTTGGCAGGGAAGCGCCTGCTCGCTTCCAAACAATGTGGGTGACCGGATCAGCCGGCTGGCCCGAGACCAATTCGAGAGCTTTTTCGGAACCTAATTCGGCCACCAGCTTGGAAAGCATGAGTTCTTCGTCGAGCGAGCCCGAGAGGTGCCAGAACATCATCATTGGAATCGCGAGCGAATCCACCGGATGCCACGGCTCGGGCGCGTATGCCAGTTCTTTGAACTCCCGGGGAAGGTTGTCCTTGTTCAGATTCATGTAGTGATTGACGCCCGCGGCATAAACGGCCACAATCTTCTTCATCTCATCGCTCATGGCCTGGTACGTCGCTTCGGCGCCGCGATGCAGGCCGAGCCGCCTGATCTCGAAATCCTGCTCTGCGAACGATTCGCCAAGTATCTCGGCCAGCCTGCCAGCGACGAGGCGGCGGTTGTACTCCATCTGCCAAAGCCGGTCCCGCGCGGTTACGTAACCCTGTGCGAAGTAGAGATCGTAGTCATTGGAGGCGGTTATGTGAGGAACGCCATATATGTCGTACTGAACAGCAACTCTTTCGAAAAGTTTGAACTCTGCGGCCTGAGTGCTGCGCGAAAACAACCACACGGCGCACAGCGCCAATACACCCATGATGCATGATGGCAGGCTGGTAACCCGTCGAGTCTCCATGATCTTTCCTCCCGACCGTCGGTTGAAAAATCGTTCTCTCGTAGGGGCGGTTCGCGAACCGCCCCGAGTGCGCCGCGATTATAACATAGCCCCAAAGACGATTTCAAAGCCTTCTCGCGGTTCGCCCCTCTGTTTCGACTTCACGGCTCGTGCGAAATATGGTACAATGGGAAATGGAAGGGAGTCCCATGCTCGATAGAGATTCATGGCTCTTCAGAGAAGTGTTCGATGAGACCGAGATAGTCAAGAAGCCGACTACCGGATTTATTTCGGGCTATCATGTGTTGCCCTATATTCTGCTCGGACGCTCGGCCCAGAGGGAAGACAACGTGGTCGAGATTCGCGGCCGCGTGAGCGTGTCGCCCAAGTTGGTTATCTCGCCGGAACACCTCGGCCCGACCTACGGCGAATTATTCGGGGCGGAAGGCCTTGACGAGAGCATCGTGGGCCGCGTCTTTGCCTTTCCGTACTTGAAAAAACATCCGGTGAATATCGAGTCCGCGGAGCTTACCGTCAAGAGCATCGAGAGGGAACTGGGCTCCGTTCTTGCTTCTGTGCTCGATGAACTGGAGCGGAAGGAGATAATCAACACGGGCGTAATCATTACCCCCAACGTCCGATTCTATCCCGTCTCGATTGAAAAGTTCATTCTCAAGATTCTGGACCGGGAATTTGAATAGCATCCCATTCAGAGGGGCAATCGAACACGCGAATTGCTCTTCGAAGAACGATAAATGGCCTCGACTATCTCGTGTGCCTTGAGAGCCACTCCAAAGTCGGGATAGGGCGCGGTCCCGGTTTCGAGCGCGCGCAGAAAATGGTAGTCTTCCAAACCCTGCATGAACCAAAGCGAGTTATATTCGGGCCCGACAAGGCCGATGGATGAAAGATATCGGCTCAACACTTCTTCCTCAGCAATGACGGAGAACTCACCATCGCCCACCTGATGGCCGACCGTGCCAAAGAAATCATACGCGCTTGACACGAAGCCATTCTCGAAAAAAGCCTCCATGTAGCGGTTCGACTCTCGTTTCGTGATGTTGTGCCAGGCTGAGGTCAACTGGCCAAAGGCCCCACTCTCGAACTCGAATTGAACAGCGGCCAGGTCTTCGATCCCCTGGTAACCTGCGAAGCATTTGACCTCGCCGCGCACACTGGCTATCTCGCCGAACAGCCACCGCAACACGTCGGCGTCGTGGATGCTGTGTTCGATAAGGGCGCCGCCGCCCGCCATAGCGACGTCGGAGCGCCATGTGCTTCCGTATATTCCACGAATCGGGAAATACTGGTCGTCTCGGAAGATGACCGACATTGGACGGCCAAGTTCGCCATCAGAGACGAGTTGCCGCAGGGCGTTGTAGACCGGAGAATAGCGAAGCACCAGGCCGACCTGATTCTTGACCCCGGCCTGAAGCACCGTGGAGAGCATCGCCTGAGCATCGGAAAACGTGCGCGCGAGCGGCTTTTCGCAGAAGATATTGAGCTTTTTCTCAGCCGCCTCCTCAACCAGTTCCCGATGAAACCGGGTGGGTGTGCAAATGAAAACCGTATCAATCTCGCCTGAATTGATGAGTTCGAGCGGGTCGGTCCAGGCGCTTGCGGCTCCGAACGATTCGGCGATCGCCCGCGCACGTTCGGCGTCCGTATCGCATACCGCCTGGAAATCGGCCGCGACAAATCCTTCCTTCACTATCGCCTCTATGGCGTTGGCGTGAGCCACTCCGATGAAACCCGCGCCGATCAATCCCACACGAAGCCTT
>CAZEBC010000007.1:41984-48350 GCA_964510165.1 uncultured bacterium
TTAAACCGCTTCTCCCCATGTCACCCAAGATCGGCATCGCCCCGAAACGAAGAGCCGAGATAATCGAGGCGACTTTCTTCTGCATCGCCCTCAAGGGCTACAGCAACATAACCATGCAGGATGTCGCCGATTCGGCAGGCGTCAGTAAGGGCGTTATCCACTATTACTTTCGCAACAAGGAAGAACTGTTCCTCTCGGTTTTCGAAAAGCTGGTCAGCGACCTTGACAATCATATTGGGAGGAAGGTTGATCGGGCAAACACGCCGCCAGAGAAGATTTGCGCTATTATAACATCCGTGTTCGAGAAGACCCGCGAAAACAAGAAGTTTCAGGTTGTGCTCCTCGATTTCTGGGCGCACTCGACGAGGAATCCCACGCTCAGGGCCGCCAACGCCAACCAGTACTCGCGTTACCGCCACCTTGCGAAGAAGATCATCGTCGAAGGCATCGAGAACGGCTATTTCAAGGAATGCGACCCCGGTCGCGTCGCCTCCGCGCTGATCGGCTTGATCGAAGGGCTCACGATTCAGTGGATTTTCGATGAGAACGCTTTCGACCTTGTGCGCGCCCAGAAAATGGCCGAGGAAATCATCATGGGATATTTAAGAAACAGCATTCCCTCAACCAAAACGGGAAGGAGAGACTTGCCATGATCAGCTTTTCCCTCACCGACGAACAGAAAATGCTGCAAGAGACGGCGCACAAGTTCGCCGAACAGGAGATACGCCCGAAAGCTGCCCAGTATGACAAGAGCGGAGAAGTCCCCTACGAGATTCTCCAGAAGGCCTTCGACGTGGGGCTCATGAACGAGACCATTCCCCAGGAATACGGCGGGGGAGGCCTGAGCGTGCTCGATTCGTGCATCATCAATGAGGAGATGTCATGGGGGTGCGTCGGCATCAATACCGTCCGCTCCGCCAACTCTCTCGCCGTGACGCCCATCCTCATCGCGGGAAATGACGAGCAGAAGAAAAGGTCGCTCTCGCCGCTGTGCGAGAAACTCAGGTTCGCCGCGTTCGGACTCACCGAACCCGGCGCAGGCTCCGACGCGGGCTCGGTCGCCACGACCGCCAAACTCGTGGGCGACGAGTACGTGCTCAACGGGACCAAGTGCTTCATCACCAACGGCGGCATCGCGGACCTCTTTACCATCTTCGCCTCGACTGACAAGACCAAGGGCCATCGGGGGCTGAGCGCCTTTATTGTCACGAAGGACATGCCCGGTGTGTCTGCGGGAAAAGAAGAAGACAAGATGGGGCAGCGTGCCTCGAACACCTCCGAGGTCATCATGGAAGACGTGCGCGTGCCAAAGGCAAACCTGCTCGGCAAGGAAGGCGACGGCTTCAAAATAGCGATGCAGACCCTTGACAAGAGCCGGCCGGGCGTGGCCGCGTCAGCCGTCGGAGTCGCCCGGGCCGCTATGGAATACGCCGCCGAATACGCCAAACAACGCGTGCAATTCGGTCAGCCCATCGCCATGAACCAGGCCATCCAATTCATGATTGCCGAAATGGCGATGAAGGTGGAGTTGGCGCGGCTCATGGTCTACAAGTCGGCCTGGCAGGTGGACAACGGCGAGCGAAACACCCTATGGGCCGCCATCGCCAAGGCGTATGCCGGTGACATCGCGATGGAGGTCACGACCGATGCCGTCCAGATTTACGGCGGCTATGGCTATATGCGGGAATATCCCGTCGAGAAACTCATGCGCGACGCGAAGCTGCTCCAGATTTATGAGGGCACCAACCAGATTCAGCGCCTCGTCATCGCGCGCGAGGTGCTCATGGGCGGCCGCTAGTCTTAAAGAAGAAAGGGGGCTGTCCGCGGGCCGACACATGGCTCGCGGATGGCCTGCCATCTCTCATGTATTTCTACACCAAAAAGGATTTGCCGTCGAAAGAGGTTCTGCCCGGCATCGTGCTTCGAAGCGTGTATCTGCCCAATACCATGATCACATTCTTCGATCTTGCGGCGGGAAGCCGAATCCCCGCGCATAAACATCCGCACGAGCAGATCTCCTACATGCTCCATGGAACGATCACGATGACCGTGGGGGGCGAAACTCGGACGATGCAGCCGGGCGATATCGCCGTCATTCCTGCCAATGTGGAACACTCGGTCGTGGTGGGTGGGCAGCAGGCCGTCGCACTTGATGCATGGCACCCTATTCGCCAGGATTACGTATTGGACAAGTAGTAACGCTTTCATTAACCATTAAGGCGCCAAGAGCACAAAGAACTCACCAAAAAATCTTTCCCCTTTCCGTCCAAAGCGTCAAAAATTGCTGGATAGTCGGAAAATTTGTCAGCTTTTTGCCGGGCAATTTCGTAATCTTGAGCAAACCATGAAAGCTCATAAAGCTTGTTGCTACAATTAGTTACAAATAATCATCAGCCTGTGGCATTGGTCTTGCTCATCAAGGATCGGGAGAGAGTTCACTGACACGATAAGGGAGGTTCAGGCAGTGTTCATTCAATATTGCCAGTGCGCGGGACTCGACAACTTCGAGGAACTCAAGAAGGTCGTTATCTCCAACGGCCCATTCCGCAAGACGGTTCTGTACTGCTGTGAGAGTTGTTTCGAGAAATATTTTGCTGGCATAGCTTGACGGGATCTTGGGTTTCTGGATGGGGCGTTTGGGATGCCCCAAAGGCTCCACCCCTGCAAAGGCGGCCCAGTGGGTCGCCTTTGCCGTCTAGAGGCCCGGGATGACCCTTCGGGCGTTTTCGCAGTAGACTTTCTTTAACACGCTATCCGGGAGGTCGATGCCGGTAATGGTCCAATCTCGAAGCCGCGGCTCAGTTGGCGGGATGTCGGGGTCAGGGGTCTCGTAAAACCTGAAGATCGAGGAGTTGGTGCGATCCAACTGCTGTGCCCACCTCTCGGCCTCCTCGGGCATATCCCATACGCTCGCCACAAACAGGTCGGTTCCGTGCATAATGCGGTCGGCGAATCGCATGAACAATTCGCGGGCTGTGCGGGGATGCCTTCCGATTTCGTCAACGACAGCGGAAGCATCCAGATAAAGATTCGGAAACTCCTCCAGGGTTCTCATCACGCCGGAGACTTCCATGTCCCACGCCAGGCTTCCGAGGTGTGCGCCGATGAACGTTGTGTGTGGGTGCCTTCGCAGAACTGCGTTGCGCCGACCGATGAGGTCGTCGAAACACGGGAAGTTTGAGCGGCCATGATATATCCAATCGGTCATTTCCCCGAGCAGCACTCGCCATGGGTTGTTTTCATCCACCGGCCTCCAATACGCGGGTGGATCAGCGGTGTGTATGAGGACCGGCAGCTCCAGCTCTCCGGCCTTTTCCCAGATTGGATCAAGCCGCGTGTCATCAACGGCTATCAGGTTTCCCTTACTGTCCCTGGCAAACAGCCCAAGCTCCTTCGATACCTTCACGCCGACGGCGCCCGCTTCTTTCCCTTTCTCCAGATGCTCGGCCTCTCGCGCGGCGTAGTTCTTCTCGCCGATTCGCGACAGGTCAAACGTCACCATTACCTTGAGCCTATCGGCGTGCGCGCGAGCGTGTTTAAGGCAGAGAGCCTCGTTGTATTCCAGCACATCGGGATTATCCATCCCCATGGCCAGGAGGACCGATTTCTCGATGCCTTGCCGGTCCATCAGGCGAAGCATACAGTCCGTATCGGCGAACAGGTGAGTGTGGACGTCGATCTTATTCTGGATGCGACTCCGATAGACTTCCGCCAAGGGCGCCCTCTTTCGTGTGAGACCCTACTTCTTTTCCTTGCGGCGTTTCTGGCGCGCCATCAGCACCTTCATGATGCCGACCGCCGCGTCTTCTCCGCGCTGGTTCTTCACGGTCTGCCGATACGTGACCACTCCGCTCTGTTCGCTGCGCTCCTCCTTTTCGATGACTTCGCCCTCGACGTGGATCGTGTCGCCGATGAGGGTCGGATTCACGAAGCGCACCCGGTCCATCCCGTAGAACGCGATGGTATACTCCGGCTCGAGCGGCACGAGACCCGACGCCACCGACAGCACCAGAAGCCCGTGCGCGATTCGCTCTCCAAACATGCTGTTCTTCGCATACACGACGTCTGAGTGAAGCGAGAACCAGTCGGCGGAAAACATGCAGAAATTGACCAGGTCGGCTTCCGTGATTGTGCGTCCGCGGCTGACAACCTTGTCGCCCACCTTGATATCGTCGAAGTATTTGTTGAACATTTCCTCCTCCGGACATGGCACGTTGCGTATGCAGACTCTGCATTCTGGACCCTGAACTCAAAGCATCCGCAATCGAAAACGCTGTCATTATATAGGAAGAATTTTCGGGTGTCTATTTGGAAATGACCCTCTCCCTCCGCGAGAGGGCAGGGTGAGGGGCTTTGGGCGCAACTTTACCATGCTGCAGAAGTCTGGTGTTAGGCTATGTCCTCATAAGACTGCACACGCACTCGATGTGCGCGGTGTGAGGGAACATGTCCAGCGGGGTGAGCTTCTCCAGACGATACGCGCCAAGCACAAGGAGCGACTTGATGTCCCGCGCAAGCGTCGCCGGGTCACACGAAATATACGCTATCTGTCGCGGCGACACTTGCAGAAGCTTGTCGCGCACCGCATCCGACAATCCCTCTCTCGGCGGGTCCATCACAACCAATTCCGGCTTGACGCCCTCCGCGAGCAGCGCATCCAGCGCGTCCTCCGCCGACATCGCCAGCACCTCGACGTTTTCGACTCGGTTCGCAACGAGATTGGCCCGGGCGTCTTCAACCGCATCCCGATTCCACTCTACGGCCACAAGCCTCCTCACCCGCTCGGACAGCGGTATGGAGAACAGGCCGACTCCCGCGTAAAGCTCGACCGCCGTGTCAACTTGGTCTGCATGCGCCGCTCCTAAAACCTCCCTGACCAGGGCAGGCAACAGGCCCAGGTTCGCCTGGAAAAAAGAGGCGGGGCTTACCCTGAATGTTCGCCCCTCGATCGAGACTCTGCAGTGCTCTTCTCCCCACAAGAGATTCCTGCGATGCCGCACTCGTGCGACCGCTCCGAAGACAGCGACCTCTTCTCGCAAGTTGCGAATTATCCCAGCGCCGGGCAAGGAGCTTATCTCAAGGGTGAGAATAACCCGAGAGTCAGTGTCTTCCGTCATCTGGATTTCTGACAGGCCTTTTATTGGCCGACGGGACAGATGAGATGCGATTTGCCTCAGGCAGGCGTTCGTCGCCTCCGGCAACAGTGGGCAGCCTTCCACAGGGACGATCGTATTGCTGCGGGATTTATGGAAACCGACTTCTCGTCCATGGCAATGGAGCCTGACGCGGCTCCGATACCCCGTCTGCGCGGGCGAGCCGACACAAGGTCGCACATCTATGGCCTCAAGCCCGGCAAGCCGACGCAGCGCCTCGTCCACGATGAGCCGCTTGTACTCCAACTGGGCCGGATACGAAATATGCTGAAGCTGACACCCGCCGCACTGAGTGTAATGAACGCAAAACGGACTGGTTCGATTCGGCGAGGGAGAAAGAACTCTCTTTACGGCGCCCCAACTGACCCCCTTGCGGCTCGGAGCGACCTCGATCAGCGCTTCATCCCCGGGCGTGCTGTAGGGGACGAGCACTACCCGGCCGTCCACATGACCAAGGCCGTAACCTCCGGCCACTATCTTCTCAATTCCCACCCTTTGCGCTTCCATGCTTCTTCATAACAGCCCTTCGCGTTCCTTCATGGATAGCTCTTCTCCGCCTTTTATTATAACAGTGACAGTGCAGAGCAGTGCAAGAAAATTGTTGACAATCGAGGATGGCCGCGCTATAATGAGGTTCGGTTGCGGGAGTAACTCAGCGGTAGAGTGCAACCTTGCCAAGGTTGAAGTCGCGGGTTCAAATCCCGTCTCCCGCTCTTAAGCCTGGACGGCTCGGGATGAAGGCCCTGCCGTCCCGCTTTTTTTTGCGCCCGTAGCTCAGTTAGGATAGAGCGTCTGACTTCGAATCAGCAGGTCGAGGGTTCGAGTCCCTCCGGGCGCTCCGTTCTTTGGGGTCAAGTCTTGAGTTATAAGGTCGGGCTTCACAGGCAAACTCGATACGAAGCTGTCTCGCCATAATGCGCGATTATAACAAATCCTACCTTATAATTCAAGACTTGACCCCTTTGTCATGGAGAACTGCTCTTGCCAGGCGAGGTAGGTGTTTAGGTAGCGCTCGAGGTCCGTGAGGCGCGTGTCGTGGGCGGAGTCGGGATGGCCGGGGTCAATGATGTCAACCTCTCCGAGGAAGACCTCTCCGGAATAGCCGTCGATGCTGATGGCGTCGCCGGGGCCGAGTTCGAGCAAGTCAACCTGCAAGCTCTGGGCCTCCTTGTCGATGTCGAGCGCATGGCATCCCGTGACGCACGGCTTGGCC
>CAZEBC010000008.1:0-47965 GCA_964510165.1 uncultured bacterium
ACCAGTAGGGAATCCGGAGTGATGAATGATGAGTGATGAATATTAAGATCGGAAAAGTCGCCAATCATTGAACTTTGAACCGGGCCCGGAACCGCGAGTGCACGCGAATGAACGCGAATATTGCGGAGCCGAAACGTTGGACGTTGGGCTAATGAGGGCAGCGAAGCGGGCGAACGCCACAGAGATAGGAACTACTTATATGCAATTCTAGCAACTATCATGAATGTGAATGTGTCGACCTGACCAAGACCTGACCGCTCATCTTTCGTGTAGTTCAAGGTTTGCCGCGCTTGACTTCGCGTTGGGTTTTGGGTAGAATTGGGGTGGACAAACGCGGAAGTGGTGGAATTGGCAGACGCGCTGGGTTCAGGGTCCAGTGGGAGTGATCCCGTGGGGGTTCAAGTCCCCCCTTCCGCACCGTGAGGCCTTTCGGGTGGGTTTGCCCGAAAGGCTGTTGTGTTTTGGGGAAGGCGAAAGGGATTTATCCACCACAATGGCACGGTGCGGCAGAGCCGCAGGTTTCGGGTTAAGGGCAACCATGACAGGAGGAATGACTGTAAGCTCTCAACCCGTAACTGGCTTCAGAGCAGATCGCGACGCGGATTCAACAAATCAACGGTTAGCGATGCCGTAGATTGCGATCAACTTATTCGGGGACACCATGCGGCATGGTGTCCCCGAACAAGTGGGGGAAATGATGGATCATCGGGAAGTCGGCAGGATATGGGATGAGAATGCGAAGTTGTGGACTCCGCTCGCGCGGGCGGGGTACGACATCTTCCGGGATCACGTGAACACGCCGGCATTCCTTGATATGCTGTCCGATGTGAAGGGGCTGTTTGGGCTCGATATCGGCTGTGGAGAGGGGCACAACACCCGCCTGGTCGCCGAGCGCGGCGTGAGGCTTGTCGCTCTCGACATATCGCGAGTGTTCCTCGGGCATGCGATCAAGATAGAGAAGAAGAGGCCCACGGGCATTCGGTACCTTCATGCGAGCGCGCCGGAACTGCCGTTTCGGAGTGAGAGCTTTGATTTCGCCGTGGTGACGATGAGCTTCATGGATGCGCCCGAGTACGAGCTCATCGTGAGCGAGGCATGGCGCGTGCTCAGGCCGGGCGGGTTCCTGCAGTTTTCGATCACGCATCCATGTTTTCAGACGCCCCACTGGAAGTGGGTTTGCGACGAGAGTGGGAAGAAGGTTGCTGTCGAATGCGGCGACTATTTCGATTCCCCGAAAAGATGAAGTCGAGGAATGGATTTTTCGGGATGCCGAGGATCAGGGGGAATTCAGGGTGCCGGCATTCCGGCGCACTCTGAGCGGGTGGCTGAATCTGTTGCTCGCCACGGGCTTCGTGATCGAGCGCGTCTGCGAGCCTCGCGCTGACGAGGGGACGGCCAAGAAGTATCCCGTCTTGTCAGATGCGCGCATCATGGCGTTCTTTCTGGTCGTTCTCCTTCGCAAGGCGTAGCGACGGCGGCGCATGGGAGCGGCGCGCAAGCGTGATCCTTCGGCCTTCCAGAAAAAAATCAAGAGGGGTATTGACAGCTTTATATGTGTGTGGTATACTCCTAGCAATTCGATAGGAATACTAGGAGCATTGGCCCGAGCACCCTGGAGACAGAGAAGGTCAGTGGGCTTCTGTCATCCCATAGAGCGAAACAGTCCGTGTTGCGTGCTGCGTATTGCGTGTCTCGTGTTCCGGGTTGGGCGGATTGTGCGGGATGTTTTTGGAGAGACGCCGGATGATTGCACTCAGCGCTTCTGTATGTACAACCGATTCAGAATTAAGGAGTTGCATTAAGTCATGAAACTTACGACCCGCGCACGATATGCGTTGCGCGCCATGATTCAGATTGCTCGCAACAGCGAAGAGGGCAAGCCGGTCAATCTGAGCGACATCGCCGCGAAGACGCAGGTGTCGCGGCGATACCTGGAACAGTTGGTGATGCCTTTGAAGAGCGCGTCGCTGCTCAGGGGCATGAGCGGCAAGGACGGCGGCTATGTGCTCGCGAGGCCGGCCGACCAGATAAGAGTGGGCGAGATTGTGGAGGCGGCGATCGGTCCGATCAATATTGTGGACTGCGTGGAGAATCCGGAGTCGTGCATGAAGGCGGATTGGTGCGAGTGCCGTCCGCTGTATGTGATGTTGAATGACCGGATTACCGACGCGTTCAATGCGTTTACGCTGGCCGATCTGGCGGAAGACAGGGTGAAGAGGGACAAGGGGAAGCGGTGCTGAAGGGTCTCCAGTCTCTGGTCTCTGGTTTCGGGCTGAAAGAAAAGCAAAGGACAAGACGGAACGGATTGATCCGCGGAGGTCATCGGGTTTCGAGTTTCGGGTTTTGGGATAGAGGCATTAACTCACGGAGGAGAAGATGGAAGCGACAGTGGCCCCGACAGGCATGGCCTGTACGCCGATTGCGGTCAAGGTGGGCAAATCGGTGATACGGCTACGGCACGGCGACCTGACGGCGTTGCCGGTTGATGCGTTCGTGTTCTATGCGCGTGAAGACCTCGAGCTTGGGTCGGGCTATGGGACGGCGATCCAGGTTCGCGGGGGAGCGTCCATCAAGAAGGAGCTTGAGAAGATCGGGCGCATCAAGATGGGGGAGGCCGTTATCACCGGCGCGGGCAACATGAACGCGAGGCATATCATTCACGCATGCGGCCCGAAGTTCCAGGAAGCGGACATGGAGGAGAAGCTTCGGCAGTGCATGAAGTCGTCGCTCAGGGTTGCGGAGGAGGCCGGAATCAAGACGTTGGCGTATCCGCCGATGGGGGCTGGTTTTTACGGCGTGTCGCTCGAAATGGCGGCGAAGGTGATGCTTGATTGCATCAAATCGTTCCTCGAGCGGGGTTCATCGCTCGAGGAGGTGATTATCTGTGTGATTGACTATCGCGATTACGTTCCGTTCAAGAAGAAGATGGAAACCATGTGAAGAAGGGAGTGGGAACCGTGGGTGTGGAGACAACCAGTCCGTTGCTGCAGTTTGCCGAAGACAAGCTTCAGATAATTGCGTTGACGTTCATGGCGGTGGTGTACCTTTTCAAGGTGAGGTGGATACTGAGCTTCAAGGCGGGCAAGGAGCGTCAGGCGCCGACGGGCAATCCGCGCACGACCGCGAAAAAGGGCGCCGTCTATTCATTGTTCAACATCTTCATGCCGTGGTCAATGCCGAGCACGCGGCAGCAGCCGTTCTTCTATTTGCAGTTCGGCATGTTTCACGTGGCGGTGGCGACTTCGATCACGATGTCGATCGTGATGCCGTATTTTCCCGATCTTATTGCGGGCGAGCGGGTGGTGCTGGGTTTGCAGACGTTGTTCGCGCTGGGCTGCCTGGTGGGGCTTGGGCGGTTCATTCGGCGTGTGGCCTCTCCGTATATTCGCGCCATCAGCACGCCGGACGATTATTTTTCGGTGGCGCTGCTGACGGTGTGGCTGGCGTTCGCGTTCATGGCGGCGCCGAACAACCGGGCCGAGACCGAATTCTGGCTGCTCGGCTATTTCTTCCTGACCGCGTTCTTCCTGTTCTATGTTCCGTTCAGCAAGATTTCGCATTACATCTTCTACCCGTTCACGCGATGGTATCTGGGGAAGACGCTCGGTCATCGTGGCGTCTATCCGTTGCCGTTCAACCCGAGTCATGAGCCGCTGTCGAAGCTGTTCGCGCGGGTTGAGCCGATCGAGGGAAAGTGATTTTATAGGGGTGAAGCGATGGTTCAAACACGGTCATACAAATGCGAGAAGGTAATCGAGCGACTGCACAAGAAGGTGAATCGTCAGATATTGGCTTCACTTGAGGCGTGCGTGCATTGCGGGATGTGCACGAACCAGTGCCATTACGTGCTGACAAACCCCGGCGATGTCACCTATATGCCTTCGTACAAGGCGGACAAGTTGAGGAAATTTTTCAAAGCGCACATTGATTGGACCGGCAAGGCTTTTCCGTGGTGGGTGGGGGCACGCAGTTTCTATACCGACGAAGAGCTTGAGGAGTTGAAGGACACGGTGTTCGGCAAGTGCACCAATTGCCGGCGCTGCTCGGTGAATTGTCCGATGGGTGTTGACATGGCGACATTCAACCGTATGGCGCGGGGGCTGCTGGTGTCGGTGGGGATCATGCCGGAGGGAGTGTCGGTCGTTGCCAAGGACCAGTGGGAGATCGGCAACCAGATGGGCGTTCTCAAGGAGGATTACATTGAGACGCTGCAATGGATGGAAGAGGAATTGCAGGGCGAACACAATGATCCAACCATCCGAATACCGATCGACAAGATGGACTGCGACGTCGTGTATTCGATCAACCCGCGCGAGGTGAAGTATGACCCGCGGACCATCGCTGACGCCGCGCTCATCTTTCATGTCGCGGGTGAGAACTGGACGATGGCCAGCGAAGGTTGGGACATGACGAATTTCGGATTGTTTAACGGTGACGATGAGCTTGGCGGGGCGGTCGCCAGGCGCTGTTATGAGGCGACTGAGAACCTTCGCGGAAAGAAACTGGTTATCTCCGAATGCGGTCATGGCTATCGTTCGACTCGGTGTGAGGGCCAGAACTGGGGGCAGAAAGACGTTCCGTTCAAGATGGAAAGTTCGGTCATCACGATGCTGCGCTACATCAAGGAGGGGCGCATCAAGGTAGACAAGACGAAAAACGCGGAGCCGGTGACGTTCCACGATTCCTGCAACAATGCGCGCAGTTGCGGGTTGACCGAGGAGCCGCGCGAGCTCCTGAAGCTTGTGTGCATGGATTTCCGCGAGATGTATCCGAACCGCGCCGAGAACTTCTGCTGTACGGGCGGGGGTGGCGCGATGTCTATGTCCGAGTACACGCCGAGGCGGCTCAAGTCGGCGAGAGTCAAAGCCGACCAGTTACGCGCCACCGGCGCGAAGATCGTGGTGACCTCTTGCCATAATTGCGTGGACGGGTTGAGCGACTTGATACGGCATTACGAATTGGGGATGAAAGTCACCCAGCTCGTGAACCTGGTTGCGAACGCGCTGGTCTTGCCCGAGGCGAAGCCGGCGGCAGTGCCGCATCTGAGCGGTTACACCATTCTTGTGGCCGACGACGAACCTGACACGCTTGCCTTCTTCAGCACCGTGCTTGAGGACAACGGAGCGCGGGTCATAGTGGCGAAGGACGGAGAGGAGGCCCTGAAACTGGCCCGGTCCGAAAAGCCCGACCTTATCACGCTGGACATCTCGATGCCGGGAAGGGACGGGGGCGAGGTATTCGAGAGTTTGCGAAAGGACCCCGATCTCTGCACCACCAAGGTGTGTATCATTACGGGAAAACCGGAATTGAGACGTTTGATCTATGACCGTCATGTGCCGCCTCCGGAAGGCTACCTGACAAAGCCGCTCGCGGATGAGGAGCTTGTGCTTAACGTGCGTAAGGTGCTCGAGGCGAGCCACGAAATGAACTGAGCGGGGAAAAGGGAAAAGGCGAAAAACAGAGACGTCGGGGCGGGACACAAACTGCCCGGGACGAATCGGGGGACTGCCTTCATGGAATTGCCCTATCAGCAATATTTCGAGGCGCTACCCTGTTATGTGACCGTCCAGGATCGGAATTTCAAAATCATTCAAGCCAACCGGCGATTCCGCAGGGATTTCGGGGACTTCGAGGACCGTTATTGCTATCAGGTCTACAAGCATCGCTCAGAGAAATGCGAGGTGTGCCCGGTTGACCGAACCTTCAGGGACGGGCAGTCTCACGGAAGCGAGGAGCAGGTGAAGTCACTCGACGGCAAGGACGTGTCGGTCATTGTGTATACGACCCCGATCCGCGACGAGACCGGCGAGATCACGTCCGTCCTGGAGATGTCGACCGACATCACCGAGATCAAGATCCTACAGAAGCAGCTCAAGGAAAGCCAGAGCCGTTACCGGCTGATATTCGAAGAAGTGCCGTGCTACATTTCAATTCAGGACAAAGACTTGCGCATCGTGGAGGCGAATCGCCGGTTTAAGGAAGACTTCGGCGACATGTTGGGCTGTAAGTGTTACGAGGTCTATAAGCATCGCTCCGAGCAATGCTTCCCGTGTCCCGTTCAGGCCACGTTTCAGGACGGCAAGGTGCACCAGAGCGAAGAAGTGGTCGCCTCCAAGGACGGCGAACCGGTGAACGTGCTTGTGTATACGGCGCCCATTCGGGACGCGGGCGGCGAGATCAGAAGCGTGATGGAGATGAGCACAAACATCACACAGATACGCGAACTTCAGTCGCAGCTCACCTCGCTCGGACTGCTTATCGGCTCAATTTCTCACGGAATCAAGGGACTTCTCAACAGCCTTGACGGCGGCATCTATCTCGTCAATACGGGCCTCGACAAGAACAGGCCGGCACGTGTTACGCAGGGATGGGAGATGGTCCAGCGAAATATCTCACGCATCCGGAGCATGGTCCTGGATATCTTGTACTATGCGAAGGACCGTGAGCCGGAATATGAGAGAATCCCCGCCTTGGCCATGATTGAAGAAGTTTGCGGGATGATGGAAACCAAGGCCGGGGAGCGAGGGATCGAATTGCGGAGGGAATTCGACCGTGAAGCGGGGAGCTTCGAGGGCGATGCCAAGGCCATCCGCTCGATGTTGGTCAACTTGTTTGAGAATGCCCTGGACGCATGCAGAGTGGATGACAAGAAGGACTCACACCAAGTCTTTGTGGCGATGGCGGGGAACTCCGATCACATAGAATTCGAAATACGCGATAATGGCATCGGCATGGACCGAGAGACCAGGGAAAAAGCCTTCAGCCTTTTCTTCTCCTCAAAAGGGGTGGGAGGCACCGGGCTGGGCCTGTTCATCGCCAACAAGATCGCACTCGCCCATGGGGGCAAAATCCGGCTTGAATCCGAAATCAATCAGGGTACCCGTTGCCTGGTGAAAATCCCGAGGGTACGACCGAGAGAGCAACCCGAGGAGTCCTACGCCCTCTGATGGCAAGCAACAAGAGAAGAATCCTGACAATTGACGATGAGCCTGATGAGCGCATCTATCTTGCCGCCCTGCTCGAGGACAACGGCTTCACAGCTGATACCGCCAAGGACGGAAACGAGGCCCTTGAGAAAGCGCGAGCCAGTCCTCCCGACCTGATAACACTTGACATCACGATGCCGGAGAAGTCAGGCGTAACTTTCTATCAAGAAATACGAAAAGACCCGAAACTGGGCAAGATACCCATCATAATCGTGACGGGTGTTACCGGATTGGACGGAGATCCGGAAGAATTTCGTCAATTTATATCTACACGAAAAGATACTCCTCCTCCGGAAGGTTTTGTAACCAAGCCCGTAGACCAAGAAAAGTTTCTCGAGAAGGTCGCCGAGCTTCTGAGGTAAGACTCTCGGGATTTCACCTTCTCGGACTCCTGTTGGAGTGGTGCTCCGCCTCAGCGTTGCTGTCCAAGTCACGTCCCCTTGCAAAATTTGCATAGTAACAAGTCGAACTTGACTGAATTATGCAAATATTTCATACCTCCCGAAGTGACGTTTTGATTTCGGCGCTGGTTATTGCTCCCCCTGTCTCCACTTTTTTAGAACTTAACCAATTTGTTGTCAAGAGTTTAGACCTGTCGCCCTTCTGCCCGACATCCTGGCTTGGGATAATGGCATGGTAGTTGCTTTTTCTGGAATATTGTGGAAGTAGGTTTCCCTCCATCCAACCCCTGATGCCAAAAGCTGTTAGAAATGTAAATGGACGAAGAGTGGAGGGAACAAAAACCGGAGGTCACCCCTTGAAGGCAGCACCCTCCGGCAGACCGAGTTAGAGGCGGCATCATTCAGAGGCTCGAAGGATAAGTAAAAGGACAGGAGAGAGTTATGGCAGAGAAGGGCACACCGATGTTGGACGAGTTGGAGAAGGGTCCGTGGCCGAGCTTTGTGACGGAGATAAAGCGAGCGGGCAAGAAGAAGAAGGCGTGCATGGACCTTTTGCACCAGCTTGAGAAGTCGTACCGTGACCGTATTGGGTACTGGAAGCACGGGGGTATCGTTGGGGTGACGGGATACGGCGGGGGTGTGATTGGTCGGTACTCGATGTTTCCGGACGAGTATCCCGACATAGCGCATTTTCACACGATCCGAGTGAACATGCCGTCGGGGTGGTTTTACACGTCGAAGGCGCTTCGGGCGGTGTGCGACATATGGGACGCGCACGGGAGCGGGTTGACGAACATGCACGGATCGACAGGGGACATCATATTATTGGGCACGACGACGGACCAGTTACAGCCGTGTTTTGACAATTTATCTGAGGCGGGTTTTGACCTTGGCGGCTCGGGTTCCGCGCTTCGTACGCCGAGCGCGTGCGTGGGACCCGCGCGGTGCGAGTGGTCGTGTTATGACACGCTTGATGCATGCCACACGATCACGATGGAGTTTCAGGACGAGCTACATCGTCCGCCGTGGCCTTACAAGTTCAAGATGAAGTTCAGCGGGTGTCCGAACGACTGTGTGGCGTCGATTGCGCGGTCGGACCTGTCGGTGATCGGGACGTGGCGGGACGCGATGCAGGTGGACAACGGCGCGGTGCGGGAGTATGCGGAGAAGGGGTTGGACATCCAGAAAGAGGTAGCGTCGTTGTGTCCGACGCGGGCGGTGGATTACGATTCGGGCACCAAGCAGCTTCGGATCATCAATGAGGACTGCGTGCGGTGCATGCACTGCATCAACGTGATGCCGAAGGCGTTGAGGCCTGGGAAGGAGCGGGGAGCGACGATTCTGGTAGGCGGGAAGGCGCCGATCCTGGAGGGTGCGATGCTGTCGTCGGTGATGATCCCGTTCATGAAGATGGAGCATCCGTACGATGAGCTAGTGGAGCTTGCGCGGAAGATACATGACTGGTGGGATGAGAACGCGAAGTTTCGTGAGCGAGTAGGTGAGTTGATCAAGCGAGTGGGGATTCGGACGTTCATCAAGGAGATGGGGCTTCCTGCGGTGCCACAGATGGTGAGTGCGCCGAGGGCGAACCCGTACTATTTCTGGTGGCCGGAAGAGGTGACGGACAGGGAAGGCAAGCCATTGATGCAGAAGAAGGAAGAGGTGTGAAGATGGGGAGAACGGATATAGGACCGCCGCTGTATAAGGACATGCTTCCGCCGGTGATCACGAAGAACTATGGGAAGTGGAAGTATCACGAGATATTGAAGCCTGGGGTATTGGTGCACGTAGGAGAGAGCGGGGACAAGCTGTACACGGTTCGGCTGGGTTCACCGAGGTTGGTGAGCACGGACTACATACGAGACCTGGCGGAGTTGGCGGACAAGTACTGCGACGGGTATTTGCGGTTCACGAGCCGTCACAACGTGGAGTTTTTGTTGACGGACGCGGGGAAGATCGAGGCGTTGATTGCGGACGCGAAGAAGCTTGGGTTGACGCCGGGGGGTACTGGCGCGTCGATCACGAGCATCGTGCACACGCAGGGGTGGATACACTGTCACACGCCGGCGACGGACGCCTCGGGGATCGTGAAGGCGGTGATGGACGATCTGTTTGAGTATTTTGGGAGCCACAAGCTGCCAGCGCAGGTGCGAATTGCGCTGGCGTGCTGTTTGAACATGTGCGGAGCGGTGCACTGTTCGGACATTGCGATATTGGGGATACACCGGTTGCCGCCGAAGGTGGACCATGAGCGGTTGGGCAAGATATGCGAGGTACCCTCGACAGTGTCGGCGTGTCCGACGGGCGCGATTCGTCTGGACGCGAAGAAGAAGAGCGTGCAGGTGATCGAAGAGAAGTGCATGTACTGCGGGAACTGTTACACGATGTGTCCGGCGATGCCTTTGATGGACCCGGACGGAGACGGGGTATCGATCTGGGTAGGCGGGAAGGTGTCGAACGCGCGTCATGCGCCGATGTTCTCGCGGTTGGCGATTCCGTATTTGCCGAACAATCCGCCGAGGTGGCCGGAGGTGGTGAAGGCGGTTCGGAACATTGTGGAGGTGTACGCGAGCAACGCGCGCAAGCACGAGCGAGTGGGAGAGTGGATCGAGCGAGTGGGCTGGGAGCGGTTCTTCAAGCTGACGGGAATCCCGTTCACGGACAAGCACATAGACGACTTCACGCTTGCGCAGGACACGTTCCGTACGACGCCGATGTTCAAGTGGTGAGTGCAGGGGCGGCTCTTGTGGCCGCCCGTAGGGGCGATTTTCGTGATCGCCCGCAAGGAAAGAAGGCGAGAGGCCGATGGACGAGGTGACGAGGAACGGAGTACTAGAGTTCATCAAGAAGAAGGCGGAGCGAGGGAAGGGCCTGAACAGTTATCGAGACATAACGAAGGGCTGTCCCGAGCTTGACCGCAAGGCGATAAAGAAGGCGGTGCAGGAGTTAATAGCGGAGGGCGTGCTTGACTACTGGTCGAGCGGCAGCACCACCTACATCCGCCTGGCCGGCTATGAGCCCGGCTCTGGCGAAACCCCACCCGAAGAATAGGCCTGATGAGGAGAGATTTCGGCTGGATACGAGCCCGAAGGGCTTGAAGGAGGTGGCCGAACGAAATCAGCGTGAGGGCAATCACGGTGGAGTGAGAAGAAGCGGGCCTGCCGGGAGCACGGACTGCCCGCGCAATCGAAGAGAGATTTAGTCGCATCTTGGAGAGCGAAAGGAGGTAGGTAAATAATGTCGCAACTCGTGAAGCCTCACGGCTCGGCGGAGTTGAAGCCGCTTCTGCTGAAGGGCGACGCACTAAAGGAAGCTAAGAAGAAGGCCGAGAAGTTGCCGAAGGTGATGATGACCTCTCGTGAGACGTCCGACCTCATTATGATGGCGATCGGCGCGTTCACCCCCCTCGAGGGCTTCATGACCAAGGCCGATTGGAAAGGCGTGTGCGCCGAATACAAGATGGCGAACGGACTTTTCTGGCCCATCCCCATCACGTTATCAGCGCCCAAAGACGTTGCCGATTCGATCAAGGCAGGCAGCGAGGTCGCCCTCGTCGATTCCGAGACCGGCGAGTTGATGGGCAGCATGGAGGTGACCGAGAAGTACACGATTGACAAGGAATACGAGTGCAAACAAGTATTCCGCACCAATGATAAGGAACACCCGGGCGTAGCGAAAGTAATGGAACAAGCTGAGGTCAACCTGGCTGGCCCGGTGAAGGTATTCAGCGAGAGCTATTATCCGAAGGAATTTGCGGGCATCTACATGAGGCCTGCCGAGAGCCGGAAGATTTTTGAGGAGAAGGGCTGGAGAACGGTAGCCGCGCTTCAGTTGCGCAACCCGATGCATCGCTCGCATGAATACCTCGCGAAGATAGCGGTGGAGGTGTGCGATGGCTTGTTTATTCACCAATTGGTGGGCAAGCTCAAGGCCGGCGACATACCCGCCGATGTCCGCGTGAAGTGCATCGACGTGCTCGTTGAGCACTATTTTGTGAAGAACACTGTGGTTCAGGGCGGTTATCCTATGGAAATGCGCTATGCCGGACCGCGCGAGGCGCTCCTGCACGCGGTTTTCCGGCAGAACTTCGGCTGCAGTCACCTTATTGTTGGCCGTGACCATGCCGGCGTGGGTGACTATTACGGTCCGTTCGATGCGCAGAAGATTTTCAATGAGATTCCGCCAAACGCGCTCGAACTGAAACCGCTCAACATCGACTGGACATTCTATTGCCACAAGTGCCGCGGCATGGCTTCGATGAGGACCTGCCCGCATGGCAAGGAAGACCGGTTGCTTCTGAGCGGCACCATGCTTCGCAAGATGCTCTCCGAAGGTGGAGAAGTCCCTGCCGATTTTAGCCGACCTGAGGTTCTCGCAATCCTCAAGGAGTACTACGCCGGTTTGACCGAGAAAGTGGAGATAAAACTTCACGGCGCGGCCACGGGCGAAGCAGCGGTGAAAGACAAGAAGAAATAACGGGGTTTGTTGCGATTCGGTTGCTTTGCGTAAATAAAGCAGCGGACTTCACAAGAAAGGAGGTAGCGAAAAAAAAGCAAATGTATTTGTCGTGGAAGTTGAAGGGAAGGGAGCTGACAACGCACAACGTTAAGGAGTAGACAATGCCAAGTTTTGTGAACCCAGAGAAGTGCGACGGTTGCAAGGCATTGGACAAGACTGCGTGCCAGCATATTTGCCCCAACGATTTGATGGTCTTGAACAAGGAGCAGATGAAAGCATACAACCAGGAACCGGAAATGTGCTGGGAATGCTACAATTGCGTGAAAATCTGCCCCACTCAGGCCGTCGAAGTGCGAGGCTACGCAGACTTTGTTCCGATGGGTGCCAGCGTCACACCGATGCGCGGCACCGAAGACATCATGTGGACCGTTAAGTTCCGCAGCGGACAGATCAAGCGGTTCAAGTTCCCGATCCGTACCACGCCGGAAGGCTCTGCCGTTCCGGATGGCGGTTTTAAGACCGGGACCGACGATTTGAGCAGTCCATTGCTTTTCACGGAGCCGGAGTCGACCGGAATGGCGAATCTGGCGCCAGTCAAGAAGTAAGGAAGGGAGGTGGAATACGTGGCTGATTTTCAAAATGTAGAAGTGACTACCGACCTTCTGATACTAGGCGGCGGTATGGCGGCCTGCGGCGCGGCGGTTGAAGCTGCGTACTGGGCAAAGAAGAACGGCCTCAAGGTGACACTGGTCGACAAGGCGGCGATGGACCGCAGCGGCGCGGTGGCCATGGGCCTGTCCGCCATCAACCAATACGTCGGTCTGAAGGACGGCGAGAATACGCTTAAAGACTACATCGAGTACGTCCGCAATGACCTCATGGGGATCACGCGTGAAGACCTGGTTGCCAGTATCGCCCGGCACGTTGATTCCACAGTGCATCTGTTTGAAAAATGGGGCCTTCCCATTTGGCTGGATGCAAACGGCAAGTACGTGCATGAAGGCCGCTGGCAGCTCATGATCAACGGCGAGTCCTACAAGGTCGTGGTTGCCGAAGCTGCAAAGAATGCGCTCGGCATCGCGAACATTTATGAGCGCGTGTTTATCGTCGAGCCTCTGCTCGATGGAGACCGCATCGCGGGCGCCGTCGGCTTCAGCGTGCGCGAGAACAAATTCTACGTGTTCAAGGCAAAGGCGGTCCTGGCGGCAATGGGCGGCGCGGTGCACGTGTTTAAGCCCCGGTCGGCAGGAGAAGGCCTCGGCCGCGCCTGGTATCCGCCGTGGAACTCCGGCTCGAGCACCTACTACACGGCCCGCGCCGGCGCGGAACTGACCTGCCAGGAAGTCCGGTTCATCCCGGTCCGCTTCAAGGATGCATACGGCCCGGTGGGCGCGTGGTTCCTGCTGTTCAAGTCAAGAGCCACCAACGCCCTCGGCGAGAACTATATGGAGACTCGCAAGGACGAGCTCAAGAAGTGGGCGCCGTATGGCAGCGTGAAGCCCGTACCCGCGAACCTGCGAAACTGGCTCGGCATGCTGGACGTGATGGAAGGAAAAGGCCCCATCTCGATGAGGACGGAAGAGGCCATCGCCAACCTGGCCAAGGCAGTGCCGGACGAGAAAGAGCGCAAGAAGAAGCTCAAGGAACTCGAGAGCGAAGCATGGGAAGACTTCCTCGACATGACCATCTCGCAGGCTATCCTGTGGGCTAGCACGAATGTGCAGCCTGAGCAGAAGCCCTCGGAAATCGCCGCCGCAGAGCCTTACTTCATCGGCTCGCACTCCGGCGCTTCCGGCGCGTGGGTCAGCGGCATGAAGGACCTGGCTCCGCCCGAGTACTTCTGGGGCTATGGTCACATGTCCACCGTCAAGGGTCTGTTCTGTGCGGGTGACGCATCGGGTGCCTCCAGCCACAAGTTCTCCTCCGGTTCCTGCACCGAAGGTAGAATCGCGGCCAAAGAGGCTATCCGGTTCGTCGTAGAGAACAACACTCAGCCCAAGGTTGACGCAGCCCAAGTCGCGTCACTGAAGGAGAGGATACTGAAGCCGCTGGACCTGTTCCAGCAATTCAAGGGCGCTTCCAGCGATCCGGACATCAACCCCAACTTCATGAAGCCGAAGATGTTCATGTTCAGGCTTCAGAAGATCATGGACGAATACGCAGGCGGCGTGACGGCTCAGTTCAGCACAAGCAAGGCCCTGCTCGAGAGAGCGCTCGAGTTGCTCACCTTCCTGAAGGAAGACTCCGAACATCTCGCTGCCGAGGACTTGCACGAACTGATGCGGTGCTGGGAGAATGTGCAGAGGTTGTGGCAGGCTGAAGTCCACGTCCGGAGCATACTCTTCCGCGAAGAAACACGCTGGCCGGGATACTACTTCAGGGCGGACTTCCCGAAGATGGACAACGAGAACTGGAAAGTTTTCGTTAACGCTACGTGGAGCCCCAAGACCGGTGAATGGACAATGGCGAAGAGACCCGTCATTTCCATCATCTGACGATGAAGCCCTTTCCTCCGGGCGCCCTCCCCCTGGGCGCCCGGAGGAGCCCCCTCGGGGGTTGCTGTTGTATGGGGGACTGGTTAAGAAATACTGAAGAGAGTGATTCAACGTGCAGTGCAATGACACCCCAACCTGCCCGCATTGCGGTCAAGAAATGAATAAGTGGGCGCTTCCAGACGGAACCACATGGCAAGCGGAGTTTCACTATGTATGTTTCAATGATGAGTGCCCCTATTTCGTTCGCGGCTGGCAGTGGATGCATGAGAAATACAAACGTCGCGCCTCGTATCGGCATTGCGTCAACCCCGGGACCGGCGCTTCGCGTCCGCTTCCGGTATGGTCAATCACGGCGTTAAAAGACCGTATCATCAAAGACACCGTGTCTAATTCCTCATGAAACAGATTGCGAAGATTCTCAATGAAGGAACTGCAAGACCTGAAAGAAACGATTCTGCGGGATGCACCGAGGTTTACCGAAACCGATAAGTTCAAGTTCTCTTGTCATAAAGGATTGAACTGCTTCACCCAGTGTTGTGCCGACGTCACGATTTTTCTTACGCCATACGATATTCTCCGGATGAAGAGGCGCCTCGGAATCTCGTCCGACGAGTTCCTGGCTTCCTATACATTTGTCCCATTCACGCAGCAACAGAAACTGCCCGTCGTCGTACTGAAAATGGGTGATGACGAGCGAAGAACCTGCCCTTTCCTTGCCGCCGAAGGCTGTTCCATCTATGAGGACCGCCCCTGGGCCTGCCGCATGTATCCGCTTGGGCTTGCTTCACCGAGCGAGGATGCTGGACCCGCCGAGCAGCGATTCTACTTCCTCATGCAGGAAGGCAATTGCTGCGGGTTCAATGAGGACAAGGAATGGATGGTAGGGGAATGGATCGAGAATCAGGGAATAACCCTGTACAACGAGATGGGCGAGTTGTTCAAGGATATCTCGTTGCACGAATTCTTCCGCAAGGACGGAAGACTCGATCCTGAAAAGATGGAAATGCTCTACCTGGGCTGCTATCACCTCGACAAATTTCGCAGGTTCGTGTTCGAAAGCAGATTTCTGCAGCACTTCGATATAGATTCCGAACTCATCGAAAAAATACGAATTGACGACGTGGAACTGATGAAATTCGCGTTTCAGTGGCTGAAATTCGCCTTATTCAACGAGCCGACCATGAGGATAAGCGAGTCTGTACTGGAGGCGAAGAAACAACGATTATTGGGCAAGAAGCAACCAACGTAATGGAGATGCTATGAGTGCCAACGGCAAGATTCTCGTCATAGGCGGAGGCATAAGCGGCATATCCGCCGCCGCTGAAGCCGCCGAGCTGGGCTGCGAGGTAGTGCTGGTCGAGAAGGAAGCGTACCTCGGCGGAAGAGTGATTCGCATGAATCAGTATTTCCCGAAGCTCTGTCCGCCCACGTGCGGCATGGAGATAAACATCCGACGCCTGCGCCAGAATCCCAGGGTCAAAGTCTACACTCTGGCCGAGGTGGAAAAGGTCTCGGGCGAGCCCGGCAGCTACACGGTTACTATCAAGGTGAATCCGCGATACGTCACCGGTAAGCAACCCCTTTCCGAGGCTCACCTTCAGGCTGTGACGACCGAGGTGCCGAACTCGTTCAATTATGATATGGACAAGAGCAAGGCGCTCTATATGCCGCATGACTCGGCGTTTCCCCCGACATATGTGCTCCGTAAGGACGCTTTAACGAGCGACGAGCGTGAGAAGCTCAAGACGGCCTCGCCCGCGGAGGCGATCGACCTCGACATGAAACCGCAGAGTATCGAGGAGAGAGTCGGCGCGATTATTGTCGCGACAGGCTGGAAACCTTACGACGCGACCAAGCTGGATAACCTCGGTTTCGGCAAATGCGCTAATGTCATAACTAATATGATGATGGAGCGACTGGCAAGTCTGAGCGGACCGACCGGGGGAAAGATAGTGCGGCCTTCCGACGGCAAAGAGCCGCTCAGCGTCGCCTTTGTTCAGTGCGCGGGCTCGCGGGATGAAAACCATCTGCCATATTGTTCGGCGCTCTGCTGCATGGGATCATTGAAGCAAGCGCGATACGTAAGAGAGAAAGTGGCCAACTCAAAGGTCACCATATTCTACATTGACATCCGAACCATTGGCCGCTTCGAAAAGTTCTATTATGACCTCTTGGAGGACCCGAATATCTCCTTCGTCAAAGGAAAGGTGGCGAAGATAGCCGAAGACCCTGCGACGAAGAACCCGATCGTTGAGGTTGAGGAAGTAATGCCGGGCAACAGGGTGCGCGAGCAATTTGACATGGTCGTGCTCGCTACCGGAGTCGTGCCCTCAACGGCTGACTCGCCCATCCCGGGGGCCAAGATTGCGTATGACAACGATGGATTTATTGTGGATAGCCCAAACGGCGACGCGATATTTGCCGCTGGCTGCGTAAAACGGCCGCTCGACGTATCGAGGTCGGTGAAAGACGCCACCGCTGCAGTCATGAAGGCCATCCAAAGAGTCAGGAGGTAATGGTACCGTGGCGAACAAGATCGGAGTATACATTTGTACCGGCTACGGCATCGGTGATGCTATCAATATCGAGGAACTGTGCAAGATAGCCACAAGCGAATACAAGACGCCGGTGTGCAAGACTGTGCCCTCATGCGAGGGAGATGACCTCGAGTTCATCAAGAAGGACATCGCTGAGCAGGGTCTGGACAAAGTCGTCATCGCCGGGCCATCCCCCCGTTTCTTTGCGCCCAAGACGTTTCCCGCCGAGCTGATGGTGGAATATGTGAACCTCAGAGAACAGGTTGCATGGTGCCAGCCACCCAACGAAGAAGACACCCAGATGCTGGCCAATGACTATCTGCGAATGGGCATTGTGAAAATCCAGAAGACGCAGCCGGTCGAGCCGTTCCCCGAGAGCAAAGACATAAACAAGACCATCCTGGTCGTTGGCGGCGGAATCGCCGGACTGACGGCGGCTCTCGAAACGGCAAAGGCGGGCTACGATACTGTTCTGGTCGAGAAAGCTCCTCAACTCGGAGGCTGGATGGCAAAGCTGAAGAAGTCCATCCCGAGGCGCCCCCCATACGAACAGCTCGAAGACCCGGGCATCGAGGAGAAAATTAAAGAGGTCCGGCAGAACAGCAAGATAAAGGTGTACACCTCGGCCGAGATCGAAAAGATCAAGGGCGCACCCGGAATGTTCGACGTGAAGCTCAAGGGCGACGACGCAACATTCCGCGTAGGCGCCATCGTCCAGGCAACCGGCTGGAAGCCATATCGGCCGCAGAACCTCGATCACCTCGGTTTTGGCAAGCTTGCGAACGTGATAACCAATGTCGAGATGGAAGAGATGGCCAAGAAGGGGCGCATCAGGCGTGCTGACGGCAAGGACGCCAAGAACGTGGTGTTCGTGCAGTGCGCCGGGTCCCGTGACAAGATGGAGCTTTCCTACTGCTCGTCCATCTGTTGCTTGAACTCCTTGAAACAGGCGGCCTACGTGCGTGAGCAGGACAGTGGCGCGAAAGCTTACATCATATACGACAACCTTCGAGCTCCCGGACATTATGAGTATTTCTACAAGAAGATGCAGCAGGACCCGGGCGTTTTTCTGACCAAGGGTCAGGTCGTCGGCGTGCAGGAAAACGGCGGTTCGCTTAGAGTCAATGTCGAGAACACGCTGGTTGGCGAAAACATAAGCATCGACGCGGACCTGGTCGTGTTGGCCACCGGTATGGTTCCGCAGTCAGCCGACGGCGAAAAGATACGCGCTGTGATCGACGCCAAGAAGTTCATCGCCTCGGGCGAAGGCGGGGCAGGCCTTGAGCTTGCGAAGCAGAAGGTCGCTGATTTCGGGCATCACGAGGGGACCGAGATTCTGAACCTCGCGTATCGACAGGGGCCTGACCTGCCCACTCTCCAATACGGGTTCCCCGATTCCCATTTTATCTGCTTCCCGTACGAGACACGGCGAACCGGCATCTATACCGCTGGCGCGGTCAGGTCTCCGATGGACGGACTCGGCAGCATCGAGGACGCGACCGGCGCGGCCTTCAAGGCAATTCAATGCGTCGAGATGATTTCGCGCGGAGAGGCCGTGCTGCCGCGCGCGGGCGACCTCTCATTTCCCGACTTCTTCCTCCAGCGTTGTACACAATGCAAGCGCTGCACGGAAGAGTGCCCGTTCGGGACGCTGAATGAAGACGAAAAGGGCACGCCGCAGCCCAATCCCACTCGATGTCGCCGATGCGGTATCTGCCTGGGGGCATGCCCGGAGCGCATTATCAACTTCAAGAATTACTCGGTGGACATGATCGCTTCGATGATCAAGGCGGTTGAAGTCCCCGACGAATACGAGGAAAAGCCAAGGGTGCTCATTCTGGCCTGCGAAAATGACGCATATCCCGCATTCGATACGGTCGGCGTCAAACGCTTGCGGTACAGCCCGTTCGTCCGGATCATTCCGGTGAGGTGTCTGGGTTCGGTCAACGTGATCTGGATCAATGAGGCGCTCGCCAAGGGATTCGACGGCATTCTGTTGCTCGGATGCAAGTACGGCGACGACTATCAGTGCCATTTCGTCAAAGGCAGCGAGTTGATGAACACTCGCGGTGAAAACGTAAGAGAAAAACTGAAGCAGATGGCCCTCGAGAATGAGCGTGTTCAGTTACATCAGATCCAGATATCGGACTATGACAAGTTGCCGGCCATTGTGAACGAGTTCATGGAAACAATCGAACAGGTTGGAATGAACCCGTTCAAGGGAATGTAAGGGAGGTCTTTTCATGACCACCGAAGTGAAAGTCGAAACCGCCGAGATGGAAAAGGTGGAACCTCGCACCGCACAAAAGACTCCCCGCCAAAGCGGGGTACGGGTCGAGCCGGACCTTGATTTCATTAAGGAAGTCATGGCATCGGGCGGTGAAACGCTCAAGAAGTGCTTCCAGTGCGCGACGTGCTCGACCGTGTGTGAGATAGCACCCGACCACCATCCCTTCCCGAGGAAGGAAATGATATGGGCATCATGGGGTCTGAAGGATAAACTTGTGGCCGACCCCGATGTGTGGCTTTGCCATCAGTGCGGCGACTGCTCCGTCCATTGTCCCCGCGGCGCCAGACCGGGGGACACCCTCGGGGCCATCCGAAACTATATGTTCAAGACGTTCACCTTCCCGAAGTTCTTGGGAACGTGGCTGAGCGAGCCAAAATATTTGCCGCTTGTGTTCGGGGTGCCCGTTGTGTGGTTGCTCGTCTTGCTCGCGATCGCCGGGACTATCGGGACCGTGCCCGAGGGGGACATTGAATTCACCAAGTTCCTGCCACATACGCATCTGTACAGTATCTTTATTACCGCTACTCATTTGGCTGCCTTGTTCTTCGCCATCGGGCTTGTCAAATTCTGGAAAGGGCTTGGAACATCGCAAGTGTACCAAGGGACCGGCGTTGCCGGGCCTACCCAGGGCAACTTGATGGGTAGTCTGACGGCGACCGTCAAGGAGATTCTCACGCAGGCAAAATTCAAGAGGTGTACGGAAAACGCTTCGCGCCACGTGGGGCATTTGGCGATCATGTATGGATTTGCCGCCATTGCGATCGGCACGGGCATTGCCTTCTTCATGATGTATGGTCTGAAAATACACCCTCCCTTTGGTCAATTCACTCCGCCCAAGCTGCTCGGCCATGCCGGCGTCATAGCCTTGATAATAGGGCTCGTGCTTGTCATGAAACACAGGCTGAGTCGCGAAGAGAGGATCACGAAGGCCACCTATCAAGACTGGTATCTGCTGGTAGTGCTGTTCGCAGTTGCGGCGACGGGAGAACTGGTCGAGATCATACGATTTGCCGACATTAAGCCTCTCGCATATTGGGGGTACATCGTTCATCTCGTGTTCGTTTTCGGCTTGATCGCTTATTTCCCGTACCATAAGTTCGCACACATGTTCTATCGGTTTGTGGCGATACTGCACTCAAAATATTACGGCCGGAATGCGACCGAGAAAATTGCGGCTTGAACTGGAGATGGTTCGGAAGTGTCTGAAACAGCCCAAAGAATAGTGGTGATAGGCGGTGTGGCCTGCGGGCCAAAGGCGGCCGCGCGCGCGCGGCGTCGTGACCCGAGCGCCAGAATCACCATCATCGAGCGCGGCCCCTTTCTGTCATACGCCGGCTGCGGCTTGCCGTATTATATAGGTGGGTCAGTGCCTCAATGCGACGACTTGCGCAAGACTCAATACGGCGTGGTCCGGGACGAAGATTTCTTCTGGAATGTCAAGGAGATCGAAGCGCGCACTCGCACTGCGGTAGAGTCGATCAACCGAGACCGAAAGACTGTCACCATCAGAAGTCTCGAAACAAATGCGACCGACGAAATCCCTTACGATAAACTGGTGCTGGCCACCGGAGCTTCACCCGCCAAACCGCCCATCGAGGGCTTGTCCCTGGAGCGCGTGTTCTTCGTTCATGTGCCGCATGACGCTCAACTCATGCGAGAACTGATTGAAGGCGGCGAGGTGGATAAAGCCGTCTTCATAGGCGCCGGACGCGTCTCGCTCGAGGTGGCCGAATCGCTCTTCGCGCATGCGGTGGATGCGGCGATCGTCGAAATGGAAGGGTCCATCCTCCCTGCGATGCTCGATCCCGAAATAGCTGCGGTGGTTGCGGGCGCGCTTCGCGAAGATAACATCGAAGTATTCCTTTCGGAAAAGGTTCTGCGAATCGAAGGCGATGAGGAAGGACGAGCGTGCAAGGTCATTACCGAAGCGCGCGAAATACCGACCGACATCGTCGTGGTGGCGACGGGTGTGAAGCCTAATGTGGAACTCGCAGTTGCGGCAGGATTGGCTATTGGGGAAGCTGGCGCCATTGCGGTCAATGATCGGCTGCAAACGAGCGACCCGGACATCTATGCCGGAGGCGACTGCGTTGAGTGCACGAGCCTCGTGACAGGAAAGAAAATATACGCGCCGCTCGGCTCCACTGCAAATCGCCATGGCCGCGTAATCGGCGACAACGTTACCGGAGGCGATTCCACATTTCCAGGCGTCGTAGGCACATGCGCTATGAAGAGTATGGGAATGAACATCGCCGGCACCGGCATTACGGAGCGGCAGGCCAGGGCGCTTGGCTATTCTGTCCTCACAAGCATCGTGTCGTCGATGGATCGGGCTCATTATTATCCGGGCGCCAAGTTTATTCTGGTCAAGATGGTGGCCGACGCCAAGGATGGCCGACTCCTTGGAGCACAGGTGGTCGGGCCCGGCGATGTTACGAAGCGAATTGACGTGCTGGCCACGGCGCTTACAAGCCGGGCCGATATAGATCAGATTGCGAATCTGGACCTCAGTTACGCGCCGCCGTATTCCACCGCGCTCGATGCCGTGACGCACGCGGCAAACGTCCTTAGAAACAAGCGTGACGGTATGGCGGAAGCGCTTGGGCCGGCCGAAGTGCGCGCGAGGATGGACCGCAATGATGAGTTTGTTCTTTTGGATGTTCGCGAGATGACTGAAGTCGAGAAAGCGAAGTTCGAAGACAGACGGGTTTGCGCGATCCCGCTCAGCCGACTGCGCTCCTCGGCAAGCGAAGTCCCGAACGCAAAGGAGCTTATTTGCCTGTGTCAAATGGGCATGAGAAGTTATGAGGCCTGTCTAACGCTCAAGGGAATGGGCTTCGAAAATGTGAAGTTTCTTGAGGGCGGCTTGAGATTCTGGTCCGACGCAGGTTACTCCGACACCTGAGCGGACCGGTAGTCTTGTGGGGTTGGCAACTTAAGGAGAGAGTTATGGCAGAGAAGGGCACACCGATGTTGGACGAGTTGGAGAAGGGTCCGTGGCCGAGCTTTGTGACGGAGATAAAGCGAGCGGGCAAGAAGAAGAAGGCGTGCATGGACCTTTTGCACCAGCTTGAGAAGTCGTACCGTGACCGTATTGGGTACTGGAAGCACGGGGGTATCGTTGGGGTGACGGGATACGGCGGGGGTGTGATTGGTCGGTACTCGATGTTTCCGGACGAGTATCCCGACATAGCGCATTTTCACACGATCCGAGTGAACATGCCGTCGGGGTGGTTTTACACGTCGAAGGCGCTTCGGGCGGTGTGCGACATATGGGACGCGCACGGGAGCGGGTTGACGAACATGCACGGATCGACAGGGGACATCATATTATTGGGCACGACGACGGACCAGTTACAGCCGTGTTTTGACAATTTATCTGAGGCGGGTTTTGACCTTGGCGGCTCGGGTTCCGCGCTTCGTACGCCGAGCGCGTGCGTGGGACCCGCGCGGTGCGAGTGGTCGTGTTATGACACGCTTGATGCATGCCACACGATCACGATGGAGTTTCAGGACGAGCTACATCGTCCGCCGTGGCCTTACAAGTTCAAGATGAAGTTCAGCGGGTGTCCGAACGACTGTGTGGCGTCGATTGCGCGGTCGGACCTGTCGGTGATCGGGACGTGGCGGGACGCGATGCAGGTGGACAACGGCGCGGTGCGGGAGTATGCGGAGAAGGGGTTGGACATCCAGAAAGAGGTAGCGTCGTTGTGTCCGACGCGGGCGGTGGATTACGATTCGGGCACCAAGCAGCTTCGGATCATCAATGAGGACTGCGTGCGGTGCATGCACTGCATCAACGTGATGCCGAAGGCGTTGAGGCCTGGGAAGGAGCGGGGAGCGACGATTCTGGTAGGCGGGAAGGCGCCGATCCTGGAGGGTGCGATGCTGTCGTCGGTGATGATCCCGTTCATGAAGATGGAGCATCCGTACGATGAGCTAGTGGAGCTTGCGCGGAAGATACATGACTGGTGGGATGAGAACGCGAAGTTTCGTGAGCGAGTAGGTGAGTTGATCAAGCGAGTGGGGATTCGGACGTTCATCAAGGAGATGGGGCTTCCTGCGGTGCCACAGATGGTGAGTGCGCCGAGGGCGAACCCGTACTATTTCTGGTGGCCGGAAGAGGTGACGGACAGGGAAGGCAAGCCATTGATGCAGAAGAAGGAAGAGGTGTGAAGATGGGGAGAACGGATATAGGACCGCCGCTGTATAAGGACATGCTTCCGCCGGTGATCACGAAGAACTATGGGAAGTGGAAGTATCACGAGATATTGAAGCCTGGGGTATTGGTGCACGTAGGAGAGAGCGGGGACAAGCTGTACACGGTTCGGCTGGGTTCACCGAGGTTGGTGAGCACGGACTACATACGAGACCTGGCGGAGTTGGCGGACAAGTACTGCGACGGGTATTTGCGGTTCACGAGCCGTCACAACGTGGAGTTTTTGTTGACGGACGCGGGGAAGATCGAGGCGTTGATTGCGGACGCGAAGAAGCTTGGGTTGACGCCGGGGGGTACTGGCGCGTCGATCACGAGCATCGTGCACACGCAGGGGTGGATACACTGTCACACGCCGGCGACGGACGCCTCGGGGATCGTGAAGGCGGTGATGGACGATCTGTTTGAGTATTTTGGGAGCCACAAGCTGCCAGCGCAGGTGCGAATTGCGCTGGCGTGCTGTTTGAACATGTGCGGAGCGGTGCACTGTTCGGACATTGCGATATTGGGGATACACCGGTTGCCGCCGAAGGTGGACCATGAGCGGTTGGGCAAGATATGCGAGGTACCCTCGACAGTGTCGGCGTGTCCGACGGGCGCGATTCGTCTGGACGCGAAGAAGAAGAGCGTGCAGGTGATCGAAGAGAAGTGCATGTACTGCGGGAACTGTTACACGATGTGTCCGGCGATGCCTTTGATGGACCCGGACGGAGACGGGGTATCGATCTGGGTAGGCGGGAAGGTGTCGAACGCGCGTCATGCGCCGATGTTCTCGCGGTTGGCGATTCCGTATTTGCCGAACAATCCGCCGAGGTGGCCGGAGGTGGTGAAGGCGGTTCGGAACATTGTGGAGGTGTACGCGAGCAACGCGCGCAAGCACGAGCGAGTGGGAGAGTGGATCGAGCGAGTGGGCTGGGAGCGGTTCTTCAAGCTGACGGGAATCCCGTTCACGGACAAGCACATAGACGACTTCACGCTTGCGCAGGACACGTTCCGTACGACGCCGATGTTCAAGTGGTGAGTGCAGGGGCGGCTCTTGTGGCCGCCCGTAGGGGCGATTTTCGTGATCGCCCGCAAGGAAAGAAGGCGAGAGGCCGATGGACGAGGTGACGAGGAACGGAGTACTAGAGTTCATCAAGAAGAAGGCGGAGCGAGGGAAGGGCCTGAACAGTTATCGAGACATAACGAAGGGCTGTCCCGAGCTTGACCGCAAGGCGATAAAGAAGGCGGTGCAGGAGTTAATAGCGGAGGGCGTGCTTGACTACTGGTCGAGCGGCAGCACCACCTACATCCGCCTGGCCGGCTATGAGCCCGGCTCTGGCGAAACCCCACCCGAAGAATAGGATGGGAAGCAAGCAGGAAGCCATGAGGCATCTGAATAAGAAATGTCCGCGAGTCGTCTTGAGCGGATTGAGCGGTGGTTCTGGCAAGACGGTTGCCACGCTCGGATTGACTGAAATCTGGCGCCGCAAAGGCCTTGTCGTTGCCCCATTCAAGAAGGGGCCCGACTATATCGATGTCGCCTGGCATGCGCTTTCTGCGGGCCGGCCAAGTCATAACCTCGATACGTTCCTGATGGCGCCGGATGACATCTTATGGAGTCTCGAGAACTACAGTCGATCTGCCGACGTTGCCCTGGTCGAAGGCAACCGAGGACTGTACGATGGGGTGGACGCGGCGGGCACACACAGCACCGCCGAGCTTGCCAAGCTTATTAATGCGCCGGTAGTGCTGGTGGTCAATTGCACGAAAGCCACGCGCACCATCGCGGCGCTTGTGCTCGGATGCAGGGTGATGGACGCCGGTGTGAGAATCGGCGGAGTCATCCTGAATCAGGTTGCAAACATCCGGCAAGAATCCATAATCCGAGCCGCCATCGAGAAGGAAGTCGGAGTCCCCGTCATGGGTTCGATACCTCGGATAAAGGGCTTTTCTTTATCCGAGCGGCATCTCGGCCTTTTGCCCCCTCAAGAACATCCGCTGGCACGGAAGGCGTTGGAAGACCTGTTCGAGCAGGTGTTGAGTAATATTGATGCGGATGCTGTCTTGGAACTGGCGGAATCCTCGTCTCCTCTTCCGGCGCCGACGGTTGATGAACTTCCCGTTGCCCGGGCGGCCCGGGACACTCTCCGCATCGGCGTGTTCCGGGATTCGGCGTTCACTTTCTATTATCCCGAGAACTTGGAGGCGCTCGAGCAAGCAGGCGCTCGACTGGTGGAAATCAGCGGGCTCCTCGACGGAGAACTGCCTCCCCTAGATGCCCTCTATATCGGTGGCGGATTCCCTGAGACGCATGCAAGGGAATTGGCCGACAACGGGAGCCTGCGGGCCTCCGTACTCAGGGAAGCGCAGGATGGGCTTCCGATCTACGCCGAATGCGGCGGGCTGATCTATCTCGCGGATGCGGTGGAGTTTGGCGGGAAGAAGTATCCGATGGCGGGTGTGTTTCCCGTCATTTTTTCGGTCGGGGAAAAACCGCAGGGACACGGTTACATGGTTGTTGAGGTTGACCGACCCAACCCGTTCTTCCCGAAAGGAACTGTTCTGCGCGGACATGAATTCCACTATGCAGGCGTGTCTGAGTATGACCACGATGTGGAAACCGTGTTCAAGGTTCGGCGCGGTTCAGGTTTTGATTGTGGGCGCGACGGCCTCGTCTGCAAGAATGTCCTCGCGTCTTTCTGTCATGTGCACGCCCTCGGAGAAAAACAGTGGGCGAAGGCGCTTGTAGAGATGGCAGCAGCCCGTCGGGCCAGACATTACACAAAGATTGTCTTGTGATGGCGGTCTATTAGCGGATGAAGGACTTGTGCGTGGCGGCTGTAATCATGCAGTCGGATTTCGGCAAGAAGCGCTCCAACTTGGCGAAGATGAGCAGGCTCTTGAAAAAGGCCGTGAAACGAGGCGCTGAAATCGTCTGCTTTCCCGAGTTGTGCATTACGGGATACGCGCTTGAAGAGAAGATCAGAGAACTTGCCGAACCTGTGCCGGGTCCATGCACAGAGACTTTGGCTCACATGGCCAAGGAAAGTGGCGCAGCGGTGATAGCGGGAATGGCCGAGCGAACAGAAGGCGGAGGCACTGCAGTGACCCAGATAGTGGCCCTAGCTTCGGGCAAGATTGCCAAGTACCGCAAAGTTCACCTGTCGCCCGGAGAGAAGAACGTGTTCGAAGCCGGAAACGAGGCGCCGGTCTTTCAGATGGGGCAAACCATATTTGGAGTCCAACTGTGTTACGACGCCCATTTTCCGGAGCTCAGCACGGTCATGGCATTGAAGGGTGCAGAGGTCCTGTTCATGTCACACGCTTCACCCGCGCCTGAATCGGCAGAGGCGAAACGGACCAGATGGCTGCGGTACCTTTCCACGCGCGCGTACGACAACAGCGTGTTCGTCGTCGCGTGCAACCAGACCGGAAACGGGGGCGCCGGGGTCAGCTTCACGGGTGTAGCCTTGGTTGTGGACCCTCGGGGCGAGGTACTTGCGGAGACGGCCGGCCCGGAGGAAGCGATGGTTGTCGCGAATCTGAAGGCCGATGTATTGACGACGCGACGCAATACGAGGATGGGCTTCTTCCTGCCGCATCGGCGACCGGAACTGTATGGGGAGCTAGTCACGAAGGCGGCAGGAGAGCATATCGTCACGGGAGGAAGCGCGAAGCCGTGTCAGGAGACGCCGGGGGCGCTTCAGAACTCACATTAGTCTCAATCGGGGCTAATAGGGTAAATCGTTAAGAAAGGAAAGACAACATGGATTCGATCGTACTCGCTGGTAAGACCTTTGAAATTGACGAGGACGGATTCCTCCAGAATCCCGACCTCTGGGACGACGAGGTTGCGGCGGCGTTCGCGCCGACAGAGGGCATCACTCAGATGACCGACGAGCACTGGAAAGTGGTGCACTACATCCGCGATTACTACTTGAAGTATGGCGTCGCGCCGATGATCCGCAAGCTCTGCAAAGAGACCGGGTGCAATCTCAAGAAGATCTATGAACTGTTCCCATCGGGTCCGGCCAAGGGCGCCTGCAAGATAGCGGGTCTTCCCAAGCCGACCGGTTGCGTGTAGTTCGACAGAGCAAGTGAGAGCAGGCGCTGCGGGATTGTCAGGCGCTGGATGACCCGGACAAGACCAGAGGCGCCGTGCAAAGAAGTCGGTGTGTCTTCCGGAACAGGGAGACACAACGACCCTGGTTTCGAAAACCGTTGTGCCTGCGCCGCCGGAGATGTGGCTGATTCATCCGTGCGAGGTGTTGTATGAGCCTGACGGACATTCTGAAAGATAAACGACAAACAATACTGAAGAGGTGGCTCAATCTGGTTCTGGAAACCTATCCGCCTGATACGGCGAGATTTCTCAGGAGGGAGAGGGACCAATTTGCCAACCCAGTTGGCGCCGCCACTTCACGCGCATTGGATGGGTTGTATGACGCGGTGGTCCGAGGCGAAACCGCTGAGGAGGCAGCTACGTCTCTTGATCAGATCATTCGGATACGGGCGGTACAGGAGTTTCCTCCATCGGTCGCCACCGTCTTCATATTCCAACTGAAGACTGCTATCCGGGAGGCATTGTCCGACGAGATTCGAGAGAGCCGTGTGCCTGCCAAAGACCTGTCAGAGCTTGAGAGCAAGATAGATGACCTCGCGCTTTTTTCGTTCGACATATATATGAGGTGTCGAGAGAAGATATGCGAACTCCGGGCGAATGAGGTCAAGAAGATGGCGTTCAGTTTGCTGGAGAGGAGCAATTTGATCGGTCGACTTCCCGATTCGACTGAGGAAGATGACGGCACGAAGAAGAGAGGTAATGGCTGATGGGAGCCTTAATTTCCTTGTTGGCGGTTGTGGCGCTTGTAGTAATCGCCCTCCTAGGGGCCGGACTCGCGAACATGGGCGCGTTGTTCGGAATCGTCATTCCATATGCCGCGCTCGCCGTTTTCATCGTCGGGGTTTCCCACAAGGTCCTGACGTGGGCGCGCTCGCCCGTTCCATTCCGAATTACGGTGTCCTGCGGACAGCAGAAATCGCATCCCTGGATCAAATCGAGCTATCTGGACAACCCGCACAACACGCTCGGGGTAATCGGCAGGATGGCGCTCGAGGTGTTGCTCTTCAGGTCGTTGTTCAGGAATACCAAGGTGGAACTGAGAGATGGGCCAAGGCTTGCGTATGAATGGGAGAAATGGCTCTGGCTCGCGGGGTTGGCCTTTCACTGGTCATTCCTCGTCATTCTCATTCGACATCTGCGGTTCTTCCTCGAACCGGTGCCATTCGCGATAACGGCGCTTGAGGGGTTGGACGGATTCTTCCAGATCGGTCTGCCCGCCCTGTATCTGACTGACGCCGTGCTTCTGGCTGCGGTGAGCTATCTCTTCATAAGGAGAGTGGCTATCCCGCAAATTCGCTATATCTCGCTTCCGGCCGACTATTTTCCGCTGTTCTTGATCTTTGGTCTTGCTCTTTCGGGAGTGCTCATGCGGTATTTCATCCGGGTGGACGTCGAGAAAGTGAAGGAACTCACCATGGGACTGGCCACGTTCAGACCCGAAGTTCCCGCCGGTATCGGGCCTTTGTTCTACGTTCACCTGTTCCTGGTCAGCGTCTTGTTCGCGTATTTCCCGTTCAGCAAGCTGATGCATCTGGGCGGAGTCTTCCTCAGTCCTACGAGGAACATGCCGAACAATAACCGAATGCGAAGGCACATCAATCCCTGGGATTATCCGGTCAAGGTGCATACGTATGAAGAGTATGAGGAAGAATTCAGGGATAAGATGAAAGCAGCCGGGCTGCCTTTGGAAAAGGAGTAACAATGTCGGAATTCGATCACGTTCCGAAACCGGAAACACTGGCGAAGGTTGACTTCAAGCCCTCGCGCAACAGGTGGATGGAAACACCCGTTGATTTCAAGAAGGGCACATTCTGCTACAGTGCGAAGTCCAAGTTCATGGAGTACCTCAACCTTCCTAACCCCAGGGAGTGGTCTCCAAGCGATCCGGACTGGAAACTGCCCCCGAATTGGAAGGAAATCATCCTCGAGGGTTTCAAAGACAGGCTTTCGAGGTTCCGTTCCTTGCGAGTATTCATGGATATTTGCGTCAGGTGCGGGGCTTGCGCTGATAAGTGTCACTTCTTTATAGGCTCAGGCGATCCCAAGAACATGCCCGTGTTAAGGGCTGAACTGCTGAGATCGGTGTACCGCAACGATTTCACGACCGCGGGCAAGATACTCGGGAAAGTCGCTGGCGCTCGCGAACTCACACTTGATGTGTTGAAGGAATGGTACTACTATTTCTACCAGTGCACCGAATGCAGGCGCTGCTCGGTGTTTTGTCCCTATGGCGTTGACACCGCCGAGATCACCATGCTGGCCCGGGAACTGCTCAACTTGGTTGGTCTAAACATCGGTTGGACCGTTGAACCATGCGCGAACTGCTTCAGGACCGGTAACCATCTCGGCATACAGCCCCATGGTTTTGTGGACAGCATCCAATTCGCCGCCGATGAACTCGAGGAAATCACCGGCATCAAGATTGATGTGCCGATAAACAAAAAGGGCGCCGAAATCCTCTTCATTACTCCGTCCGCCGATTATTTCGCGTCGCCCCATTACTATACTCTCCTCGGATATCTTGCGCTGTTCCACGAGATCGGGCTTGATTACACGTGGAGCACGTTTGCCTCGGAAGGCGGTAATTTTGGGCTTTTCACGTCACATGAGATGATCAAGCGACTGAACGCAAAGATGTATGCCGAGGCCAAACGGCTTGGCGTCAGGTGGATTCTTGGCGGCGAGTGCGGTCACATGTGGCGTGTAGTTCATCAGTATATGGATACGATGAACGGACCCGCCTATTTCCTTGAGGAGCCGGTCTCGCCTATAACCGGGACCAGATTCGAGAACGCAAAATCCACGAAAATGGTTCACATAACCGAGTTCACGGCCGACCTCATCAGGCATAACAAGTTGAAGCTTGATCCAAGCCGGAATGACCATTGGCGGGCCACGTTCCACGATTCCTGCAATCCCGCAAGGGCGTTGGGGCTCTTCGAGGAACCTCGCTACATCATCAGGCATACGTGCAAGAACTTCTTCGAGATGCCGGACAATACCATCAGGGAACAGACGTTCTGCTGTGGAAGCGGCGCGGGCCTCGGCAACGACGAGAACCTCGAGATGAGGTTGCGTGGGGGCCTACCAAGGGCCAACGCCGTCAACTATGTGAAAGAAAAGCATGGAGTAAACATACTCCTTTGCATGTGCGCCATTGACAAAGCCACGCTGCCGACTCTTATGGAATACTGGGTTCCAGGGATGGAGGTCGGCGGCGTGCATGAACTTGTCGCCAATGCCCTGATAATGACAGGCGAAAGAGAGCGAACAACTGACGTGAGAGGTACGCCCTTCAAGCCGGAGGAGGATGACCAGGATGTATGACGGCGGGAAAATCATCACAGGGCTTGTAATCTTCATCGGGTTGGTGACCCTTCCGCTCTGGTTTAACCAGGCGAGAGGAGAGGCCATTGGAAAGCCCCAGCCCAAGATAGTGACGGAGACGGAATACTGCGTCGCCCCCGTGGACTACATGAGGACAACGCACCCTCAATTGTTGAACGAGTGGAGAGACCTGTCCGTTCGGGAAGGTAAAAAGCTGTACATTGCATATAACGGGGTAAGTCACCAGATGAGTCTTTCCAAGACATGCCTGGAATGCCACCCGAACAAAGTGGAATTCTGCGACCAGTGCCACAACTACGTGGGCGTGACCCCGTATTGTTGGGATTGCCACATCGAGCCGAAGGAGAATGATTGATGGAAAGCAGCAGAAGAAATTTCCTCAAGATATCCGGCGCGTGCCTCCTTGGATTGGGCATCAAGCCGGTGGTTGAGGCGCTCGCTGCTGGCGAACGGCCTCAGGTGTACACGAATCCCGAAGCCTTGCGCGGGATTAGATGGGCGATGGTGATCGACATCAACAAGTGCCGGGATGACTGCGCGGATTGCATGAACGCCTGCCACCGCGTCCACAACGTTCCCGATATCGGGTCAGCCAAAGAAGAAATAAAGTGGATCTGGACGGAAACCTATGGACATGCGTTTCCCGGAAACGAGCATGAGTACCTTGAGGAGCGACTGCATCACAAGCCCTTCGTCGTGCTCTGCAACCACTGCGACAATCCGCCCTGCGTAAGGATGTGCCCGGTAAAGGCCACCTGGAGGAGGGAAGACGGCATTGTCATGATGGACTTCCACAGATGCATCGGTTGCAGGTGCTGCATGGCGGCATGTCCATTCGGGTCGCGCAGCTTTAACTGGAGCGATCCCAGGAAACACCTCAAAGACCAGAATCCCGAATTCCCGACCAGGACCAAGGGCGTCGTCGAAAAATGCAATTTTTGCGAAGAAAGGCTGGCCGAAGGGCTGCTTCCGGCGTGCGTCGAGGCTTGCAAGGACAAGGCTTTGGTCTTCGGCGACCTTGAGGACCCCGACTCCGAAGTCAGGGAATTGCTCCGTTCACGCTTCACCATCAGACGCAAACCCGAACTCGGCACCAGGCCGCAGGTCTATTACATCGTGTGAGGGAAAACAATGTTAGAGAAGGCATTGACCGGAAGCAAGAGATATTGGGCGTGGATAACGCTGTTGCTTGTGCTGATCGGAGTCGGCTTCGGCTGCTACCTATGGCAGTTTAACGAGGGACTCCGGATAACCGGCATGGGAAGAGACATCTCGTGGGGGCTGTACATCGGACAATTAACGTTTCTCGTTGGCGTAGCGGCCTCCGCTGTCATGGTCGTGTTGCCGTATTACCTGCACAATTACAAGGCCTTCGGCAAGATCACGGTACTCGGAGAGTTCCTGGCCGTATCGGCTGTAAGCATGTGTGGCCTGTTCGTGCTTGTGGACTTAGGTAATCCGGCGCGCGCATTCAACCTCATTCTGCATCCCACGCCAAACTCGATACTGTTCTGGGATATGGTCGTGTTGAACGTGTATCTTTTGCTCAATCTCGTGATAGCGTGGAACGTTCTGTCGGCCGAGCGCAAATCGGTACCCCCGCCACATTGGGTGAAACCGCTGATTTACTTGTCGATTCCATGGGCAGTCAGTATTCACACGGTTACGGCGTTTCTGTACGCCGGCCTTCCCGGCAGGCATTTGTGGCTCACAGCCATCCTTGCCGTACGATTCCTGGGATCGGCCTTTGCGGCTGGTCCGGCGCTGTTGATTCTCTTATGCCTCTTCGTGCGCAGGATAAGCAAGTTCGACCCGGGCCGCGATGCCATCCAGAGTCTGGCCAAGATCGTCACCTATGCGCTTATCGCCAGCATTTTCTTCGTGGGACTGGAGTTTTTCACCGCCTATTACAGCCAGATACCCTCGCACATGGACAGCCTCAATTACCTGTATTTCGGACTGGAAGGGCACGGCAATCTGGTGCCGTGGATGCGAATCTCGGCGATACTTGCGGTCGTTGCCGCCATACTGCTCGTGAACCCCCGCGCCCGCAAGAATGAAGCAATCCTTGCGCTTGCCTGCGGGGCGACCTTCATATCGCTGTGGATCGAGAAGGGTGTCGGATTGGTGCTGGGCGGGTTTATCCCGTCGCCGCTGGAAAAGATAGTTGAATACACGCCGACAGTTCCCGAGTTGCTGATAACCCTCGGCATATGGGCCATCGGCTTCCTCATTCTCACCGTTCTTTATAAGATAGCCGTCTCGGTGAAGGAGGAACTGGCGGCCTGAGTTTGCGCAAAATATCGAGTAATGGCAGGGGCACGGTGGGCCGTGCCCCTTTTTTTGATCTCGTCTGTATGTGTAAGTTTGTGCTATAATCCAGACAAGAAGGAGTATCTCACTTGGTCGCAAGAATGGAGTCGCGAGGGGAGAACTGGCTCGGAGAACGCGTGGCGGAAATTCTCGATACGCCGCGTGGCCAGAAGTTTGACATAGTCACGGATACTACCGAGTTTATGGGCATTCGCCGGGGTCACGTGCTTCGGTTGGGTGGACGCCACTTCCTGGTCACAGGCAACGTGTATGAGCCAAGATTCGGCCTGAGCGATGAGCCCAAGTATTGGGTGAAGAAGGCTGTGGAGCTGGAAACAGGCGCCCGGCTTATCGTAAAGCTCGCTCATTACGAAGAGTTCATCATACGCATCGGCAGGCTTCGGATACGGTGCTATAGAGACCCGCACAAGGAGAGCCGGGTGCTTGAGCTCGTTCGCGGCAGCCCTCATTTCATGCAGGGTGAATGTCTTTTCGATGAACGCGGAAACGAGGTCAGGATCGTTGAGTTCATCCCCGGCAAGAGCATCTTCGAGTTGCTTCTCGAACTCCGTATGTCGCATGAGGAGTATTTTCATTCATTATTTCCCGGCATTTTGAAGAGACTCAGGGGTTGCTTCCATGCTGTCCAATTTCTACACGACCACGGGCTGTGCCACGGCGACATCCGCAATGACCACATTTTGGTAGAGAAGGAGACCGGTGACTATCGCTGGATCGACTTCGATTTGACGCAGGACTTCTCGGACCTCGACATATGGAGTCTCGGTAATGTGCTCCAATTCTGCGTCGGGATGGGCATGAGAACCTTTCGCGAGGTGCTTCAGTCGGAGGAATTTCCGGACCGCGTTAAACACGCCCTAAGGCCCGATGATGCTTCAGCCTTCTTCGAGCATCGCATCATGAATCTCCAGAAGATATTTCCGTATATTCCCGATTGTCTGAATGATATCCTCCTCCATTTCGCCGTCAACACCACGCGATTCTATGTTTCGGTCAATGAGATAGTGTCCGATATTGATGCGGTGCTGGAAGAAGTGGCAACAGGCTAATGCAAGTACGTCAGCTAAAACTGTTTCGAGCGAAGAAACGAATTGGGATAGGCGTTCGCCTGGCCGTCATGATAGCCGTCCTGCTCGTACTGACCACCGGTTCGTTCGCTGTTTTCAGCCTGATGAGCCAACGCCGAGAGGCGCTCGACGTCTTTGTGGATAGCTCCATCAACATGTGCAAGTCACTCGAACGCACGCTGCGCTTCAGCATGCTGGAAAATCGGCGTGACGAGATTGACTCGGCTATCAAACAAATCGTGGAAGAAGATGTCATTGACTCGGTCACGCTTGTCAGTCATAAGGGTGAACCTGTTTACGTGAGTAATCCGGATTCTGCAATGCCCGTCTTCCTAGACGATGTGCGCTGTGCAGGCTGCCACCGGCCAGGCGGGGCGACTCTGACGTACCTGCCCGGGATTGCGGGATATCAGCTTGTGGAAGAAACGAACACGGCCAGAGTTTGGCTTCCTGTCTATAATGAGCCGAAATGTTCGACCGCCGGATGTCACGCTCACTCTCCGGAAGAGACCGTGCTCGGCATCATGCAGATGGATGTCTCTTATAAGGAAATTAGCGAGATGTTGCGTCGCTCACACACTCGACTGCTCGCGCTGTCGCTAATCATGGCCTTTTCCACTTCACTAATAGTGTTGGCCCTTATTCGCCAGTGGGTGACAAAACCTGTAAGGGAACTCCTGGGCGGCACGCGTCGCGTTGCCGACGGCGAGTTGGGACATGTGATACCTGAGGGTGAGGCCGAACTGGGCGCGTTAGCGCGAGCCTTCAACAAGATGCAACAGAATATTCTCACCAGTCAGCGCCAGTTGATAATGATCGAAAAGTTGGCGTCCATCGGAAAGCTATCTGCTTCGGTTGCCCATGAAATCAATAATCCGCTGACCGGAATCCTCACGTTCGCCGAGGACCTTGTAGAAAGCTCCGACCCCAATGACCCCCGTCTGGCCGATTACAAGATAATCCTGCGTGAGGCGATCCGCTGTCGTCAGATCGTAAGGCAGTTGCTCGACTTCTCGCGACAGGAGACTCCTGACCTCCGTCCCGTCAACATGAATGAGGTGCTTTCGCACACGCTCAAGTTTGTCTCCAAACAGGCTGTGTTTCGAAACATTAGTATCCACACTGATTTGAGCGAGAACCTGCCTCCCGTGAAGGCGGACCCGTTGCAGCTTGAACAAGTCATCCTTGACATACTCGTGAACGCATCGGAGGCAATGCCGGACGGTGGGCAGATATTCATCGCCTCGAGCACGAATTCGAAAACCCGAGAAATCGAGGTCTCAATCCGAGATACGGGCCCGGGCATTCCCGCGGAATACATTCAGAAGATATTTGAACCGTTTTTTTCCACGAAGGGCGGCAAGTCAATGGGTATCGGATTGGCCGTCAGTTGGAACATCGTTAGCCAGCATGGCGGCCGGCTTGAGGCCGAATCGAAGCCGGGAGAGGGCGCGACATTTCGTATAGTGATGCCCTGGGCTGAGGAGACTCGTGCCAGCATTCGATCCTGAGCGGAGGATGTGACATGGCGGAAAGGATACATGTGCTTGTGGTGGATGACGAGGAGGTCGTGCTGCAGAGCGTTCTCAAAGTTCTAAAACCCGATGACGAACATGAGTTCCTCGTCGATACGGCTACCTCCGCCGCCGCCGGACTCCGTTTGATGGGGCAGAGGAAATTCGATATCGTCGTCACCGACTTGATGATGCCGGGTATGGATGGACTGCAATTCATCGACCGTATCCGCCAGATTGATCGCGATAGCCGAATTGTCATGATCACGGGCTATGCTACTATGCGCACGGCTCTCCAAGCCTTGAGGAAGGGCGCGTTCGATTACATCGCCAAGCCGTTCACGAAAGAAGAACTCAGAAGCGTTGTAAAAAACGCCGCGCGGGCGACGCCTGCGATTGCGGAGTCTGGGGCGGGCGTCAACGCCGGTCCTCCGACTTCCGACGAACATCGGAGTTTCTTCCACCAGACCTACGCCCGCATATGCCCGGACGGCACAATGTTTTTCGGGGTCGAGCCGGCCTTCTTCAATACGATTGGCGAGCCGCTCAGCATTGAGGTCTCCAAGCCCGGGGAGACACTGTCGCAAGGATTCCCCTTCGCCTCTATCACAAATTCCGCCATGCGAGTTTTCAATCTCCGCTCTCCCTTCAGCGGACGGGTTCTCGCTGTGAACAGAGACGCAGTCGAAAACATGAGCCTGATTCGGAAGGACCCCTATGGCGCGGGATGGCTTGTCCAGGTTGCGCCCACTGACTTCGAGAACGAAGCGGAAAACCTCGGGACGCAAGCGAGGTGATCTCTCAATAGCCGCGATCAAGCAGAGGAATCCGCATCAATTCCCCTCGGCTCTCCGGCCGGAACAGCGGGAATTCGATTAGCGGCATGTCATCCGTGAGGACGGGTGCATCTCCGACATAGTGTCTGACCGGGTCTTCATTCAGCAAGAGAAGGGAAAGCGCGAGCTTGCCGTCCACATTCTCGCCCTCGTAGAGAGCCAAGTCCTCTCTGATCGCCGGATCGTCAAAGTAGGCGATAAAGGATTCACGGTCTATTTCAAGCCTGTCGGGCGTGCCTATCAGATAAGTCCCCGTCTTGTTGGCTGAACTCCACACCGATGTGTGGGGGAATACCTGGGTGAACGTCCTTAGCAGCATCTTGTATTGGTCTTCCGTGGAAGAGTACATGGGAATCCATTGACAGATGATTCCGTCGGCGGTCAAACGCTTTTTGCAGAGTTCATAAAATTCCTTGGTGTACAGATTCACGGTGCCTGCGCTGTAGGGTGGGGGAGGCGGGTCGATCGTAATCAGGTCATACTGCTTGTCTGACAATGAAAGATGGTTCCTGCCATCCGCGATGATTCTGCCTACGTCCGGCTCCTCAAGAACCGAGGCGTCTTCATGATAAAACTTGAAGGCCTCCACAACGTAGGGACACAACTCAACGAAATCGGTCTGCATGCCGGCGCTTCTCGCGGAGACGAACGTAGTGCCCATCCCGAAGCACACAACCAATGCGGTGCGGGGGTTTCGTCCAAGCGCCAGCGGAAGATGCGCCATGAGCTGGGTGTCGAGGCCGAGATATGTCATGGAGACCCCGTTAGTGACTAATAAACGAGTGCCTGAATCGTCTTCCGCGACAGCCACCGCCGCAGTCGCGTCCTCGTCGAAAGCGAGCACCTCCCAGTTCTGCTCTGTGCGCCTCTCGAGCAGCATTACCGAAAGGTCCTTCATAAGGTCGTTTCCCAAGGGAAAGCCCGCAATCGGCACGACAATCAGCCCAGCGGCTATCCATTCGCGCGAAGAGCCGCCCTCCTCTCGCCTTGAGAGCGCCATCAGCAACCATCCGCAGGTCATACTTGTCAGCACCAGCAGAAGCATGCTGTCTTTCGAGCCAATGAGGGGGATTAAGACAAATCCGGCGAGAAAAGAGCCCGCAATCGCGCCAACTGTATTGACTGCGTATAACGTACCCGTCTGCTTTCCTATCGTACCGAGACTGCGGGCGTACGTCCGGACGACTACCGGGAAAATAGCGCCCATGAGCAGGGTTGGCGGGAGAACCACCACGAAGACGCCGATGAGATTCCGGGATAGATAGCTCAGTGGTTCGACACCGAGTGAATAGGGCATGAACGGCAGCCAGCGGAACAAGAGCAATCCTGCAATGACGGTCAATCCTAGAACGATCTCAAGCCAGCCGAACATCCGAAGAGGATGCTTCAAGCCATCTGCAATTCGCGAGAAGACGAGGCTGCCGCCTGTGATTCCAAGCAGATAGACGACCAAAATCATCGAGAACGAATAGATGGAGCTCCCAAGAAGAAACACCAATATCCTGGACCACAGAACCTCATAAGCGAGCGCCGCCATGCCGGAGACGCCGAATATGAGGATGACAACCCTCAGCGTGCCCCTCCTGTAGGTTGTCTCGGCGGGGACAGGGGCGTGCGTTGTCTCTCCCGTCTCGAATTGTTCGGCGTCGGCACGCGCTGAGAACCCGTTGAGAACGAGAGCGACTAACCCAACGAGGATGTTCAACGAGGCGGCAAGCCGCTCCGATCCAGCCATCCCGATCTGGCCCAGCAACACGAACCCTCCCAGAAAACATCCCGTCATCGCGCCGAGGGTGTTTATGGCATAGAGGGACCCGATACCGGCGCCAGTCTCATCGCCGCGCCTTACAATGAATTTCGTCAGGACGGGCAAGGTGGCCCCCATCAGTGTCGTCGGCACAAGAAGGACCGCGACAGAGAGCAAGAACTTTACCAAGCTCATCACATAGACGGAAGCGCCGGTCTTTTGATAGACAAACCGGTAGGCCGGATTGAGTCCTGCCAATGCGAATGGCAGTATCAAAGCCGAAAGCCCGATGCCGATCTCAAGCCACCCGTAAACCCGGATGGGGTTTCTCCGTTTGTCAATCAAGCGGCCAAACCACAGACTCCCGCACGCGAGCCCGCCCATGTATGCGACCAGAACCGTGCTTATCGAATATACAGTTATGCCGAAAATGAGGGTGAGCCTCCGTGTCCAGACGATCTCGTAAATGAGCGCGCACATACCCGAAAGAAAAAAGAGCAGGTAGAAGGGACTTTGTGAAATCCCAGGAGTCTCACGGTTGAAAAGCGCTTTGCGAGGTTCTTCGCAGCTTGGTTGATTCGGTCGGGTTGAAGCGGCGCTACTCATCACGATTCCCTGGCGGTACGGTTTCAGTAGAGCGTGAAAGCTGGCTCTGGGAGGGTTTAACTCTATATAAAGATTGCACTTCTATGTCCTTGTTCGTTTCACGTCCGTATGATATAATCAGGCTCTATTCTAAGCGAGCAAATCAATATAAGTCAACAATCAAACGCCGCTCCGCTCCTGAATGAGCGCAGAGAATATCCGTTCATGACAGAGGAAACAAAATATGCCCGCGTGTCTCCCGACACGTTGCTGGCATCTGTCTTGGCTCTGACGAACCTTGCCGTTCTTCTGACGCTGTGGGATACGGTCGGCGTTCAGGCCGATGAGTCCCTGAATATCTATGGAGCGCTTCGAATCCTGGACGGGGAACGAATCTACAAGGACTTCTGGATGTACAATCCACCCGGAATCTTCCTTTGGACGGCAACGGTTTTCGCCCTGCTTGGGAAATCGCTTTTCTCGATCCGTATTATGCTCGTTTTGGCGTCCTCCTTCAGTGTGGCAGTCCTTTTTCTTCTTGGTCGCACGTTTATGGGAAGAGGCTGGTCGTCAGTTGCGCCGGTCCTGTTTATTGCGGCCGGTGTGAACCTCTGGCCAGTGGCCGGCTACCATTGGTACAGCACATTTATGCTCATATGGAGTGTTTATTGCGCGGCTCGCTTCCTCGATGAGCGATCCCGAACCTGGTCATTGCTTGCAAGCGGTTTCCTGGCGGGGGTGACGTTTTTGTTCCAGCAGCCAAAGGGTGGACTGCTCATTGCTTTCATGTTTATGTTCCTTGCCATCGAAGCCCTCGTTTGGGGATGGCGGAGAAATTCGAAAGACGCAGCGATTGGCACAGGTGTCTTGTTTGCGATTGGCGTCGCCGCCCCTGTATTGAGTGCAGCACTCTATTTCATCTGTTATGGAACGCTGCGTGACGCGATATCAGCGACCGTCGTCTTTCCCTTTCGACTGATCTCCGAGGGCGGCGGTCAGCCCGGTTATGCCTTGTATTATGGGGCAATGACACGAGAGATTGTAGGTCAGATTCTACAGGCGTCGCCGCTCCACTTGCCGGGGTGGATCGCCTCCGCGGCCGCCTCTCTCGTCAATTTTGCTGGTCCGATGTTCATTCCCCTGGGAATCCTGGTTTGGATGGGGCGACGGCTCGTTGGAACCTCGCATACTTCGATTCCGCTGCTATGCGCATGTGCTGCCTTTGCGGCTTTCGGTTCGTCCTTGCAGAAGCCGGACTTCCATCACCTGCTGACCGTCGGGCCGATGTGCTATTTGATGATTGCATACGTTTTCTCCTCGCTCGCCGGGAACGGTAAGGGAATACTTCGAAGGGCTGGATCTGCGCTCCCGGCCGCTGTACTTATGGGAGGCGCCGTCGGTCTGCTTTTGTCTAACCTGCTGTTTGCCCGGTCTGTCGTGAGAGTCCCGTTGAGCTCATCTCTGGGCTTTATCGCAGTCTCGGGCAGGCCTGTGTCGGAGGTGGTCGCGGAACGGATTCCGCTCGTGAAGGTGATTGACTATGTCCGGGTCAACACAAGCCCGGACGAAACGGTGTTCGTTATGTCCTATTCCCCATTTATCTATTACCTGAGCGAACGCCGAAATCCCACGCCCTATGCCGACATCCCCTCGAGCCCATGCGGGGAGGGGGCAAAATTTCACGTGTTGAAGCTGGGCCATGCTTCCTCGAACCTTGAGCGGCTCGAAAAGACCGTCCGTTCCTTGGAAGCTGACAAGACTCCTCTAGTGGTGCTGGATCCGGCAAGCTCGTGCCAGGTTACGGGAGACGTGAACGAGTATGGATTTGACCCGCTGGTTGAGTACCTCAGGACCCATTATCGGATCGAGGTCGAATATGGCCCGTACGTCATTATGACACGGTCCGATTAGAGGCTGAGGCGTTGACGAAGCGCTTCATACAGGATCACCGCCGTCGCCGCACTGGCGTTAAGAGAGGATATCTTGCCCTGCATCGGGATGCGTACTGCAAGCTCGCACTTGCTCCGCACGAGATGCCTGATCCCCGTCCCCTCGCTACCGATCACAATGGCCGTCGGAAGGCTCAGATCAATTTCGTAAATCGTCTTGTCCGCATCGCCCGCTGTGGCCACCGTCTGAATGCCGCATTCATTCAGCCTACCCACCGTCACGGCAACGTTGGTCACACGCGCGACAGGGACGAATTGTGACGCGCCCGCTGAATGCTTCGCGACTACAGGAGTAAGCCCGATCGAACGATGGCGGGGGATCAACACGCCGCTAACACCCACCGCCTCTGCTGTCCTCAATATCGCTCCGAGATTCTGGGGGTCTGTGATGCTGTCAAGGACAAGCAGCAAGGCAGGCTTGCCATCGCGATACGGCTGCATCAATTCATCCGGATCAGCGTATTCGACGGGCGAAACCGATGCCACAACTCCCTGATGAACCTCCCCGGAAGCGTATCGTTCAAGGGCATTGCGCGGAAGGATTTTCACCAAAACTCTTCCGCGATGCGCAAGCTCGTGAATCTCATGCATCGTTGGGCCGTGGGTTCCCTCCGCTATGAAAAGCTTATTTACCCGCTCGGGGCACGAACGGAGCGCCTCCAGCACGGCACGTCTCCCACATATGTATTCCGATTCTTGCATCCCATAACTTTAGCGCATCCAGCAGAGAATTTCAAACTGATCGACAATCAATGAGGCAGGTCTTGTGCTGGCATAGTTGATGGTCTTGTCTCATTACATGCTCAATGTAAGCTATGTGATTATAATATATTAAGATATACAGCTTCAGAAATAAGATTAAATCTCAATGTTTGAGAATTGCGAAGAGGCAAGCCCTAAGAAAGCAGCCGCGCGAGGCGGGTATGGCGCTGCTGAGTGCGAGCGTTCCTGATGGCCATGGAGAGAGCGTCGCGAGAGCCGACGAGCACCACGAGCTCCCGGGCCCTAGTGACCGCCGTATATATCAAGTTCCGCTGAAGCAGCACGTAATGCTGGGTCATCACAGGAACGACAACCGCCCGGTATTCCGACCCCTGCGATTTGTGGACCGAGATCGCATAGGCAAGCTCAAGCTCGTCCAGTTCAGAGAATTCGTAAGCGACGATCCGCCCGTCAAAATCCACCATCACTTGTTGCGTGTCAGCGTCGATTGAGAAAATGATCCCGAGGTCGCCGTTGAAGACCTCCTTTTCGTACTTGTTTTTCGTTTGCATGACCTTGTCGCGGACTCTGAACTTCCTTGTCCCGTGCTGGAGTTCATGCCCGGCCGGGTTGAGCAGTTTCTGTAGGCGCAGGTTCAGATCGCCGACTCCCGCGGTCCCCTTATGCATTGGGCTTAAGACCTGGATATCAACCAGTGGGTCCATTCCGAAAGCGTCGGGAATGCGCTTGGATATGAGCATCTCCACTGTGGAGGCTACCTCCTCAGGGGTTGCTCGCTCTATGAAATGGAAGCCGTCTCTCCTCGCTGACTCATCTTGCGGCAAGATGGGATCTTCACCGCGGTTTATCCTGTGCGCATTACTGACGATGAGACTGCCCTCGGCCTGTCTGAATATTTCGGTGAGCCTCGTCACCTCGGGGAGACCCGAGTCGATAAGATCCCTCAGAACGTTGCCGGGGCCGACCGACGGAAGCTGGTCGGCATCGCCCACAAAGATCACGCTCGCCTCGGCAGGAACCGCCTTGAGCAGATGGTAAAGCAGCACCGTGTCGAGCATGGAAGTCTCATCTATGATCAGAATGTCGGCGCCCAAAGGGTTGTCGCGGTCGCGCACAAACCCCATCTTCGCCGGGCTGTACTCAAGCAGGCGATGAATCGTGCTCGCGGGTATACCCGCGCTTTCCTCCATCTTCTTGGCGGCTCTGCCCGTGGGTGCTGCAAGTTGAACGAACTGCTTCTTGGCTCGGAAGATATCGACGAGGGCTTTGACGAGTGTGGTCTTGCCTGTTCCGGGACCGCCGGTAATCACGAGCAACTTGCTCTGGACCGCCTTGCGAATGGCCTCGCGCTGGCCCTCATTGAGCTTGAGAGTGCGGCGACTCTCGAACCATCGGGCTGCCTTGTCGGGGTCCACAGGCGGAAGCATCTTCAGGGAACTCCATAGCACCCTCAGATGCTCAGCCGCGCCCGATTCCGCTATATAGAGAGGCTTGAGATAGACTGCATCTATCCCATTGCGCACTACCACGATCTTCGCCTCGGTCTCGAGTTTGGAGAGGCCATCCTGCACGAGGTCGGACGATGCCTTGAGCATTTCGGCGCATTCGCCCTTAAGCGGCTCTAACGGATAATACACATGTCCCTCGGCAGACTTTTCGCCAAGGATATGGAGCGCCGCCGCTGCGGCCCGGGCGGGCGAATCCTGAGGGATGCCCATCTTCCGGGCTATCGAGTCGGCCAGCTTGAAGCCGATCCCGTGAATGTCATACGTGAGCCGATAAGGGTCTTCCCGCACAATGCGGACTGCCTCGGCACCATATTCCTTGATTATCCTCGTGGCGAACGCCGGCGTGATGTCATGGCTCTGCAGGAAAACCATTGTCTCACGCAAGTCCTTGTTTTGCTGCCATGACGCGGTCATGCTGTCGAGCGTTTTGCGCCCGATGCCGCGCACTTCGCACAGGCGCTGGGGCTCTTCGGTGATTACACGGAGCGTGTCTTCACCGAACTTTTGGACGATTCTCTTTGCCATGGTTGGCCCGATTCCCTTGAAAAGTCCGGACGCAAGATATCTCTCGATCCCTTCCACGGACGAGGGAGGGACAATCTCGCATCGTTCCACCCTGAACTGCGGGCCGAATCTGCGGTTTTCTTCCCATTTCCCCTCGACTCGCACATACTCGCCTTCACGCGCCTTGGCAAGGTGGCCCACTATCGTGACAGGCTCAGCCACTGTTCCAGACGCAAGCCTTGCCACCGTGTACCCGTTTTCTTCGTTAAAATACACGATCCGCTCGATCGTGCCTTCAAGATAACTTTCTCTCGTTTGCATGTTGGTGCTCGGACCTTCTGCAAGTCATTCCGTTTCATTATAGTGTACCGGTCACTCATGTTCAAATGCCAGGTTGTTCGCCAATCTTTTTTGACTTTGGGATTTCTATTGAATAATATGAATCGCCATGGACTACGGACCAATAGTGAATCACGACAAACCCCGGGCGGTACAACGGGTTGATGTATTGGCAATCAGCCTGTTGGCGGCAGTGCTTCTGCTTTATTTTCGATCACTCATCTGGACCGACGAATTTATCTATGGAGAGCTTGACATTCGCCGCAGCCTGTATCTCTTTAGACAGATCGCATATGAGACCATGCGGTCGGGCGAAGCACCCCTCTGGATCAAACACTTGAATTGCGGCATGCCCTTGCTTGGCGGCGCGCTGGTCACCCCCTTCTATCTTCCCGACCTGCTGTTCATGTGGTCTGGGCTTCCGTTGAATGTGGCATTCAATTGGGACCTAATCCTTCATTTGATGGCGGGACAGATATTTTCTTACCTCTTCTTCCTGCACTTACTGAAGAATCGTGCGGCGGCGCTGTTTTCCTCGATGTGGTTCTGGAATGCTTTCTTTCTCGGGTCCGTCATCATCGGCGACGCACTCAACATAAGGGCCATGCTTCTTGTTCCCGTCGTTTTTTACTTTGTGGAGGCTGGCCTGGGGGACAATGGCCGGGCGGTTCATCTCTGGCTCGGCGCGCTCGCGCTCTCTTTTCAGCTTTTGTCGGGCGGGCTCCAATTTGTCGTTTATACGATGACGGCAGTCTCGCTCTATACCTTATTCCTTCTGATCGTTCGAGCAAGGCAGGGAGAAGAGGTCATTCAACCGGCAATGAGTTCGGCCGCACTAGCTGTTGTCGCGCTCGCCATTTCCGCAATACAGTTGGTTCCGGGGTGGGAGTACAGCCGTCTGAGCGTACGTTCGACCGCCGTACCGTGGTTTCGGGTCTGGGCGCTCGAGCCCCATCTACTCCTGGAGTATGTCATTCCGATGAGCGACCTTGACAGTTCAAAGAGGGGCTATTTCGGGATAATTCCGCTTGTTCTGGCCGCCCACTCGATTGCATCTTGGAGGGACAAGAAGAAATACTTTTTCATAGGCCTTGCCGCGCTTTCTTTACTCTACTCTCTCGGAGGTCATACCCGCATATCCACCCTCCTCGCGGGATTGCCTCTTCTGCGCCAATTTCGCGGACCGGCCAGAGCTGCTCTGTTTTTCAATCTGTCGGTCTTTGTCCTTGCTGGCGGCGGTCTGACCAGTTTATATCGAAACGGCACGTCCGCCAGGCGAGACAAAGTCGTCTTTGCACTGGTGAGTCTGGTCTTGGGCTGTGGTTTCATCATTGCGGCGTTTCTATCGCGCAATTACTCCGACCGCACCGCATGGGGCGTTGCAGTTTCAGGAGGTTTTCTGATTGTTTCGGTAATTGCCACAAGCCTCTTTCTCCTGTGGCCCCGGTTCAAGAGAGTTGGCGCGCTCACGCTTGTGGCGCTGCTATTTGCCAATTTGGCGGTTGTGTATGCGAATTATTATTCGCCAACCAAGGTCAGTGAAATTCTGGGCAAGGATCGGACCGTTGACTACCTGAAAGGGAGGATCGGACCGTTCAGAATAGCGGCGTACAATACCGCTCACACCAATTATCTGGGATTATACGGAATGGAAGTTGCCAATGGTCACCATCCCTTTCCCACGATACGTGCGGCCGAGTTTTTTCCGCTTCTTACCATCCCGAAGATAGCTTCTCTCGCGGGGGTGAAATACAACGTTCTGTATCGCTTCAAGGAGAACGGGCAGCCGTATAATCCGCCCGTTCAGAATCAAAAGGAGGTTGTCATCGAGCCGGCCTCCCTCGAACCCCTGCCGCGCGTCTTTCTCGTTGCCACGTATCGGGTCTTTCCGGCAGCACGCGCTGCGTCTGCCCTGGCGCTTGGCGATTTGGACCCGAGCCGAGAAGCAATTCTCGAGGAGTCGCTTGAAGGGTTTGAGAGTCAAAACGGCGCCCACGCAAGCGGCTCAGCCACAATAGTTGCTCGGACGGCCAACGAAGTCTCGGTCAGCACCTCGTGTGAGCGCGCGGCACTCCTGGTGCTGAGTGAATCATACTATCCCGGTTGGCAGGCCGAAGTGGACGGGCAGAAGGCGAAGGTATTGGTTGCCGACTGTCTGTTTCGAGCAGTGCAGTTGCCGCCGGGAAACCATGCCGTGGTCTTCCGTTTCAGACCGAAGAGCTTCATGATTGGCGCCGGTATCTCATGCGTGGGGATTGTGTGCTGGGTGATATGGGGGATTCTCCTCAGGAGGAAACACCCCTCTACCGCTCACCCAGAAACTCATTAAGAACAGCCGCGAGCGAGACGTCGGGAGGACCCTGATTCTTCTTGAATATCTCGCAGGACTCACAACCGGGCTTGCCCGTGCGTTGGGCCGAAGGAATAGGGGAAACGTTGCGCCAGCAAGGAGAAACCTTGCCAGACCCGCCGCCAGGCTCTCTTGAGCATTCGCTGAAGGCCTCGGTGGGCAATATCACCGAAACCACCGTTCCCCTCGATGGTTCGCTGTAAAGGCTCGTAAATCCGCAGTGCTGTTCAATGATTGAGTAGTTGATGGATAGTCCGAGTCCGGTACCCTTTCCGGGCGCCTTGGTCGTGAAGAAGGGATTAAATATCTTGTCCACAATCTCCGGCTTTATTCCGCAACCGTTGTCCATAATCAAAACTTGCACATAGCGTCCTTCGTCGAGAGGTAGAACCCTGATCTTGACCCTACCCTCGCCGTTCTCGTCAATCGCATCCCTTGCGTTAGTCAGAAAATTCAGGAACACCTGGTGTAGTTGATTGGCATCGCCATATACGCGGGGCGTTGAAGCGTCCAACTCTTCCTCGATCCTTATTCGATGCTGGCGGAACTGTTCGCCCACGAGGATGAGCGAGTCATGGATCGGTTGATGGATGTCTATGAACCCGTATTCGAATTTGGACTGCCGCGCCAGATTCCACATGGTTTCGGTAATTTCCTTCATCCGTGAAGCTTGCCTGTCGATCTGGAGTAGCCGAGGCTTCAGTTCGCTGTCCTCCGGCACCATGCTCAAGAGGAGTTGGGTGTAACCCTTTATTCCGGCAAGCGGCTGGTTCAACTCGTGTGCCACGCCCGCACCAAACTCGCCCATTGCCGCCATCTTCCCGGCCTGGATCAACTGTGCCTGCGCTTTGCGAAGCTCCTTGTTCGCCAGTTCAAGCTCTTCGTTGGTTCGCTTCAGCGCCTGGGTACGTTCACGCACTCTCTCCTCGAGTGTCTGGCTGTAGTCAATAAGCTCATCATGGGATTTCTGGAGGTTAACAGCCATCTGATTGAAACTGTCGGCAAGCTCCCCGATCTCATCTCGAGTCTTTGCAACCACAAGCTGCGAAAGGTCTCCCGCGGCAATACGCTTGGTTCCTTGCACAAGCTGGCGGATCGGATTCACCGTGATTCTCACGAGGGGAATGCTTATCACTATTCCCGCCACTGCCACTGCTCCTGCGATGACAAATATGGTTCCTTGGATTCTCTGAAGCTCTCGAAACGACCTGATGCTCGACAGGACGACTCGCGCCGAGCCTATCTCGACGTTCTCGACGCCAGTCTCGGGCGCAGGATCATCCCCGAACATCAGCCCGATTTCCTCACGGTCGCGGGTGACGCGACTCGTAAATACCGGCGCCTCAAAATCGAAAAACTGAATGCCATTTCTCTGACTATGGTACTGCCTCATTCGTATCCCTGAAGAGTCATCGACCTGTTTAAGGGAATGCATATCGTCTGCGGGGTCCGGAAGGGCTGGATTTGAAGCCATCCGCACCAGCACCTCGCCATCGGTCCTTCTTATCTCGGCCAGATATACGTCGGGGTCTTCGGTGAGGAGTTTGAGCAAGAGGTCCAGATGGTCGGTGTCCGAAAAGAGCACTCCCGACTCACTGTTGTGAGCCAGGTTGATGGCAATCGACCGTCCTCTGGCGCGTAATTCGTCGATCTCTTTCGCCCTGACCGCGCGA
>CAZEBC010000009.1:0-3657 GCA_964510165.1 uncultured bacterium
GCCGCTTGCGCTCCGTGATTTTTCTCTGCAGAACAGCATCCGGACGCTCTTCGCAGGTGAACGCCCGAAGCTCAGGCCATTCCAGGAAGAACACGTCTTCAGGGGCATTGATGATCCCGCGTCCGGCGAGGCGATTTCCGAGCTCAAGCGCCGCGAGACGCATTCGCTGAAAAACGAACACGCCGTAATGCTTTGGAGCCTCGCGCAGCGGCATGTAGAGTTCCACCAGACGGGCCAGGAGCCGCAAGGCGGGCCGGCGCCAAAAGGGAGCATGGGCAACCGCGTCATTGACTGCTTTGGTTCGTTCATCTGTCAGGCGCACCATTCTTTCGCGAAGATTTTCGTTCGGATGGGATTTCAGGTTTTCCCTGATCAAGTCCAGAATCATCTTTGGGTTCTCAACCCATCGTTCGGCTGCCATGTCGAATTCCATGGGTCCTCGATGCCCGAAACGGTCCAGGAAGACCCTGAAGCGTGAGAGCCAGTCAGGCCCGCCCGGAGTTGTTTCGAGTTTTTTCAAAAGCTCTTCTGTGGATGATGCTTCGAGGAATGTGCCTGAAAGAGGCCGTGCGGCTTCAGAGATCTCGTCGATAAAGACGGATATCTGCGTGGTGGGATTTGCGGGAATACCGGTTGCGAGAAGGCCGAGTGCCCTTGGGTGGTTTGAGAATGCCCGGCGGGCGACTTCATAGACGCCCAAAGCGACGGTCTCGAACTGCAGGCCATAGAGTATGCGGCGGCATTCCGGCTTCGTGAAGAGACGAATTTCCTCGAGCAACTCCGGACTTGAAAGCCCCGAAACGTCTCTGCGACGAGAGATTGCGGCGCCGTCCTCATCCAGTATCCTCAATGCTCGGCGTGGCATCAGTGCGCTGGCAAGGCGCAGCACACTGAGCGCGCTCGCTGCAAGGACTCTTATGGAGAGGCTTGTCCGAGAACCGGGGAGCGACCGTGGCCGAAGCACGCCGCGTGCAGTCAGGCCGTTCATTATGTCAGAGGCGCGAGAATCTATGGCTGCCATGACCTTTGTCGCGACGAGGCCGAAGAGCGGGATAGCCAGGAAGGCGTTCATATTGAAATAGATTCGCCCGTGGATGAGGTCTATCGGGAGCATATGACGCATAAGCGGAGACGAGTCCGAGATTCCGAACAACTGACGCGTGGCCATGGGAATGACCACGTCTCGCCAAACGGTCCATGTAAGGGGATACATGGGATCGGGCAATGTTTCCCTCACATTCCAGTTTGACCAGACGGTTACCGGGCCATCATCCACGCCTTCAAAGGAACGTTGTATCACAAAGCTGGAAGGATTTGCCGCGGCGGTGATGGGACGCGCCTGGAGCCACCACAGCGTTCCGGCTTTATCTATTGCCCACTCCAGGTCCAAGGGAGACTGGAAGTGCTGCGCGAGGCTTGCGCTTTGGGCGGCGATCTGCTCGGCCCTGGCAGCGTCCAGAATTTCACTCGAATCTTCGGCACATGTTTCCCATTTCCCCATGCCGGAGCGGTAGACGCGCCAGCGCTCCGGTCGGGCGGAGCCGGAGACGAGTTTATCGCCGAGGCCTCTTACCGCCTCAATGACAATCGCGCGGTCTCGTCCGGCAGGGTCGCGCGTGAAACAGACACCCGCGGCACGCGGCTTCACCATGGACTGAACCACCACACCCACGGCTAAGGGGGATGCGCTTCCTGAGTATTCAAGGACGCGAGGGCTCTTGCCCGAAGCGATACAGCGTGCAGCGCCAGCAAGCGCATCTTCGAGAGAACGAGCCCATAAGACCGTTTCGAATAGGCCGGCAAATGACCGTTCGGATGAATCTTCGACGACGGCAGAGGACCTGACAGCCAGAGGTCCTGATTTGAGGAGTTCAGCCGCCCGAAGGCGAAACCCTTCTCTTTCGGCCTCGGACCACTGGTCGGGGAGTGTGTTCGTGGCTTCCACGGCGAAGCCTTGGGGAACTATCGCTCCGGCCAAGATCAGCCGGGCCAGCCCGCGTGCTTTTCCGCCGAATATGCCTTCCGTTCCAGGAGGCAGGTTCGCCAAGTCCGCCATGCGCAGCATCGCGCATCCTTTCGCTGGTGCGCAGAGGTGTTATTATCCCGCGGCGTGGTGATGGATCATGAGTTTACTGGTGGCTTGTATTTCACCAAAGCATACATCATCGCGTTGTCATTATCAAATGGCTCGTTATTGCCAGCGGCGACTGCGGGGGTCGATGAAAGGGACAGGACATTTTTCGATGTGTGGAAGTTAATCTGAATGGTGGACGTGAAAGACTGGGCTCTGGAGAGTCGAAGCCATTCATGGCTCGAGCCGCATTCGAGCCGTGAATGTCCGACAATAAATTGGCTGTGCCCCTGCAAAGCGTTTCAGGGAGATTCAGAAAGAACGATTTCTCCGAGATCGGTCACCGTATCGCTTGCGACGGACGTGTCGAACGCGGTGGTCACCATCTGGTAGCTGGACACAACAACGCGATAGCCGCCAGGCGGAAGAGATTCAGAGAAGACAACCGATTGTGCCACATTGACGCTTCTCACCTCAGCGGGGACATTGCCTGTGGCGCTGGAGAGAACCTGTCGGAAGCTGAGAGTCGCATACTGCTCAGTGCTGCCGCCGATTATGGACACCGAGCCCTCGACGGTTCCATTTGGAGCCGATAGCGACAACACAAAGTCAATGCCTTCCAGGGAGTCGCCTGCATCAATTGCGCCGCTCAAGCACTTGGGTTCGTATCCTCCCGCAAAGACGACGACATTGTAACTTCCAGGCTCCACAAACAATGAGTATTCTCCGGCTTCATCTGTGACGGTAGCAGCCTGGACGACCACCTCGTCCGCTTCATCCGCCGCGTTCGCGTCAAATACCTGAGCGCTGACGATGGCCCCTTCGATCGGAGTGCCCGTTCCATCTTCGGTCACAGTTCCCCGGATAATCGAACATTCGCTGAGTTCGAGCACTTTGATGGTCGGCTTGAGGAGCCACGTGCCGCTGTTACCGGCTTCAACCACCGACCTCGACGCATCAAAGTCGAGAATAAGTTCCGTGGTTTGATTTGAGCTGATGTCATATCCTTGCACGATCTTGACGCCGGTCTGATATCCGCTCGGTACCTTCAATTCATGGATCGCGCCATCCGTCAGAATCACATAGTTGGCATAAGGATGCATCTCGCTGAAAATATTAAGATCGTCGTCAGGGATTTCACCGATAATGAGGCGCATCTGTGTATAGTGGCCGGACTGAAGCTCCGCAAGCCCAAGTTCTTCGCGCACCCCATTCACAAGCTCGAGCAGATTATAGGTCGTATAAGGGTTGGCGACCACCTGCCAGTTGCCATCAACATCCACATCTCCGCCCAAATGCACCTGCACTTCGTCAATCGTAACATATACGGCCTGATAGTCGTCCGTAGTCGCGTCCTGCAGGCTTAGCGCCAGCGTTCCCGTGTCCGAGCTGAAGGATATCGAGCTGGAGCCACCACCTCCACAAGCCATAAAGGTGAGAACCATCGCCGCCAGGAAAAGGAATGAAATTCTGCCGAACGGACCCAACTTCGGACTTCGAACCTCTTTCATAGCGCTTTGTGTCTGATTCATTTTTTGCCTCCTGCATAATGGAGCGTAAACATCTCAGCCAGTGCGGCAATGCCG
>CAZEBC010000009.1:3757-47094 GCA_964510165.1 uncultured bacterium
GATGAAGAGGGAGGAGATGAGACAGGCGCCGACGCCAAGGACGAGAAGTTGGCCGAGGCTGATCAGGCCGCGATGCGTGGAGAGGAGTAGGCAGGCGAAGCCTGCCATTGTGGTGAGCGAGGAGACGGCGATGGCGCGGCCGGAGGTGAGCACCGCCGCGCGGGCATCGCCGCCGTTGTCGCGGAAGCGGTGCACGATGTGGACGCCGTTATCGATTCCAATGCCGAGCGTGAGCGGGACGGCCATCATGTTGATTGGGTTATAGGACCAGCCCACGAGCCGCATGATTCCGAGCATCCATATGACGCCTACGGTCACCGACAGCAGCGCGAGCAGAGAGGGGACGACACTGCGGAAATCGAGAAAAACCAGGAGCACGACGGCGCCCAGGACCAGCAGGCTACATTCTCTGAGGGCGTTACCGGCGATGTCGAGCAGCGTCTGTGCGAAGAGGGCGGCGCCGGCGGCGTCGGGCGCGACGGACTTGACGTCGGCGTTGAACCTGTCGAGGAACGCTTTATTCCAGACGCTTTGGGACGGAAACACGTAGGCGGCGTACTTGCCGGTTCGACCGACGAAGCGAGTGCGGACGTTCTCGGGCAGGTCGGCGAACGAAATTCGGTCCAGTTGTCGCTCACTCGTCAGCGCTGTCAGTTCGGTTCCCACGTACGTAAATAAGTCCTCAGAGAAAGTGTGGAGCCGGTCGGATATATCGGCACGAGCGTTCTGAGCCTTGTCGAGGAATACGCGAACGGCCTGAAGGCTGCGATTCATCTCGCTTATCACTTCCTCGTTTTCGATGATAGCCTCCGTCTTAATCGCGGTTTCCAGGCCGCGCTGCATCTCCTCGTATTGTTGGATGAGCCGTTTCACATCGGGATTTCCGTGGGACGGTCGTACGGCTTCCCTTAACTGTGCAAGTTGCGGGATGATGGTTCGCGCAATTTCGACGCACTGGTCCTGGTCGAGCGGGACGAGTTGCTCGGCGGAGTCAACGCGCGAGACGGTCGGCAGCCGCGTCAATTGCTCAGCCGCATGTTTGATGGACCGGAGGTCGTCCTTCACGATGACGTTGAAGGCGGGAGCGAGGCCGGTGCGCTCCATGAGCACTTCCTCGTATTGTCCGGACGCGGAGGCGCGGGGCTGAATGTGGAGGAAATTGTAGTCGAATGCGACTTGGGGCGCGAAAAAGCACATTGCGAGCGTGCCTGCCGCCGCGAGCGCGGCAATCGGCCTGGCGTTTCGGTCGGCGGCGTCAGCGAAGCGAGTGATCAATTGTTTCAAGAAGGATTCCGTCACGCTTTGCGAAATCCTTGGCGGTAACCAGTGATTGCGAAGCGACTCGAGCGCGGGGACAATGGTCAGCATCGAGACCAGGCTGAGCACGATGCCTGTGCCCGCGATGAGCCCGAGTTCGGTCAGGCCGAGGAAGTCCGACGCCGCAAGGAGATAGAATGCGGCGGCTGTCGTGAGCGCGCCGGTCGCAATGGGTGGCCCGCATCCAACGAGGGCGCTCTGCATGGCGGCGTCGAATGTCTGCGCCGTCTTCCGTTCGTCATGATAGCGGGAGATGAAGTGAACGCCAAAGTCAATGCTGAGTCCTATGAGGGTTACCGCGAAGACGGAGGAGAGGATATTCAGGCGCCCGATCAGGAGTTCGGTTATTCCGAGAGTGCACAGGATTGCGGCGAGCATCGCCAGTCCTGTAAATGCGATCTCGCCGGGATGACGAAAGAAGAGGAAAAAGATAAGGAGTATCAGGCCGAGCGCGGCGAGCGAGATATAGGGAATCTCGTTCTCGATGACTTGCAGGTCGCCATAGGCGAAGGTTGGGAGGCCGGTCATCCCGATGGTGACGCCCTTGAAGTCGGCGAGGACCTTTCGGCGCGCGTCGAGGAGCGACTGCATCATGGGGCGGAGGAATTCGATGTTGTCCTCGCGTTCGGCGTTGGGACGCGCCAAGAGGAAAACCATCCGCCCCTCTTTCCCCACGAGGTAACCGTCGGGGTCGTCGGAGACGGCCAGCGGCAGAGCGCCGGACACGAGCGCGGGAAGGAATTCGACCGCGTCATTGCGGTCCTCCCACACGTATGAATTGATTGACTCGAGCAGGCGCGAGAGGGCGGCCAGTTCCACCTGCGCGGCAGGTTCTCTGAACTCCTGCATGGTCTTTGTCTCGGCCATCGCAGCGATTGTGGAGAAGACATCGTTCAGGTTGTCTGCGGCGGCGAGTTGCGTCAGCGAGGCGTAGTTCCTGGCGAGATAACGATGGAAAAGGCCAAGTTGTTCCGGAGTGAGATACACGAACAGATGATGCTTGATGAACTCGACATCGAACTGATAGAAGACATCGCGAATGTAGCGGGGGTGTCTCGAGATTTCGGCGGCGAGCGCGTCGGCGCAGCGCTTGGATTTTTCGAGAGAATCGCTCTCGATGATGAAGTAGACGTTGTTGGCGGTCCCGAATTCGCCGGTGAAACGGTCGTAGTTTCTCACTTGCTCGTTGTCGGGGGAGAGCAAATCGAGGCGGCTTGTGTTGGTCTGGAGCCTGGAGGCGAGGAGCGCGCCCGCGACGCTGAAGGCCGCCGCCAGGACAAGCACGATGCCGGGCCATCTGCACGAGAGATGGGCGACGAATCGAAATACTGTATGCCGCATCTGGAATTTCCGATTGATAAAGGCACAGGACTACAGAAAGGTTAACAATGAGGAGGGAAGGTGGCAAGGGAACACCCGTGGGCGCGATGAATCGCGCCCCTACAAGGGTTCAGCGCACGGAATACACAGGGTCTTGCCGCCGACATTGCGGATGCGGGTTTCCATGACCTGCTCGCCGCATTTCTGGCACACGATGCTTGGGCATATGCGGGCGGGTCGCGGGGCCTGTTCATCGAGCGGGCTCCACTTGAGGAAATCTTCCGCTGGACAAGAGAGCACATGTTGGATTAACTCTTGGCGAAGTTTGCCGTACTCCTTGCGTTCGGCGTCAGTGGCCGATTTTTCGAAATGAATTCTTCTCTTGAGTTCCTCCATGCGTGCGCCGGCACCGCCGGGAAGCGATGGGAAGTCGCGGTAACTCATGCGATACGCCTTGCCTTTGTCCCGAACGAAGAAGCTGAATCCGCCCTTTCCGTAGTCTTTGAAAACGAGGTTTCCCTTGCCGAAAGTGCAGCCGGTGACGACCTGGATGGCGTCGACGGCGCAGGTGTCGTTTTCGACGACGGCGACAAGCTCCTCGTCGTGGGGCCGGGCGACTCCGAGCAGTTGCATCGCTTTCAGAGCCACACGGTATCCTATCGCAAGTCCGGGGCACACATGCCCGTGGAACTTTGCGGCTTCTTCAAAGGTCGGCAGAGATTCTTTCAAAGGGATCACCTCCTTGTTGGTTCTAGTATAGCATTCCAGGACGGGAGATGTAGGGCAGGCGCGGGGCTCCTACCTTACGCGAGCAGGTTTTGAGAATTTTGGGGAATGATGATATAATACGGCCCGTCGGAGCGGCGACAGCCCCGTCCTCGTTGACCGCTCCTTGAAGGCAAATTCCGCTGGATATTCAATCAACCATAAGGAGCAGCGAACCAATGGAGATGATTGCACAAGCCCTTAAGGCCGGACAGCGAACGCTTTCGGAATATCAGTCGAAGCAACTGCTCAAGCAATACGGCATTGCGGTGACGCGCGAGTTTCTTGCAACGTCGAAGAAGGAAGCGGTGGATTTTGCCAAGAAACTGGGCTATCCGGTCGCACTCAAGGGATGCTCGCCTGCGCTCACGCACAAGACGGAGCGTCAGATGATAGCGCTCAAGCTCCGGGATGAGAAAGAAGTGGCCGAGGCGTTTGAAGACATCATGAAGCGTGCAGGCGAGCCGTTAGACGGCGTGCTGGTGCAGGAGATGGTGAAGGGCAGCCGTGAGCTCGTGGTCGGATTGACCCGCGACCAGCAATTTGGGCCATGCGCGATGCTCGGTCTGGGCGGCATCTTCGTCGAGGTGCTCAAGCAGGTGACATTCCGCATCGCCCCGCTGGAGGAACGGGATGCCCTGGAGATGATGGACGAACTCCCGGGCAAGAAAATCTTCGAGGCCTTCAGGGGCGAGCCGCCGGTTGATCGCAAGGCACTGGCGAAGACGCTTATCGCCGTCGGTCAGATCGGGCTTGAGAACGACGCGGTAAAGGAAATCGACATCAATCCGATGATCATTTCGGGCGACAAGCCCATCGCGGTTGACGCGCTCGTGGTGCTCGGCGAGTAGATTCGAAGGTTACTCCAATTGCTTCAGCGCGTCCATGGCAGGCGCGAACGAGGGGTCGGCCTGCAGGGCGCGCTGCCAATATTTGCGGGCGGCCTCACGGTCGCCTTTTTCATAATAGATCGCGCCGAGATTAAAGAGAGGTATCGGCGCGTCTCCGCCGCATCGGATTGCCAGGCGGTAATGCTTCTCGGCCTGCTTGGTCAGTCCCTGCTCATCATATAACCTTCCCAAGTTCGCGTGCGCAAGCGCGTGGCCGGAATCCAGCTCAAGGGTCCTCACGTAATGCGCGAGCGCCAGGTCAGCCCGTCCCATCCGTTCGTACGCAAGGCCCAGATTGTAATGTCCCTCGGGCAGGAGCGGCATCAGCTTGAGCCCTGCCTCAAAGTGGCTGGCTGCGTGCTCCGGCAATCCCGACACCAAAAAGACGAGCCCTAGGTTGAACAAGTTCTGCGCCTGGAGGTCGGAGCCGTCGGTTGGGGCGAGCTTGTCGAAGAGTCGCCTGAGCGCGGTCGGAGCGGTGTCATTGAGGTCGTCAGGAGCGAAAATTGGCACTTCGTCCGAAGCCATATCAATGGCGTTCGTCCCGATCAGGTCTGCGTTTCGCTCACTATTGCGGACAAAAACCGCCGCCAGAGGGTCGAGATAGACAAGCTTCCAATCGGGCGAATAATAAAGGACAGGCACAAGGAACAGCGCGTCCTGCGAGGTGTGCGAGATAACGACTGCATTGAGCGAATACTTGTCCGAAAGCGCCGCGAAGGATGGCGGTTGGGCCATCGCACGGCGGTAATCGGCGAACACCTCGGCGGTGTTGACCTCGAGCCTGGGATCAATGAACACTTTCTCGCCGGGGTACATCTCCCAAATAAACAGGCCGCCGATGTCCAGGTTGTTGAAGAACGGCCCCCTCACTCCGTTCTCCTTGAGGAACGCGAAAGCCGCATGAGGAAACAGTTGCTCTTTGAAACCGAAGCCGAACCGCTCGGCGCGCTTGTCGGCGATGTAGTACTTGTTGGTGACGACAGAGGTGATTTGCAGCGCCAGCGCAATGCAGAATGCCAGGCAGAGAACAATGCTTGTGGATTGGGCCAGTGTCGCGCGGTTTGTGAATAACCGCGTGCGCAGGCGGTCGAGGACGTTGCTCGCGTGTTCGACTGCGATCGGCAGTATTGCCACCACGAACACGGGAACGCTCCGCCGCGCGCTGATTGCGAGGTAGGCGGTTCCGCCAAAGATGATGATATGGCTGAGGCGAAGGTTCTTGTAGTCCGCTGCGAGCGCAATCCCGCTGAGAGCGATGAAGGCCGCGAAGTATTTCAATGGCGTGGTGAGGTTGTAACCGGACAAGGGAGGCTGAAGCTCGGAGATCGCTCCAGCAAAGATGTTTTCGATGCCGCCGGCGCGGGTGAACAGTGTGAGGGGAAAGAGAAGTCCCTCCAATCCATATGGATTCAGGAGGCATGCCGCGACTGACCCGACTGCCGCGACCGCGAGCGATGACGCTTTCTTGTATCTGTGTGGCTCGATATCTTTCTTCTGCAAGCGCGAATATAAGACTGCGCCGATTTCGGGAGCGGCATATGCGGATACGAGGAACGGCCCAAGGATAAAAAGCCCCTGCATGTTCGTCCAGACCGCTTGCAGCGGGATCAGGACGAAGATTGACCATCCGCCGTTCTTCTCAAATCTTGTGAGGAGGAGCATGAACGCCGCAATCATCAGGTATGTAAACGCCTCAGGCCGTGCGAGGTAGCGCGCGCTGCACGCCATCAGGCCGAGCCAGAACATGAGGAGCGCCGCCGGATGGTTTTTTCGGGAATTGCATGCGAACCAAACCAGTGTGAAACACGCCGAGAAAACCAGGATGAAGAGGATGGAGAGGCCGTACGAGCCCAACGTCTCGTATGTGCCGTAAAGAATCGTCTGGAAAAGCCAGTGGAGATCGATCCATCTGTTTCCGGCGGCTGTGTAGGAGTACATATCGACGCCGGGAATGACGCGGTTTTCGAAGATATACTTGCCCGTTCGGAGGTGCCACCAGATATCGGAATCAATGATGGTGTTTGTGAACAGAGAAAGCGCCAAGAGGCAGGGCGCGAGGGCGGCTGCGCCCTTCAGAAGCGCGCCGGTGGAGAGTCCTTGTCTCGTATTAAGCATGACCGGATATTGGGCGTCCATGCGGCTCAGCGGGCTAAATCAATCCACGAATCGGTATTTCAGAAGCGTCCAGACAGCCTTGACGCCGTCGGTCCACTTGATCTTCTTTCCTTCTTTGATGGAGCGCGAGTAGTAGTTGATGGGAACTTCGTGGATATCGACCCCACGTTTCCCGAGCTTTGCGGTGATTTCGGGCTCCCACTCGAACCCATTGCCATTGAACGGAATGGACTTAATCAACTCCGCCTTGAACACCTTGTAGCAGGTAGGCTCATCGGTCAGATGGAGCCCGTACAGCACATTCGACATGACGCTGAGCACCCTGGCGGCAAACAGGTTGAGCGAATAGCGATGTTTGAAATTGGTCCCCTTCACCCTGGAACCGTACACGACTTCGGCATGGCCCTCGACGATGGGCCGGAGCAGCTTGTGATAGTCATTCGGGTCATACTCGAGGTCTGCGTCTTGGATGATGATAATGTCGCCAGTCGCGTGAGCTATGCCTGTCCTGACGGCAGCGCCTTTGCCGCCGTTCCTCTCGTGGAATATGAGCTTGACCTCGGGCCTGTGAGCGAGTTTGTCCTTGAGAATCTGACGGGTTCGGTCACGGCTGCCGTCGTCAACGATGAGCAATTCCTTGTCAAGGCTAACCGCGAGCACTTTGCCCACGATCTCCTCGATGGTCTGCTCTTCATTGTACGCAGGCATGACAACCGACAGCTTCATGGCGCATCCTGTTGGTTGTTGTTCGATTTGAGTGATTGTGATTTGGCAAGCTGAAGCTCTTGGAAGGCTTCCTTCGCCGGCTCGAAATTCGGATTGTATCTTAGTGACGTCAAGAGGCAGTTCACTGCCATGTTGATTTCGCCCCTGTTGGCATGGGCTTTGCCTTTCTCGTACCATGCAACGGCAAGATTGCGGCGCATGCGGTCGTCATCGGGCGCTTGTGACAGCCCGACCTCATACTCTCTGATTGCGTCTTCAAGCTTTCCCAAGGCGAAATATGTGTTGCCGAGCGCCCCATGCGCCGACGGAAATCTTTCCTGGAGTCGGCAGGCGAGTTGAAGATGCTCGACGGCCTCAACGTAACGCCCCCGGTTGTAAAGCTCCAGGCCGAGATTATAGCGCGAGGTCGGTCCCGCCGGCGAATCCCTGACCGATGCCGTCCACAGGGAGAGCGAATCGCGCCAATCGCGGTTCCGGTCAAACGTAAGAAGCCCGTAACATAAGGCGATTGTCGAAAGCGCGGCGAGCGCCGCTCCGGCGGCCCTTCTTGAAAGCGACTGTCTCATGAGAAGCGGAAAGGCGAGGATGACGGCGAACCCGATCGAGGGCAAGTACAGGAAGCGCTCATTGATGATAGCCTGGAGAGGAACCACGTTGGAAACCGGGATGAGCGAGGCAAAGAACCATGCGATGCCGAATGCGATGAGGGGCTCTCTCCTGCATGAGACCACCCACACTCCGGCGATGGAAAGGATTATCAGAATCGAGAGCATGACGGTGGTCTGAAACAGCGAGTACGCCAGCGGCATCATGTATTCAACCATCAACGGCCTCGGCACAAACATCAAACGCAAATAATAAACAACTCCCTTGGTCATCGTCAGAAACGCGGTCCACGGGCTTCCTCCCCAGTAACCGATTTGTTGTGTGACTCCGAGCACAAGGTGTCGCGTCGCCACGTAAAGAAGAGAAAAAGCAAAAAATGGGAGAACCGCCAGCAGGCGTCGCTTCCATGCGCCGGAGAGAGGCCGGTTCACAAAGAAATCGTAAACAACCAGGAGGACAGGCAAGACGACCGCCATTTCCTTCGCAAGCAGTGAGAGCACGGCAAACACAAGAGACAGGATATAGTACGAGCCTCTGGCGGTCGTTGACCATTTCCGGTAGCAAATCATCGCGAGCAGCAGAAACAGCAGGAACATCGGGTTTCCGCGGCCGGATATCCAGGACACGGCTTCGGTCTGCACCGGATGCAGCGTGAAGAGGAGCGAGGCGAAGAACGAAAACAGCGAATCGCCGAACGTGAGGCACAGAAACCAATAGAGGACAAGTCCGCAGGCCGCATGCAGCGCAATATTGACCGCGTGATACGGAGCGGGATTTCCGTCGTTCAGCCGGTAGTTGAGGGCGAAGCTCAGCGCGGCCAGCGGGCGGTAGATGACGTATTCGCCCTTTTCAGAAAACGACTCCCTATCAACAAAGAACCGCGTCGGATTCGAGAGGTCTCTCACTGCGGGATTGTATACGATGAACGGGTAGTCATCGTACACGAAATCGGCATTGAAATTGTTCGAATAGGCGAGGAAGACGGCGCTCATGAGCGTGAGCAGAAATGCGGCATGGAGCGAGGCTGTGGAACGACGTATTGCCAGGAATTCATAAGTGTTCAAACAATGCCTCGCGACGTAATTTTCACGATTTGCCCAAGACCCTGTCACGCAAGGAGATGAACAATTCCCTCGCCGACGCATTCCCAGGGTTGATCGTGATTGCGCGTCGGCACGCCTCCAGAGCGGGTCCGAACATCTTTTTCTCAGTATATAATACGGCGAGGTTCGTATACAATACGTCGCTGTTGGGACTGGCGCCGAGGGCCTTCCGGAGAGTGACGTGCGCCTCGCCGAATCGCCCCAGCCTCATGAGTGAGACGGCAAGCTGGTTGAGCGCCTCGATGTCCTCCGGCCGCCGCATGAGATAAGCCTTCAGCCGCAAAACCTGCTCGTCAGGCTGAGGCGTAATCTCGATCGTATTTCCCATCATCACGCGCGTGCCCCCGTAGTACACGCGATAATCGCGGTACGGTGATGCGCGGAGCGACAGGAAGTTGGAAAGGTATTTGATCAATGTGTCGAGGGCGTCCTCGAATCGGCCTCGTTGCTCAAGCACCACGGCGAGACTGGCCAGACCTTCGACGAAATCGGGCTGTGCCTCATGAGCGCGTCTCAGCGCTTGCTCCGCGCCCGCCAAATCGCCTCGCGCCCACAGGCACACTCCCAGGTTGTTAAGCCGCTTCCATTCCGGCAAGCCGGATTCCAACCTATATGCCTCCGGATCGATAGACGGCCTCACCGCATACGTTCTGAGGGTCTCTTCGAGCATCGCCTCTCTCCACCGCTGCACACTCTTCGGAACATCTTCCTGAAGTGCCGAGATCAACGAGAGGTTGCGTCTGGCGTCCACATAAAACGGATGCGCTGCCGGTATCGCCTGAAGCGCTTCTTGTGCGCCCTTGAGGTTCGCGAGTCCCAACCGTGACAGCCCAAGCAGATAGAGAGCTTCCGGCAAGCCTGAGTCTGAGGAAAGCGCGGCAAGTGCGAGCCGTTCCGCGTCCTGCAGCCGATCACGGGCATAAGCAAACGCCGCGAGATAATACTCGTCGGGCAGGTCGCCGGGAACTCGTTTTCTCTGACCAAGAGTTCCTTCATCGACGTCAAAGACCAACCATGAGTAACCAATATAGTCAATTGGCTTGAAGGGGCGAAGCCAGCCGTGGATATCATCCGTCGAAAAACAATCCTGAAGGGTCGTCGCGTTGATGAGGATGCGACCCGGCACGGGCAGCATTCCCGGGTTCACTGTGAGCGGGACGTTCGAGCCACGCATGTATGCGCGCGCATCGTCGAAATTCTGTCCCCAGTCCAGGTTTGAGTCGGACAGCCATTTGTATCCGCTCTTCGGGCCGCCGGCAAGCGCGCTGAAGTATGCGAGATGATGCGGATGAATCCACAGCGAGGGCAACGCATACAATAGAACTATCAAGGCGAGACCTGCCTTTTTCCGCAATGAGGAAGCCTGGGCCACTGCCGCCCCGCCAAAGATGAACAGAGGCGGAAGAGCCGTCATCACATATCGGAAGCCGGCGTGGCTCTTGCTGAGGAAGCTGTTTGCGGCCACGAGTGTGACGGCGGACCCAAGCAGGAGCGCTTCCGCCGTTCTGCGTCCGTCTCCGCCCGCGCGCGCAAGAGAAATCGCGGCCCATATCATCAACGGCCAGAACATCATGGGCATCTTGAGGGCAAAGCATGCCGCATAGTAGTACCACCATCCCTGCGTCGAGCGCATGCCTGCCAGAAACGATGGATGCCCCAGTTCGGAGATTGATTTCTGCGCGTCATAGCCTCTCATGAACGGATAGGGAATCGGAACGGGAATCCATGAGGCAAGCGGACTGTCGGCCAGGCGGCCGAGCATGTTGCTCTGGTAATGATGCGCACCGAGCGGCGCAAGACTTCCGCTGAAGCCATAACCGATATTGAGCACGATGAGAGCGATGACAACAATCGCGCCGATGCCCGCGAAGACCCGTCCAAGCGGTTGGCATGCCGGCGTTCGCCCTGCGCGTTTCCTTAATACGTCGCGTACCACAAGGGTGCCTGTCAAAAAGGGCAGCAACAGGAACCAAAGCACCGCCGAGTATTTCGCAAGGAGCGCCAGCCCGAGGCACACGCCGGAGGCCGCAGCGGATCGCACGCGCCCCTCCTCCAGGAACCTCCAGAGGAAATAGAGCAAAAACAGGCTGAAGCATGCGTAGATGATGTCGGTGGTTACGAGCGATGAGTGCCCCAAAATATTGGAGTTGAATAGATACAGCGCCAGCGCCAACGCGCCGCCCCACCCACCGTATAATGCCGAGGCCCACCAGAAGATGAGCCCCGCCGTCGCCGCCGAATAAACAAGCATTATCGTCCGCGCCCATCGCAGCCTCTGCATATCGCTTTCGAACTTGAATGGTTTGAGGAGAAACCCGTGTGTGTAGAACGAGAGCGGCGCGTGCACGACACTCATCTCGGTCTGCCATCCCTGTCCTGCGGCGAGCTGCTGGCCGATTTCGAGGAACTTCATTTCGTCATAGGTGGGTGAGTAACGAGCTATATTGCTGAAACAAAGGGCCAGAAAGAAAAAGAGCATGCCGACGGCGATATAAGCCACGCTTTTCATGGGTGGCTTCGCATCATCGGCTGTACGTTGCCGGGGAGCCGCCGCACCGGATAAGGCTATAGAGGAAGAGGACAAGTTCTTCAACCGCCGCCTATTAAGACTGTAATGCCAGCCTCCTCAAACTTCTGTTTGATTGCCGCGAGTTCCTCGTCAGAGAAAGCAGTCAATCCAAGCGGCTCGAGACGGGAATCAATTCTTGCGAGCTTCGACTCGCCCATCTTATGATAGGGAAGAAGGTGGACTTTGCGCTGCTCAAAGACCCGAAGAAGGTCGACGATGGCGGCGATATTGTCATCGGTCGCGGTCATCCCGGGGATCAGGGGAACGCGGAAGACAATGTCTACCTTGTCCTCGACAAGTTTCTGCGCGTTCGCGATGATGCGCTTGTTGCTCATGCCGGTCACCCGCCTGTGGTCGTTCTCATCTATAACCTTCAGGTCAAAATAGATCGTGTCCAGATACGGCAGAAGCTTCTTGAATGAGTTCCAGGCGAATGCGCCGCAGGTCTCGATGACGGTGTTCAGCCCAGCCTCTTTGGCGGCCCGCAGAAACTCGAGCAAGAAATCGAACTGGAGAGTCGGTTCGCCTCCTGAGACGGTCACGCCACCGCCCGACTGTTCGTAAAAGGGCCGGTCGCGTTCGACGACCTCGAGGAGCGAGGGCACGTCATACCATTTCCCTATGACTGTAAGCGCTTCGGCGTAGCAGACTTCGGCACATTTGCCGCACCGCTGGCACAGTTCGCGGTTTATGCGGCGGTTATCCTCGAACACGATGGCCCCGTTTGGGCACGCCTTCGCGCACTCACCGCATCCGATGCACTTATTCGCGAAAAAGGCGATTTCCGGGTTCGGGTCAATCGATTCCGGATTCTGACACCACCGACAACGCAACGGGCACCCCTTGAAGAACACCAGGGTGCGTATGCCGGGGCCGTCATGAACAGAATAGCGTTGAATATCGAAGATTACTGCTTTGTTTTCTGGCAAAATGGACTCCTTTCCGTGGGTTCATGATAGCATTCTATCGTTTTCAGCGTCAAGAGGTTCGGCGGACCGCTGCGGGGCCGAAGCCATCAGAAAACAGTAGGGGCGTTTCGCGAGGCGCTCCTGGAATCTCCGGAGGGACGGTTCAGCAGTTCGAGCTCAATTTCCAGCAGGTGGAAGTTCTCGGGGAGTGTGTCAATGGCAGGGAGTCTAACGCCGTCCTTCTCCGTCGTGATGATACAGTCGGCATGTGACTGTCTTGCCGATTGCCGTATGGTCTCGATATCGGCGTTATCGTACCAGTGATGGTCTGCGAAACGGATGTTTCGGACGATCTCCGCGCCGAGCCGCCTGAGCGTGTCCTCGAATGATTTCGGGTTTCCGATGCCGGAAAAGGCCAGCGCCTTTTTTCCGCGAATCGAGGCGCAGTCTCGCCCGTTTCCGTCCATGAGTGAAATCAGCTTAACCGGCCTGTGTCTGCTCTTCAGTATCTCTGCGTCCGGATTGATCTTTCGCAGACGCGATTCAGTCTCCGCGTGCTCGTATTCGTCCGCATGAGTGAGAAGGAACCGGGTCGCCCGCTTCAGGGCGGCGAGCGGCTCGCGCAGGAGTCCGCGCGGCAGGAGATGACCATATCCGAAGGGGTTGGCGCAATCAATGACGACGACGTCTTCATCGCGCATGAGCGCGATATGCTGGAACCCGTCATCCAGCAGGATGGAATCGGCTCTGAACCGTTCGATGGCGAATTCGGCGCCCTTGATTCTGTCGGCGCAGACAACGACAGGCACTCCGGACAATTTCTTGGCCATGAGCAAGGGTTCGTCCCCGGCCTCCCTCGGAGAGACCAGCGCCTTTGCGCCATCGGAGACGACAAGCGGCCTGTCCATACGCGATAACCGGCCATAGCCCCGGCTCAGCACAACCACCCTTGCGCCAGATTCGGAAAGCCGCCTGCCGAAATAGATGGTTGCGGGAGTCTTGCCCGTTCCGCCTGCCGTGATGTTGCCGATGCTTATGACCCTCGCGTTGACTTTGGCGCGCCGGGCAAGCCCCAGACTGTATGCGGCATGCCTTCCTTCGTACCCCATAAGGTAGAGTCCTGAAGCGAGCAAGAGCGCGGCGCGCGCGAAGCCTGAGCCAAGCCCTCGTTGTTCGCCGGATACAATCCGGATGTGGGATTCACGGTTCATTGAGAAGCGACCATCGGTTACGGTCGGCGAATGAAGTTCTTGCCCGACAGTTGCTGCACGAGGCCCTTCAGTTCAAGGGTCATGAGGGCGCTTGCAGTCCGTGAAGCGGTCAGATTCAACTGCTCACAAACCTCATCGATGTGTGTCGGCGCCATCGAGAGGAGGTTGAAAACCTTTTTCTCGTCGGCCGACAGAGCCGCTTCAGCCCGTTTCGGCGGTTCCTCGGGCGGTTCATCACACGATATGTTTACGATGCCGCGCTCGATCTCGGTTATGATATCATACACGTTCTCGACGAGTTTTGCGCCGTCCTTGATGAGGCGGTGGCAGCCCTCGGAGTAAGGTGAAAACACGTTCCCGGGGACGGCGAACACCTCTCGGCCCTGCTCGATGGCAAGCCGGGCGGTTATCAGCGCTCCGCTCTTCCGGGGAGCTTCAACAACGAGCGTGCCGAGCGAGAGTCCGCTGACGATCCTGTTTCGCATCGGGAAGAAACCGGGGTCGGGCTGCGTGCCCATTGGAAGCTCCGAGATGAGCGCTCCGGCTGCAGGGATTTGCTCGAAGAGCTTCGCGTTGGCGCGCGGATACACCACGTCCACGCCGCAGCCGAGCACGGCGATTGTGCGTCCGCCCGCCTCGAGCGCACCCTTGTGAGCGGCTGCGTCAACTCCATAGGCAAGTCCGCTGACCACGGTGACTCCGAGCCGCGCGAGGTCGCCAGCGAGCTTTCCGGCCGCCATTCTCCCGTAGTGTGTAGCTCTTCTGGAGCCAACTATACTGATTGAGTTCGCGTCTTCGGGATGGATGGTTCCCTTCACGTAGAGCAGAGGCGGCGGATCGTGAATGGTCTTCAGGCGCTCGGGGTAGTTCGGTGAGTTGTAGGTTATGACTTCGACTGCACGCTGGTCGAGAAGGAGGAGCGTCTTCTCAAGCTCGGCGGGCGAGCCGGCAGCCACTGCCTCGGCCACGGCCGCGCTTACTTCGGGCGTTTGCCGGAGAGCCGAAGCCGGCGCCCTCAGGGCTTCGAGCGGACTCCCGAAGTGATCGAGGAGCTTAAAGAAAGTTTTCGGGCCGACGCCGGGAATCAGGCTCAGCTCAAGCCAGTGGCGGACCTCATCCATAGAATCCGTTGGGCCGTCGAGCGAACGCCGACCGCCCTCAGATCAAGCCGCGCAACCTAAGCGACAGGTCTTTCGGGCTGGTGGCAAACGCCAGGGCCGTCTCTTCAGATATTTCCTCAGCCTCCCAGAGTTCATACAGGTGCTGATCGAAAGTCTGCATCCCATAGGCCGAGCGTCCCTCGATCATGAGGGAGATTATCTGGTAAGAATCGGCCTGCATCTTGATGCGCTCCTTCACCAACTGGGTTCCGATGAGCACCTCGACGGCGGCAATACGGCCGGCGCCCGATTTGCGCGGCACGAGACGTTGCGAGACAATCGCCCGTATGCAGGTCGCAAACTGATTGCGGACCTGCTGATGCTGAGAGGGCGGAAAAAAGTCGGTGATTCGCAGGACGGTGTCGGCGGCATCGGGCGTGTGGAGCGTGGATATGACCAGGTGCCCGGTCTCAGCCGCCTGCATCGCCGCGAAGACCGTCTCCGCGTCGCGCATCTCGCCCAACATTATAACATCTGGGTCCTGCCGAACAACAGTCCGCATGGCTTCGGCGAAGCATTTCGTGTCCGATCCTATCTGGCGTTGAGTGACCATGCCTTCCTTGTCGGAATGCACGAACTCGATTGGGTCCTCTATGGTCACTATATGTCTTGGGAAGCGCGAGTTTATGAATGAGATCATCGCGGCAAGTGTGGTGGATTTTCCACTGCCGGTCGGTCCGGTGACAAGCACAAGGCCACGGGGCGTCTTGCAGATTTCCTCGAGAACGAGGGGAAGCTTGAGTTCGCGTATCGAGGGGATTTCGAATGGGATGAGGCGGAACACAATCCGTATGTTGCCCATTTCCTTGCTCAGATTGACGCGGAACCGGGACAGTTCCGGTACGGCGTATGCAATGTCCAGTTCGAAACGCTCATCGAACGCTCTGCGCTGTTGCGGGGTCAGAATCTGTTCGAGAATCTCGTCAATTTCCTTCTTGGTGAGCGGCGAATAGTCCAGCCTGCGCAGGTCCCCGTCAAATCGGACAACGGGCGGATTCCCAGCCTTGAAATGGATGTCCGAACCGCACTGGCCGACCACGGTATGAAGCAAGGCATGCAGATTCATGACTCTTCCTCCCGGCAATCGGTGAAACCAGAAAATTCATCGTATGAAAGAAGGAGCAAGAGATATGCCACTACGTTTCGAGTTCGCGACAAATACGCACGATCTCACTGGCGGTCTTGGCGTGGTTGATCTTTTCCCTAGTAATTCCGGCATTTTCTAGCCCTTTGATGTACCATCCGGCGTGCTTGCGCATCTTGAGGGCCGCCCGATGTTCGTCTTCGTATCGGGCCAAAAGTGTACACTGTTCAACCATCATCTCCACTTTCTGCCGGGCGGAAGGCTCCGGCGGCAGGACTCCGGTGTTCAGCAGCGAGAGGGTTCGACTGAAAATCCAAGGGTTCCCCCGTGCGGCGCGGGCGATCATGACAAAGTCACAACCCGTCTGCCTGAGCATGGCACGCGCATCTTCCGGCGTTCGAACATCCCCGTTGCCAATGACCGGGATGGTTATAACCTTCTTTAACTCAGCGATCAACTTCCAGTCGGCCTCTCCGGAGAAAGCCTGGGTTTTGGTTCGCGGATGAAGCGTGACGGCCGATGCGCCCACGCGCTGGGCTTCGGCAGCGATTTCCAGCGCATTCATGCACTGTTCGTCCCAGCCGGACCTCAATTTGACGGTGACGGGCCGGTCGGTTGCGCCGACCGCGGCGGCCACAATTTCGCCAGCCAGTTTAGGGTCTCTAAGCAGCATGGCGCCGCCCGCGCTCCTGGCGACTTTGGGAACGGGACACCCCATGTTGATATCGATGATATCGAAGGAAAAATCTTCCAGTATCCGAACGGCTTTTTCTATGGTCTCGGGGTCGCCACCGAATATCTGCACCGCGACGGGCCTCTCTGCGGGGTCGGTGACGAGAAGATCGAACGTTTTCTTGCTGCCGAGGCATAAGGCCTTTGCGCTTATGAGAGGGACATAAACGAGAGATGCCCCGTGCGATTTCGTGATCAGTCGGAAGGCGAGGTCGGTAATGCCGGACATGGGCCCGAGCACAGCCGGTCCGTTCAACCAGATATCCCCTATCCTTTTAGTTCGTTCCATAGCTCGGAGGAAAGTCGGAGGTTGGGCTCGGCGTTCAGCGTCATGTCGGCGACATATCCGGCCTTGTATCTGGAGCAGCCTGCCGCGGCAATCATGGCCGCGTTGTCGAGGCACAGAGCGGGAGGAGGCATAAAGATATCTGCGTCGACCTTGCGCTTTATCGCCTCTCTGACGACAGAGTTAGCCATTACGCCACCGCCAAGCGCAAGGCTTCTGTAGCCCGTCATCCGCAATGCGCGAAGGGCTTTCTCGGCAAGCACCTCCGCGACGGCCTCCTGGAAGCTTGCGGAGATATCGGCCACCCTGTTGGTGACGCTCCCTGTCTTCTTCAGGTCGTCCAGACAGTACAGGACCGCTGTCTTGAGCCCGCTGAAGCTGAAGTCGAGTCCTGAATCCGACAACATGGGACGCGGGAAATAGAAGGCATCGGGATTGCCCGCAGCGGCGGCGCGTTCAATCGCCGGACCGCCCGGATAGCCAAGCTCGAGCATTTTGGCCACCTTATCGAAAGCCTCGCCTGCGGCATCATCGCGGGTGCGCCCGAGTATCTCATAATCAAGCGGGGCGCGGCACTCGATCAGATCGGTGTGTCCGCCGGAGGCGACGAGCGCGACGAAGGGGAACTCCAAGGGATACCCTGCCGCGATGTTCGCGAATATGTGGCCTTCAAGATGATGAACCGGAACGAGCGGCTTGTGTTTGACAAACGACAGCGATTTCGCGAAGCTCAGGCCGACCAGCAGAGAACCGACCAGCCCGGGACCGGCGGTGACCGCAATGGCCTCAATCTGGTCGATCATGCATTCCGCTTCGTCCAACGCTTTTCGATACATGGAGGCGATTACCCTGAGATGCGCCCTCGAGGCAATCTCGGGCACCACTCCGCCGAACCGCTCGTGAAGCGGAAACTGCGAGGCGACCTCATTGGAGATTATGCGTACACCGTCTTCGACAACGGCCACGCCGGTCTCGTCGCACGATGTCTCGATTCCCAGCATCAGCATGATCAGTTTACCAATTCAGACGCATAGACGAGCTTGACGCCTTTTCTGTCGAACGCGGTAAACATCTGAGTCAACGCTTGTATGGTGGCGGGGTGAACGTGACAGATGCCTATCGCCCGCCCCTTCGTTTCGGCTCTCTGAATCAACAGTTCAATGCGCTCCTCAATGTAGTCCACCCTCTTTTCGTTATCCAAAAATATGTCATTCTCCGCCGCTCGAAGGCCATAGCTCCTGGCAACCTCGTAAGCGACGGACTCGCTTGTCGTGCGGCTGTCTATGAAGAACAGGTCCCTCCTGGCGAGGTATCGCATCACCCTCGCCATCGCTATCGGGTCGGCGGTCATCTTCGAGCCTTGATGGTTGTTGACTCCGACTACAAAGGGTACGGATTCGAAATCTCTGTCCAGAGTCCACTGGAGCTGTTCATCGGTCATATCCTGCCCGATGAAGCCGGGATTGCGCCTGAGGTTTTCGCCCGGTTCCATCGGCAGGTGCATCATCACCTCATACCCCATTTCATGGGCCACTTCGGCGATGCGCTTCGAGTGTCTGAGTTGGGGGAAAACAGATACCGTCATCGGCCTTCGCAGGCTCAGAAGTTCGAGCGCCCGGTCCAGATCATATCCTACATCGTCAACAATGAGAGCTACTCGAGGAGCCGGCGGCGCGGGAAGTGGTTTGGTAGCGTCACGCGGCGCATGCTCCTGCCTGAGCAAAATCTGATAAACGGGCAAGTCCCGAAAATAAACCGTGAGCAGGAGTTCTTTGAACGATGAGTAATCCCTCTCGCTTTGCCGGACGACCACACTCGTAATGGTCAGGTTGTCGAGGAATCTGTCGCGCAAGGCGTATATGGAATGCGTTTCATTGAGTGTGACGAGCACTTCGACCTGGTCCCATTCGAGCTTGCCGTCGTTCTTGGAAACATGGTTCTTGCTCACCGCGGAGGCCGGCGTTTCTGCGGAAACCAGGGCGGCCGAGAAGGCCGAGTCAATCTCCTTTGTGAGTTGTCTCACATCGGTGACCCTTCCCAGTGTGAGCGAGGTCAGGTAATAGGTTCCCGCCAGAAGCGCGACCAGCGTCAGGAGGAGGATGGCCAGCCTTGTGTTCCTGTCAGGGGTCAATCGCAGCACGATTTCATTCCCGATGGGCGCTGGTGCCCGAGGTTCTCGTGGGAGCGGAAAATGGGTTTTATGTTCAGGATATCTCGTCGGGGCCGAATGTTTGATTCGGTTGTACGTAAGACCTCATGGCGTGAGAAGGTCTCATCCATCGTGTGTCCGGGACCAACGGCCTCGTGAGGTCCAGATGCCCAGTCAGACTCTCTATTTCATTGCCTTCCAGCATGATTTTCACTTGCGTGACTCCGGGAAGATTTTCTGCCATGGTATTCACGATGGAATAAACCGTCAAAAGTTCCCCGGCGGACCCACCGCTGTGATTAGCCTGGAGTTCATTGCTGAAATCCAACACCAGCATGCCGTCCAGATGATAGGCGTTGAGCAGTCTCGCGCCAGGTGGAATCGTAGGCTGAAGCTCTGCCGACTGGGGCCCCTTGACAAGCTCATCGAAGAGGCGTACCGCGGTCGCCGGGATATTGCCGGAGAGCTCCACGCGGCGTTTTTCGGGAAGCAACGCGCCTGCCGCTTCATCCGCAAAGTAGAGCGTGATCTGCCGCTCCCGGGTCTTCTCCGGCATCGGCTCAAAAGAGGTCAGAGAAGACGACTCGTCCGGCGCAAAAGCCAGTTCTCTCAGAATCCACAATCCCGATGCCAGCAGGAAAATTATGGCCAGCGCCCATGCCGCCACGAGCGCCATTTTCAACGAGCGCCCTTGAATCAAGGGTTCGGTGTCCTCTCCAGAAGCCCAAGCCTGGTGTCAAACCGTTCCTTGAAAGCCGCCACCGCTGCCGCAAGAGCTTCCGCGCATGCGTCCTTGAAATCGGCCGTCCTGAGCTTTGCTTCTTCAATCCGGTTTGATATGAAACCGACCTCCACGAGAATCGAGGGCATTGCGACGCCGGACAGCACGATGAATTTCGCCTGTCGGACACCGCGGTTGCGGGTGTTGAGCCGCTTCGCCAATTCCTCCTGGGCGAGGAATGCAAGCTCGCTGCTTTCAGAGATGAACTCGGTAAATTGAAGGTCCCACAGGATGGGCATGAGCGCCGGGTCCTTGGTATCGATTCCCTCGAGTTCGAGTTCGACGACCGCGTTCTCCAAGGCTTCGGTCGCCTCGGCGCCTGGGTCTGCCGCGTCAGAAATGTAATACGCCTCGAAGCCTCCAATTCTCCCGCTCTTGTGCGAATTGGTGTGAACACTGATAAAGAGGTCCGCGGGTGAACCGTCCTTGGCGCGGTTCGCGATGGCCGTGCGCTCTTTCAGAGAAACGAAATAATCACCCGAACGGGTAAGCACGACGTTTATGTTGGCGCCGGCCTCGATTATCTCCTTCAGTTTCATCGCAATGTCAAGGGTAACATCTTTTTCCAGAAGCCCTCCACGACCTTGGGCACCGAAGTCTTTGCCGCCATGACCCGGGTCGATAACGATGGTTGTGAGCGAGGAACGGCGCGACGGTGAGAGCCGGGCGGAATCGTCCCATTTTTCGGCCGGTGTTAGGGCAGATGCGTCGTGGTAATCTGTGACTATAGTCGGCCTGGCGGGTCGGACGTCGATGACCATTCGAGGCGGGTCATCGTGTTTCTGGATTTCGTACTCGATCTCATCAACTAAAGTATTCACCACAAGAGTAGCGCCAGTGGGCGTCTGGACGAGTTCGACCGACTTCACAACCCGGTCGCCGACCTCGAAAGGCTCTTTGATCTGAGCGAAACGCGAACGGGGAATCTCAATTTTCAGACGGTATTGGTCTTCGATGCAGTTGATCTCCGCCTCCTGTACGCCCGGCCCGTCGGACACATTGACGACCAGGCGCGTGAAACGGGGGTAGGAGATGTACCGGATATTCTGTATGAGGATGATGTCGCCGTTTCCCGCCAGACCGTGAGAGAGCAGCCCGGCCGAGGCTATCTCGCCGGGAGTCACCGCGCGTCCGAGCAGCCGCGAAAACATCGTCGCGGCGTCGGAAAGGAGCATGCTGACGGTCCCGTTGTCTGCCTCGACGGGGGAGGTCAGAACCACAAGATAGTCATCAACCATCAATCGATTGGTCCCAATGAGGATTTCGGCGCGATGGTCTTGATAAGCAAGTGACAACCTTCCTTCCGCCGGTTTCCAGGAGGTCGTCGCTCCGAAGTGGCGGGCAGCTTCGGGAATAGCGACCGTTTCCGAATCTTGCGTACGAGAAGGATAAGATTCGGCAAGAGATTGAGGAGAGAAAAGAAGAGACGGAATAAAACAAAACAGAATCAGAACAACCTTGGATCTCAGCAAGAAGACCTCTCTTTATGAAGCTGTCCCCCAGCTATTCGGTGGAGGCGGGGGGAATCGAACCCCCGTCCAGAGATATCGCCTCGTGGGCTTCTACATGCTTATCCCGCGTCTTGGTTCTCGCAACTTGTGACTCCCGCGAGAGGGATTCACAAGCCGCCAGCCCGATGAATTTCGCGCCGGCGACCCAGGCATTTCGCCGATGCTATCCTGCTGGTCGACGGCCGTTCCCGGTTCGCAGGAAAACCGGAAGAGCCGGGTGGCCTAGATTAGGCCGCCATTGCGAGCTGTGGCTCTGCAATTACATTTAGGTCCCGCCCGTTTAACGAGTGGCCGGGGAGCTCGGCATGCCGCCCAGGAACCAATTATCCCTGTCGAACCCATTTCGCCCCCTTTAAATTATTGTTTTCTCGTCTTGAATTCCCGCTCGATCTCCCGATCGGCGTCTCTTCTCTTGATCTGCTCGCGCTTATCGTACTGCTTCTTTCCGCGGGCAAGCGCAAGTTCCACCTTCGCGCGTCCCCGAACAAAGTATATCTTCAGGGGAACCAGCGTAAGGCCTCGTTCTTCAGTCTTTCCGCGCAGGCGCTTGATTTCGGACTTATGCAACAACAATTTTCTTTCGCGCAACGGCTCATGGTTCTGTATGTTTCCGTGCGAATAAGGACTTATGTGCGAATTCACGAGGAAAACTTCACCGTTTTCAACCCTCGCGTAGCTGTCCTTGAGGTTGACACGACCCTCGCGAAGCGACTTCACCTCTGTCCCCGTGAGCGCCATGCCCGCCTCGAAAGATTCCAGTATCTCGTAGTCGTGTCTGGCCTTGCGGTTTATCGCAATGATTTTTTCGCCCATATCCTAGTTAATAATACCACAAAATCCGCAGGAACTCAAGGGTTTTCGGAGGAGAGGCAATCAGATAAGATATTGGAATTACAAGCTTTACATGATTACATTTGGCCCGGGAATAGTTCCCAGTATGCCTCCAGGTTCACATGCGAAATCGCATCCTGAACGAGTTTTTCGTTCTGAGACTCAAAGGAAACCACGACTGTTCCGGCGCTTCGGACAATCTTATGAAAGATTGGGGATCGTTCAGCCGCCAGGCAGCGCGCGAAGCGGTCCGCATTGTCGGACGTGCTGCAATTGAAGTACCTGAGTTTGATCTTTGCCCGAGCGACGATGAACTCCTGAACGAGGGAACTCTGAGGCTTGACGTCACATTCCTGTTCCAGTTCCACAAGGTCCTCCGGCAAGAGATAGTACTCATGCATGAGCGCCCAGCCCTCGGGCAGAAGCTGGGTCTTGATCTTGATGTAATGAACGGGGTCTGCACTGAACAGGGAAGCCAAGGTCTGCCACATACTCAAGCTGTTTGTCGCTATTTGCACGATTACGCCGTCCTTCATGAGGACAAAGCTCTTGTGACCTTCCCACTCAATGGTCCTTGAATATCCATAATTGCGCCATTTTTCGTCCTTAACAAATATGTAGCTGACCATCGCTTGTTCGGTCTGATAAATCAGCTTCTGACTGACGACAGCGTCGAGGGGAAAGCCGACTCGTGTCCGCACATTGAAAGTCTGTTCGCGCGTGGCGCGCACATCACTGAGGATTGTCATGCCGGAGGGCAGTGATTCCGGTTTAAGCTTCACTTCGGAGATGGGGTCTTCGCCATGCGGGTCGGCGGTCCAGGCCGTCTGGGCAGCCGCGAGCCACAGCAACAATGCCAGTAAGAGATCCTTCTTCCTCATGTCTCCTTCCTTGCTGTTTTCAGTCTCCGGTATGACGGCGGCTCGATGGTATGCCACGGATGCATCTCATCTTCCGCCTGGGAGGCGGCAGACCTTTCAATCATTTCTCGGAATTCGTTCATGGCTTGAGCAACGGTTCTTCCAGAGGCAATGCGTTCCACGAGCCTGGAGGTCCGCCTGTCCCCTCGCGCGAATGCGCATTGGAGCCGGGCCATGCGCGGGCTCTCGGCAATGAGAGCGGTATTGGGAATGCGGGCCAGTCCCCGATGCAGTATCCCCATGCGCCTTGTCAATGCGGCTGAATCGGCAAACATGGCGGATTCCAGAGGAGTAAACGGTTTCGGGACAAACGGGTTCACGCTGATGGTGAGTCTCCCCATCTTGTCAAGCCGTTTTGCCGCGTCGCGCATGCTTCCGGAGATGCAGGCCGCAAGGTCCACGATGGCATGCACATTGTCGTCGTCCTCACCCGGGACGCCTATCATAAAATAGAGTCTGAAATTGACAATCCGGCGCTCCAAAGCCATGCCGACCGCCCTAAGCAGCGCATCGAGGGTGATCCTTTTCCCGGTTAGCGCTTGAAGGTGTTCCGATGCCACTTCGGGCGCGAGCGTTAGCGTGCGCTGTTCGGCTTCCTTCATTCCGGCAAGCAGGTCGTCGGTTATTGCGTCAGCCCTGACAGAAGAGACCGAGAACCCGAAGCCTTTATTCAAGAGGAAGGCGAGTAATTCGCGGTGTTGTGGATAGTCCGAGAGGTCGGACGTGACAAGTCCCACCCTCTTGGCGAGAGGTTCCGCTTTCAGTATTTGTCGTTTGAGCAAATCGAGCGACCGGACTCGCATGAGATAGGTGTAGCAGGCGGAGCAGAACTTGCACCCTCGGCGACACCCGCGCCCTATCTCCACGAGAAACATGTCTGCGAATTCGGTGTTCGGCGTCAGGATCACTGACGCGCACGGATAGTCATCGAGGTTTCGAACGATGCGTCCGCGTACCGGCAAGTCAGGCGCACGCGCGGTCTTGGGGGTCATCCCGGTCAACTTGCCGCCGTCCGCATAGACGGGACGGTACAACGAGGGAACATAGGCCCCCGGTATCTCGGCGAGCGCAAGAAGCATGGATTCTCGTTTTACGTCTCGGGCGCGACAGTCGGAGTAGGCATCCACAATCTGATTAATGAGTTCTTCGCCCTCTCCTATGGCGCAGAGGTCGATGAACTCGGCGAGCGGCTCAGGATTGGAAAACATACATGGTCCACCCGCGATGACCAGGGGATGCGATTCATCCCTTTGTTCAGAGCGGAGGGGAAGTCGCGCGGCAAGCAGCGCCTTGACGACGTTCGGATAATCGAGTTCGAACGCGACGGAAAAGGCAATGATGTCAAAGTTGCCAAGAGGCGTGCCGGATTCGAGGGACCGTCCAAGGAGTGGCTCCTCACAGAAACTTCGCTCGCAGAGGCAATCGTTTCTGGAATTCAGGAGCGAGTAAAGGGAGTGAACCGCCAGGTTCGACATGCCCACATGATACGTGTTCGGAAAGACGAGGCAGACCCTGAGGCGGGCGGTCTTCTTCACAGTCAAACCGCGCTCCGCGGAGAGGACTCCCCTGCGATACTTCTGTAATTGCTCCGGGCTTTTTTTCATTCATCCTGAGGCTCGGCGCGAGGGACACCGCTTTATCCGATTTTTCCCTGCTCGCCGGTCCCTGCCTTCTGCAATCCTTTTCGGCGAATGAACGTCGGTATCTCATAGTTCTCTTTGAGAATCTTCTCGCTGCAGCTCTTTGCTGCGACCACCCTGGGCCTCTTGCCCTCGCCGATTCTGACAAAGGCCGGCGTGCTCGCGAGTTCCTCAAGAGAGAACATCTCCATCGTCTTGCCCAACTCGGCGGGAACGGCGCCCTTCGACCGCTCTTCCTCGGTCTGGAAGCCCGTGGCGATGACCGTTACCTTGATCTCATCAGTCAGGTCGGGATCGATGACCGCTCCGAAGATGACGTTGGCCTCGCGGTCGGCGGCCTTGGAAACGATGGTTGCGGCCTCATTGACTTCATAAAGCGACAGGTTCGCGCCGCCCACTATGTTTATGATAACCCCCTTGGCGCCGCTCATATCGGAACTCTCCAGGAGCGGCGAGGAGATGGCCTTCTTGGCGGCCTTCAGGGCGCGATCCTCTCCGGAAGCCGCGCCGACGCCCATGAGCGCGGAACCGGTGTTGGACATGATGCGGCGAACGTCATTGAGATCGAGGTTGATCAGGCCGGTCATGGTGATGAGGCCCGAAATACATTCGACGCCCTGCCTCAGGATATCGTCGGCCATTCGAAACGCCTCGACTATGCTGGTGTGCTTGTTAATCATCTCCACTTCAAGCAACTTCTGGTTGGGGACGACGATGAGTGTGTCTACGTTCTTTCGCAGTTCCTCTATTCCAGCCTTGGCATTATCGTGACGCGGCTTTCCCTCGAAACTGAACGGCTTGGTGACGATGCCGACAGTCAACGCGCCGAGACTCTTGGCAACCTCTGCGATTACAGGTCCCGCGCCCGTTCCCGTTCCGCCTCCGAACCCGCCGGTCACAAACACCATCTCCGCTCCTGTCAGGGTTTCCCGGATCAGGTCAACGTCTTCGAGCGCGGCCTGCCGCCCTGTCTCGGGGTTGCCGCCGGAGCCCCGCCCTTTCGTCAGAACCGCTCCGATTTGCATTTTGATGGGAGCCCTCGAACGCTCAAGCGCCTGGGCGTCGGTATTGACAGCTATGAATTCGACCCCGCCGATCCGGGCCTCGATCATGTGGTCGACCGCGTTGCTGCCTCCGCCGCCGACTCCTATCACAATAAGACGCCCGCCAATGTTGGGTTCGTTGATAAACTCGAAAGCCATATTAGCACTCCTTCCCGGAATGTTTACAGCGTGGTTCGCACCCAATTGCCAACGCGTCCGAAGAGCCTTCCCATTGTGCCGATTACCCCGGTGCGCAACGTTTCCCTTCCACTCCGCTGACACAGCCCATACCGCGCCAGCCCCGTCACCGTCGAGTATGTGGTATCGTCCAGGAGCTTGAACTCGTCAAGGTTGGCCATGTAGCGGGGTTTTCCCAACCTCACCGGGCACCCGAATATCTCTTCGGTCATCTCGACAATTCCCGGCAGTAGCGCAGCGCCTCCCGTGAGCACGACACCGCTGGCGATAAGCTCGGCATAGCCCGTGTACTGGATTTCCATATGTATGAGCCGCATGAGTTCGTCCATACGATATTCGATTATCTCGATCATCTCCCGAAGCGGGACCTCGCGGTCACGCCGGTCGCCCACGCTCGGAACGGGTATGACCTCTCCGTTTCTGACCATGGAGAGAAGGGCGCAGCCGTGCTGCTTCTTTATGATTTCCGCCTTATCATGAGGCGTGCGCAATCCGAGCGAGATATCGCGCGTGACGTGTTCACCGCCGAGCGTGATGACCTCGCTATGGCGCACCGACCCATTAAGATAGATCAATATGTCCGAGGTGCCGCCGCCCAGGTCAATCATTGCAACGCCCAGGTCCTTCTCATCGTCAGTGAGGACCGATTCGGCCGCGGCGAGGGGCTCGAGGACTATTCCCTCGACGTCAAAGCCGGTGCGGTTGATGCTCTTGACCAGGTTCTGAACTGAGGTGACCGCTCCAGTAATGATGTGAACGTCGACCTCCAGACGAACCCCAAGCATGCCTACCGGATCGCGAATCCCGTCTTGCCCATCAATGATGAATCCGTAAGGAAGCACGTGGATCACTTCTCTGTCGATGGGGATCGCGACGGCCTTGGCCGCGTCGATGGCGCGGCGAACGTCGTCCTGCGTAATCTCCCTGTCGTGCCGGGACACGCCGGTCATCCCGCGGCTGTTCAAGCTCTTAATGTGGCCGCCCGAAATACCGACCACGATGGAGTTGACGCCCAAGCCCGCCTGGTTCTCGGCTTCCTCGATGGCTTGCTGGATCGCCGTGATCGTCTTTTCGACGTTTATGACCGTCCCTCTTTTGAGACCCTCAGACCTGCTCTCGCCGAATCCGAGCGCCCTTATGGTCTGATCAGGGCCGGGTTCGCCAATGAAGGCGCAGACTTTACTTGTCCCCACGTCCAGAGCCGCTATCGGAGTGTCTTTCGCCATACTCGCCCCCTTCACCTGCCTTTCCGCTCTGCTCCCGCTTGCCTGCCAGTTCCGTTCCGCCTGGTGTTTCATGAATGCGCTTCTTTGAATTTGGCGGGTACGATGGCTTCGAACCTCATATCCAGTCGCTCCAAATTTGCGACTTTGAGTTGCTCGTTGCATTCCATCGTCTCGGCCACTCTTGCCAGCCTCCAGAGCTTCGCCTCAAAGTTATCCGACCCGAGGAGGATGGTTGCTCCGGACTGTTCCGCCACAAGGACGATGTTGTCCGGGTCGTCAACGTTTATCTCGGATATGCGGAGGTGGCCGGCCAGGCCGAGGCGATTGATGATCTCGACTATTTCCAGGGCGCACGAGACCTTCTCAACCTGGACAGTATCGCCCACCTTGGCCCCGGCCAGCGATTTTCCGCTGATGATGGGGGCATCCAGCTTGTGGGCGGGGTCATATTCAGCCAGGATTCTTGCTTCCCTGTCCACGCACAAGAGCCTGCCTGAAAGTATCAATGCAAGCGGCTTGCGTTCGGTCACCTCGATTTGGATTTCGTCGGGAGGAATCCTCCTCACCTGCGCGGATCGTATTCGCGGAATTTTCTCAATGGCCACAGCGGCCTCCGAAAGGTCAAGCCCGAATATGTTTCTTCCCTCGAATATCGTCGACTCCCGGATTATCGTATCCGCAGTCACATGCGTGTTGCCCGTGACCCCGATGTGTCGAACCACAAACCGAGGAGATGTATACACGTAATTACGCGTCGCCGCCGCCAAACAGAAAATCCCGGCCCCGGCCATAATCAGCTTGACCGCCGCGACTGCCGTTCGCGTGACTCTTTTTCGTCTGGCAACCACCACCTGCCTGCGACGCTTCACTCTTTGGCGCCGTTTAGGCTTATTGCCCGCCGTCTGGATTATTTTCGAGCTCCCCGCGGAGAACCTGCCTGCGAACACACGCCGAGCGCTCCGGCGACGGAAGGATTCACACAGATCGTTCCATCGATCAAGCAGTTTTCGCATTGCAAGCGGCTTTCGCACGCCCGTTAATCCCTTCCGACAATCTGGATTTCTTCTTCGAGGAGTATTCCCCTGGAATTGAAAACGCTGGTCTTGATCTCATCTATGAGTCGGAGCACATCGGAGGCGCTGGCCGAGCCGAGGTTCACAATGAAATTGCAGTGAAGCGACGACACCGCCGCTCCCCCGCATGAGTACCCTTTGAAGCCTAGACTCTCGATCAACTCCCCGGCATAGTGTCCGGCAGGATTCTTGAAAATGCAGCCCGCGCTCTTCCATCCTAGGGGCTGAGTCTTCTTTCTTCTCGTGGCATATTCCTCGATTGTGGCCGAGATACCTGCCGGGTCTGCCCGCTTTAAGTTAAACTCCGCCTCCAGGATTACTCCGAACTTCGCAAGGTTGCTCTTCCTGTAAGCGAACTCGATCTCCTCTTTCCGAACCGTTCGAACCTGGCGAGTCCCGGGCTCGTAGACGACCGCCCGTGTAAGGGCGTCGCCGATACTCTGGCCGAACGCGCCCGCATTGGTCGCGAGAGCGCCGCCCACGCAACCGGGAATTCCCGCACAGAACTCAAGTCCGGCAAGTCCGGCGCTGGAGCAGCGTTTGACCAGAGAGGCGAGCGGAACCGCCGCGCCAACCTTGAGATGCTCGGCATTGATGACGAGCCTCCTGCACGCTTCACTCAGGCTTATGACGACGCCGCCAACGCCGCCATCACGAACGAGCAGATTGGTTCCGCGTCCGATGATCATGCATGGCACGTTTTCGGTTTCGCATACCTCCAGAAGCGCGAACAGACCTCTTCGTGAACGGGGGGTTACCCAAAGGTCAGCGGGACCCCCGACCCTGAAGGAGGTGTGCCTGGACATCGGCTCATTCATCCTCGCGGTTCCCTGCACGGTCTCCGCTATCTTTCGGTACACGCCTTGATTCATTGCGTTTCTTCACGAGGTGTACATCTGCGCGGGGCCAAACTTCCGCTCGGCCCGCGCGGCTATCTCGTCGGCGATCTTCCAAATGTCTCCCGCGCCAAGCACGAGCACCAGGTCGCCCGGAGACAGGATTCGTTCGATGAGGTCGGGAACGCTCCATTTGTCTTCTATGAACTCGGCGTCGGCATGTCCGAATTCCCGCGCGGCCTTCACGATATTCAGTCCGCTGACGCCCGGCATGGGCTCTTCGCGAGCCTTGTATATTTCGGTGACGATGAGCTTCGTCGTCGGCAAGAGCGATTGGGCGAATTCATTGGTGAAGAATTTCGTTCGGCTGTACAAGTGCGGCTGAAAAACGGCCAGGACTCGCTTGGCGCCCAAATGAGACGCCGCGTCAAGCGTGGCCGAAATCTCCGTGGGATGATGCGCGTAATCCTCCACGACGAGCACGCCTCCGGTGTTGGCCTTGATCTGGAGCCTGCGTTCAATGCCGTCGAACAGCAGCAGTCCCTCTCGAACCTGATCGAATGGCATCCCCAGCCCCAGGCCTACGCCAATTGCGGCAAGCGCGTTCAGAACGTTGTGCCTGCCTGCCGCCTTCACGGTCGCGCGTCCCAGAATGCCCTCGCCTCCAAGATGTTTGTTCGAGTTCATCACATCGAAAGAGGTTTCCATCGTCTCGACGGCATACCTGCCGTTGGAGAGGCTCGGCGTATTGGTCTGAATCGCGCGCGCTCGAAGGTCGGCGGGATGATTGATCGCGTAAGTAATGAGAGTCGAATGTATCTGTGCGAGGAAATCTCGAACGTTCGCGTCCTCTTTATTGACCACGGTAAATCCGTAAAACGGAATTCGATTCACGAAATCGAGGAACGCCCGTTTTATCTCGTCGATGGTGCCGTAATATTCAAGATGTTCGGCGTCAACGCTGGTGACAACGGTTATTGTGGGAAACAGCTTGAGAAACGACCCGTCGTGCTCATCCGCCTCCGCCACGAGGAAATCCCCCGTTCCCCAAGAGACGTTGCTCCCCTTACGGTTCAGAATGCCCCCGATTATCGCCGTCGATTCTATGTCGGCGCGCTCCAATATCGCGGCTATCATCGAGGTCGTGGTGGTCTTGCCGTGAGTGCCCGCAACGGCAATGGCGTTGGGCTTAAGGCGCATGAGGTCGGCAAGCATCTCGCTCCGGGGTATTGCCGGTATCTTTGCCGTTCGCGCGGCGACAAGCTCGGGATTATCCTGCCTGATCGCAGCCGAGTACACGACGATGCTTGCCCCTTGCACATTCTCCGCCGCATGCCGGTCCGACACGACTGCGCCGAGCCTTTCCAGGCGCCGCGTGATGGCGCTGGGGGTCGCATCGGACCCGGACACCTGATAACCAAGGTTAAGCAGGATTTCGGCGAGGCCGCTCATGCCGATGCCACCGATTCCCACGAAGTGAACTCTCTTAATCGTTCTTATCAATTCCTCTCTCCCGCGCTATTTGAATGCGATCTCAAACAGAATGTTGACGACGCTCTCCGCCGCATCGGGCCTGCTGAATTGTCTTGTACGCGCTCGCATGTGATTCAGTGATTCACCGTCTTCGAGAAGCGATAGTATCTTATTGGCGAGGGTCTCTCCACGCACGTCGCCGTTGAGCATCATCTCGGCGGCGCCCATCTCGACTACGGCCCGGGCGTTCAGCGCCTGGTGCTGGTCCGTCGCAAATGGATACGGCACCAGAATTGCGGGAAGGCTCATGGCCGCGAGTTCCGCCAGAGTGCTCGCGCCTGCCCTGGAAATAGCCAGGTCCGCCGCCCTGTACGCGGTGACCATGTCGTCAATAAATTGGAAAACCGCCGCCGACGCGCCCACCTTCTCACAGGAGTCCCGCACCCATCGGTAGTCGTCGGTTCCGGTCATCCAGATTATCTGCACCTGGCGCGACCGGAGATGAGGCAGCGCGTCGACCATCGCCACATTGAGCGAATGCGCTCCCCGGCTGCCGCCCACCAGAAACACAGTCACCCTGTCCGGATTAAGTCCCAGCTTCTTCCGGGATTCTGCTTTGTCAATTTCGGCAAGGCGCTCAGGCAGGAAATCCGAGCGAATTGGATTGCCGACGACTCTCGCATCGCGAGACGGGAAATGTCGGCGAGAACTCTCGAAGTGCACGGTCACCACATCGGCGAACCGCGAGCAGATTCGGTTCGCCTTTCCGGGAACCGAGTTCTGCTCGTGTATCAGGGTTGGAATCCTCAACAGGCTCGCAGCAAGCACCGGCGGAAGACTGGCGTATCCGCCGGTCCCGACCACCGCTTGCGGCCGAAACCTGAACAGGACAGCAAGCGACTGGGACAGGCCCACGACGGCCTTGGCGAGGGCGCCCGACTTCTTCACGATGTTTCCGCCGGGCAACCCTTCGACAATGATGGGCCTGAACGGAATTTTCCTCTCGGCGGCGATCCGCTCCTCTATCGACCCTTTCTTTCCCAGGTACATGAGCTGAAGCTGAGGATCGCGCTTCTTCAACTCCTCAGCGATCGCGAGAGCGGGAAACACATGTCCGCCGGTTCCGCCTCCGGCAAGAGCCACTTTCATGTCATCTTGTCCCCATCGGTGTAACGCTGTCCAGTCGTTCCGGCTCGAGTGACACGCGAGCTATATTCATGAGAATTCCCACAGCGATCATGTTGGTTAAAAGCGAGCTCCCGCCATAGCTGACGAGCGGCAATGTAATGCCCTTGGTCGGCAGCAAGTCCACAGCGACCGCCATGTTGATCAGCGCGGTTATGCAGATCATGAAGCTCAGCCCAAGCGCCAGGAACGAAGCCTCGCGGTTGGCGGCTTTCAGCGCAATGCGGGCCCCCACAACCGCAAGAAGGGCGAATGCCAGGTTAATGATCATCGTCCCGACAAGCCCGGTTTCTTCTCCAATGATGGAGAACACGAAATCCGTGTGCGCAGCCGGCAGATACAGGCATTTCTGAATTCCACGACCGGGGCCAACCCCCCACACTCCCCCGCTGCCCAAGGCCGCCATGGACTGGATAATCTGCCAGCCGTCTCCCTTGGGGTCTTTCCACGGGTCTATAAAAGCGATCAATCGCGCCATTCGATATGGCTCCATGATGATGAGCGGCACAACACCCACGACCGCGAGCCCGCCGGTCGCGGCCAGATGCAGAACATTTGCGCCTCCCATGTAGAGTACAAACAGCGTGGTCAGTCCGATTGTCGCGGGTATCCCGAGGTCGCGACCGGCGAGGATGAGTCCGGCAAGCACCGACACGGCGATCATCGAGGGAAGAAACCCCCGCTTCAGATCGGACAGATGTTCGGCCCTTCGCGCGCAAAAACTCGCCAGAAAGAACACAGCGGCTAACCGCGCGAATTCGGACGGCTGCACCGTCGTAAACCCTATGTCGATGCTCCTCCTCACCCCCCCTCCCGAAACCCCCAGCGGCGTGAACGCAAGCAGCAGACCAGCCACCGATATCGCATAGTAGACGGGCCAATATCTGGTCCACACCTCATGCCGTATGACGGCCGCAAAAAACATCGCGACGGCGCCGCACACGGCAAATGCGATCATCCTCTTGAAATAATAGTAGTCATCTCCCTTGATTTCCTGGCCGACCGACGCGCTGGCGCTGTACGCCATGGTAAGCCCAAAACACAACAGAAGCAGCGTTATCCCAACCAGAAGGCCGAATTCGCTGCTGCGTCTCATAGGTTTTCCACCGCCTCCTTGAATACGCGCCCTCTGTGCTTATAGTTCTGGAACATGTCGAAGCTCGCGCATGCGGGGGCGAGAAGCACGCAGTCGCCCCGATGAGCCGCCGCAGCGGCCAACTCCACGGCTTCGGGAAGCGTGTCGGCCCGGCGTGTCGGCACGATATCGCCGAAGGCCTCCTCCATAAGAGAGGCGTCCTCGCCGATAAGTATCATTTCCCTGACTTTCTGTTTTACCAATGGCCGGAGCACACGGTAGTCGCTTTTCTTTCCGCGCCCGCCCGCGATCAGCACGATGGGCCTGCCAAAGCTTTCGAGCGATTTTTCGAGGGCATCGATGTTTGTAGCCTTTGAGTCGTTGACAAACAGCACACCCTCCCTCTCGCGAACCTGTTCGAGTCGGTGTTCGACAGCCTGAAAGCTTTCCACGGCGCTCCGGCAGATTTCAGGTGAAACGCCAAAGGGCAGCATCGTCGCAATGGCTGCAAGCACGTTCTCGACGTTGTGCCGGCCGAAAAGGGGGATGCCCGCGATATCCATCAGTTCATTCTCGGCATCCACGAATCGAGTGACTATTTTCGACCCTTTCACGAAGGCGCCCTGTCTGACCTCCTCTTTCGTGCTGAACCAAAGGATCAGGGAGTTTATCGTGTCACTGACTCGTCTGAGGGTGGCGTCGTCGCGGTTGAGGACGGCAAAATCGCCCTGAGACTGATTGCTGAACAGCCGAAGTTTCGCCGCCACATAGTCCTCGATGCCGCGATGCCTGTCGAGATGGTCGGGCGTAATGTTGAGCAGCACCCCCACGCGCGGCCTGAACCGCTTGATATTCTCGAGTTGAAAGCTGCTTATCTCCAGGACAAACAGCTCGAATTGTCCGCCGTCCACGACCTCAGCGAACGGGATCTCGACATTCCCTCCAAGGGCGGCCTTGATGCCTGCCCGTTTCGCAATATGATGCGTGAGCATGGTGGTCGTCGTCTTGCCGTTTGTGCCCGTGATCGCGACTATCGGCGAGGAACAGAACGAAAACGCCAACTCGACCTCGCTGATGACCGCTACAGAGGCCTGTCGCGCTCGCTCGATTTGCGGCATATGAGAAGGAACCCCGGGACTGATGACTACCAGGTCGGACTCGAGCAACAAACCCGCGTCTATTCCGCCCATGCGATACGAAACGTCCGTTCCTTCCAATGACCTGACCGCGTCTTTGAGTTCCATCTCAGACTTATCATCGGTCAGGGTGACCCGTGCGCCGTGCTTACGGAGCAAACGGGCCGCGGCCACTCCACTCAGTCCCATTCCGACAACCGCGACCTTCTTCCCCCGCAGATCCAGCATACTCACCTGACTTTCAAGGTGCTCAGGCTGAGCAACGCAAAGATGGCGGCAATGATCCAGAACCGGATGGTGACCTTCGTCTCGGACCACCCGAGAAGCTCGAAATGGTGATGAAGCGGCGCCATCTTGAAAACCCTCTTGCCTCCTCGCAGCCTGTATGAAAGAACCTGTATGATTACAGAAGCGGCCTCGATCACGAACAGGCCGCCGACGATTACCAGCAGAAGCTCTTGCTTGATCAGAATCGCAACTGCGCCAAGCGCGCCACCCAAGGCAAGTGCCCCAGTATCGCCCATGAAGACCTCGGCCGGATGCGCGTTATACCAGAGGAATCCCAGGCCGGCGCCCGCTATCGCGGAGAGAAATATCGTCAGTTCGCCAGCGCCCGGAACGTAGGTCACAAAGAGATAACGCGCGAAATCGGTGCGTCCGACCAGATACGCCATCACAAGATAGGCGATTGCGGCCATGATCACTGACCCGATAGCAAGGCCGTCAAGCCCATCCGTGAGGTTCACAGCGTTGGAGGCGCCGACGATCACGAGGACGACGAACGGCACGTACAGAACGCCGAGCGATAGATAGATGTTCTTGAAGAAGAGCACCTCAAGTTTTGTGCCGAAGTCTCCACAGACCGGATCGAAGTAAAGATACACCCCAAGCGCGAAGCCCAGCGCGATCTGAGCCGCGAATTTCAGACGGGCCGTCAGACCAAGCGAACGCTTCTTGCGCATTTTGATGAAATCGTCGAGAAAGCCGACCAACCCCAGCCAGAACGTGCAGACAAGCGCCAGGACGATCAGCCGATTGGTTATGTTGGCCCACAACAAGGTGGCGACCGCAATAGAAATCAAAATCAGCACCCCGCCCATCGTGGGTGTCCCCGCCTTGACGCTGTGAATCTTGTGCAGGTCGGCAACGTGTTCCTTGCGTATCTGCTGGCCAGCCTTCAACTCCTTCAGTTTCCGAATGGTCCACGGCCCCATAAACAGGCTCACCAGGAGCGCCGTCGCCGCCGCCAGCGCCGAACGAAAGGTTATATATGTGAACACATTGAACACCGACACGGTCGGCGTCAACTTCGTCAAAAGCAAATAAAGCATCTAATCCCCTTCTTGAAGCAGGCGAATAACCTCTTCCATCCTCATTCCGCGGGACCCCTTCACGAGAACCAGGTCGCCCGCCCGCAGAAAACCCCTGAGCGAATCCGCAATTTCCTTCGCATCGGCGCAGATGCGCAACCGTTCTTCGCGCATGCCGCCCTCGATCGCGCCCTCGACAATCGCCGGACTGAATTCGCCCTTCAAACAAACCAGGTCCACCTTCAGCGGACCGATGTACCGTCCAAGCAGGCGATGCTCTTCGCGGGCGTATTCCCCCAACTCAAGCATGCCTCCCAACACCAGAACCCTTCGATCGGCCGGCATCGCCGTCACGGTCGCTATGGACTCCCTCATCGAGAGCGGATTGGCGTTGTAGGCATCATTTACGATGGTGACGCCGCGAATAGTGAGCGTCTGCATCCGCATGTTGCCGGGGGTAACCCCCGCCAGCGCCTCACGGATGGAGTCGATGCCCGCGCCAAGTTGTGTGGCCGCGGCGATGGCCGCCAATGCGTTCCTGACATTATGCGCGCCCGGAATCGGTATCCAAATCGGCTCCTTCCCGTTCAGGAGGAACTCGGTTCCCTCCTTGATTGACTGTCGAATCCTCGTCGCGCGAAAATCCGACTTCCTCGCGCCAAACGTGATGATTTTGCCCTCGAAAATTCCACAAACTCGCTTGGTCTGTATGCCCTCTCCAATAACCAGGAATCCGTCACGTGAAATGTGCGGAATGAGAGAGCGCTTCTCGGCAAAAACGCCCTCGATTGAGCCCAGCCCCTCGAGATGCACCGGCCCAACGTTCGTGATGACGCCGCCGGTGGGCGCCAAAATGCGGGCAAGCGTGCCGATTTCACCCGGGGCGTTCGAAGCGATCTCTATGACGCCGGCCTCGACGGTGCGATCCAGTCGCAGGAGCATGAGAGGCGCGCCGATCAGGTTGTTCAGGTTACCCTCGGTCTTGAGTGTTTTCCTCGTTCGGGCCAGGATAGCGGCCAGCATATCCTTTGTGGTGGTCTTGCCGCAGCTTCCCGTGACCGCGATCAGCGGGATTCGGAATCTCGCGCGATAGCCACTGGCGAGCGAGTGCAGCGCTGCGAGCGTATCGTCCACTCCGATGAGTCCGGCGCCGTTGTCCACGGTTTGCGCGAGGTCCAGGAGCCGGCCTCGAGTCCCGATGATTCCCGCCGCCCCTCTTGAAAGGGCCGCCTTTGCGAAATCGTGACCGTCAAAGCGTTCGCCCACAAGAGCAAGAAACAATTCGCCCTTACGGACCGTTCGACTATCGATCGAGATGCCGCCGACTGCGGTTGAAGGATCGCCTCTCAAAAGGGTCCCTCCGCACAAAGCGGCCAGGTCAGTGAGCGTCATTGTGTCCATTTGTCGAATCGCGTTTGGACATGGACTTGAGCCACGCCCGCGCGACGGCGCGGTCGTCAAACTCTACAGTCCTGTCCTTGAACACCTGATAAGTCTCGTGTCCTTTGCCGGCGATCACGACGATATCTCCGGCCTCCGCGGTGGCGAGCGCCTCCTCGATGGCCTCGCGACGGTCTATCATGACCAGGTAGTTCTGTCCTCGTTCCTTGCCCATTTTCTGGAATCCGATCTCGACATCGAGCGCTATCCGATACGGGTCTTCAGAGCGCGGATTGTCGCTCGTTACAACGGTGAAATCGGCCTGCGAGGCCGCAAGCTTTCCCATGATCGGCCTCTTCGAACGGTCCCTGTCGCCCCCCGCTCCAAAAACCGCGATAAGTTTTCCCCTGCAAATCGAGCGGGCAGACTTGAGCAGAAGCTCCATGGCTTCGGGCGTATGCGCATAGTCAACTATTACCTCGAACGGCTGCCCTTCACAAATGCGCTCGAAACGTCCGGGCACCAGATCAAGCGTCTCAAGCCCTTTCTTAATGGTCGGAAGATCAATGCCGAGCGCGATACACACGCCGGTTGCGGCGAGCGCATTGTACACGCTGTGGCGCCCCAGCAGCTTCAGAGTCACCGGAAACGCGCCTTGTGCAGTCAAAATGTTAAACGAGGTGTGTGATGAAGCGATCTCGATATTCTCGGCTCGAATGTTCGCCGCCCTGTTGATGCCGAACGTGAGCTTGGGAGCTTTGGTCGCCGCGGCTATTTCTTCTCCCCGCGCGTCGTCAGCGCTGATTACCGCATAGACGGCCCTCTCCCCGTTCTTGAGGAGTTCGAACAGGTGACGCTTCGCGCTGAAGTACTCGTCCATCGAGCGATGATAATCAAGGTGATCGAGCGAGAGGTTGGTGTAGACGGCCACCTTGAACTGCAGGGCCTCGACCCGGTGCTGATGGAGTGCGTGAGAAGAGACTTCCATCACGAAATGTCTGTTGCCGGCATCCACCGCCCGTTTGAGCGCAGAACTTATGTGAACGGGACCGGGAGTCGTGTTGCGCGCCCGCTCGGTCTGGCCCGCGACCGAATAGCATATCGTCCCGATGCCGGATGAAGGAAGGCCCGCCGCGTCGAGCACCGACCGAGTCAGATAAAGCGTCGAACTCTTTCCATTCGTCCCGGTGATTCCCACAAGGTTCAGTTTTCTGGAGGGATATCCGTAGAACGCCTCGGCCAAGAAGGCCGCGGCGATGCGGCTGTTTGGAACATTCACGAACACCGCGCGCAGGGGTTCCTGGACCGGGTGCTCTCCGACGACCGCGACGGCGCCTCGCTCGAGGGCATGTCTTACGTAACGGTGCCCGTCTTCGGCGGTCCCGGCAATCGCGACAAACAGATGGCCGGGATGCACTTCGCGGGAGTCCGTCGAGACGCCCGTGATCTCCGGGTCGGCCTGGCCATCCACCTCTTTCTCTTCAAGAGCTTCCAACAACTTCCCCAGTTTCATGATGCATCTTTCTGCCTGAAAGCAATCTGAACTCTACGTCCGGTGACAATCTTTGCGCCGGGAGCCGGGTCTTGACTGAAGGCCACGCCCGAGCCCTCAAACTCAAACTCGAGCGAGTATACGGCAAGTGACTCAAGCACCGCTTTCATGGTCATTCCCCTCACATCGGGCATGCGAGGCAATCCGTCGGACTCCTCAAGTTGAGGATCCCGCCTGGCGGGGCCTTTCGGTTTTCTCACGATCCGCGGCGTGAGTTGCGGACTCGCCTGTTCCTCCGGCATAGTGGGCGGAAGCTCGAGGGCATAGATAATTCCCTCCGCGATCTCCTTGAAAGCGGGCGCCGACACCTGCCCGCCGTAGTATTCGCCCTTGGGCGAATCCACGACGACCGCTATGCACGCCACCGGGTCATCAACGGGCAGAAAACCCGCGAACACTGCGACGTACTTGTCGCGATAATAACCCCCGGTCTGGAGGTTCGCCTTTTGCGCCGTGCCGGTCTTGCCCGCGCAGGTGTATCCCTTGATTCTTGCCGCGGTACCGGTCCCCTCTGTCACCACACGCGCCATCATATTGCTCAAACTCCGAGCCACATCGGGCCTGATCACCTGTCTGACGGGCTGAGGCTGGTTCTTCTTGATGACATCTCCATCCGGACTGAGCACCTCGGAAACCACATAAGGCTTCATCAGTTGTCCGTTGTTCGCAATGGCCGAATAAGCGGCCGCGAGCTGGAGCGCAGTGACGCTCAATTCCTGTCCGATGGGCAGCGCCCCCATCGAGAGGCCGGACCACTTTGACGGCGGACGGAGGAGACCGGCAGCTTCTCCAGGCAAGTCTATGCTGGTGAGTTGGGCGAAACCGAAACCTCTGATGCAGTCATAAAGCGACTGCGGCTGCATCAGGCTCACGACCTTTATCATGCCGATGTTGCTGGACTGAGCGATTACGTCGGCAAAAGATATCTCTCCGAGGGGGTGGACGTCGTTGAAGGTGTGGCCGTGATATCGCATGGCGCCAAGCTCACAATACACGCGATCTTCGGGGGAGATCACCTTTCGTTCAAGCGCGGCCGCAGCCGCTATCGGCTTGAACGTGGAGCCTGGCTCGAAACTATCTGCTATGACACGGTTTCGAAGCCTCTCTGACTTATACGTAGCGGGCCTGCTTGGGTCGAACGTCGGCCGGCAGGCCATGCCCAGAACTTCGCCTGTTTTCGGGTTCAACACAACTGCCGACGCGCTTTCGGGCGAAAATGACTCCATCACTCCGTCCAGCGCCTTCTCAGTAATATACTGAATGCCCTCGTCTATTGTCAAGACAACGTGATTGCCGTCGCGCGCCTCGCGCACCGTTTGGGTCAGGAACGGAATCTGACGGCGGGAATTGTCTTTTATCACGATCTTCTTGCCGGCTTCCCCGGCAAGTTCCGTGTCATACCTTAATTCGACCCCCTCCATGCCGATCCCCTCGATGTTCGCGAACCCGACCACGTTGCTGGCGAGGAAGCCCTTCGGATACCGGCGCGAACTCTCGCTCCGGAACTCAACCCCCTTGAGATTCATCGCCTTAACCTTGTCCGCGGTCTCCGGGTCGAGTCCGCGTCGCAGATAGACCAAGTGAAGCTTGGTGTCCCTGACCTTCGCGATGATCCTGTCGGCGGACATTCCGGCATAGGGCGCGAGCGCTTTCGCAAGTTCCGGCAGGTTCTCGACCTTGGCCGGGGCTACGCACAGGACTTCTTCGACAATCGAAGTGGCAAGCAATGACGTCGTGCGGCCTTGTGTAGTCATCTTGCGGCAATAGATGGTCCCTCGCCTAGGAGGAATGAGAATTGACGTCTTCCTTTGCTCATCCACGTACTTGACCCAGTCATCGTGATCCACCACCTGGAGCTTGACCAGTTTGATCCCCACCGTCAAAAACCCCATCAACAGGAGGCAGACGCATAAAATCACTCGTTTGCGGCTCGAACTCTCGATCTTTTCGCCAGCAAGAACGGAACCGGGACACTTGAATGCAATGTCTGTTTGCATCATAAAGGTGTACCGAATGATGGCCGGTCAAAGCGGCGGCCCTAAAGAGACGACCTATCCCGAATGTCCCGCGCCGTGAGACTGAGGGTGCTGCATGGATACGCTCCCGGAATGCGTGTTCGTCTCGGAAGAGCCGAGAATGTCCTGCGTGCCGCCGAACTTGCTCTCCTCGGCGGCGAGGATTCCGGGAGGGGATTCGGGCGGATTGACTGGTTCGTCCACGGCTACTACTTGCCACTTTTCCGGCGATACCATTCCCAGTTTTCTTCGGGCAATGGATTCGATACGAGCGGGAGCTTGCAGTTGTTCGATGCGAAGGCGGATGGAATCGTTTCGCTTGACAAGGTCGCTTTGCCTGGAACGAAGTTCGTTGATGGGAAGACCGGTTATGTTTATGCGGGTATAAAGCCACGCATATACGAAAGCAGTCACGATAAGCGGCGCAACAAAGGGCGCCAGACGCATGAAATCCTTGAAGTTGCGCCCCTTCAGGGCTCGCATGCGTCTCTTCTTCTTGACTGCGGACTTCGTCTGTCGGGCTTTCAATTAACACTCTCCATTGCGATCTTCTCAGCCGCCCTCAATCGAGCGCTTCGTGAACGGGGATTCCTCTCGATCTCCGCGCTTGACGGCCTGATCGGTTTGGGTGTCAATATCCTTAAGATGGGCTGTCGGCCGCATACGCATTTCGGAAACTCGGCCGGACAGATGCAGCCTCGCGCAGCACGGGCAAATGTCTGTTTGACGATTCGGTCCTCGAGCGAGTGAAACGAGATGACGCAGACGCGGCCCCCCGGCCTGAGCGCCGCGATGCCCTCGTTCAAAGCCTCGGCGAGACTCTCAAGCTCGGAATTCACCTCGATGCGAAGCGCCTGAAATGTGCGCGTGGCCGGGTCGAGCCGCGCTCGCGATCCTGAAAGCGCGCACCCCCGCACGATGTCGGCGAGCCGCGTGGTCGTTAAAATCGGATTCTGCGAACGTTCCCTGACCAGCGCCCGCGCGATCCTGCGGGCGTTCGGTTCCTCGCCGTATCTCTTGATGATTTCTGCCAACTGTTTCTCCGAGTATGCATTCACTATTTCGGCGGCCGTCTTGCCGCTGCTTCGGTCCATCCGCATGTCCAGAGGGCCTTCCTTCATGAAGCTGAATCCCCTTCTTGCATCCTCGATTTGGAACGAAGAAAGGCCAACATCGAACAGCACGGCGTCAATCCTCTCAATGCCCAGTCGCTTAAGTATCTCCGCCAGATTCCTGAAGTTGTCGTGCGCCAGTGTGACTGCCGGGTGACTCCCGATACGCCCGCGCACACGTTCAATGGCTTCCGTGTCGCCATCAATCCCAATGAGCCGCCCGGTTTCGCCCACTCGCCCGAGGATGCGCTCAGCATGGCCGCCACCGCCAACCGTGGCGTCCACCACCACGCTGCCCGGCTTGCATCCGAGCAATTCGACGGCCTCTTCAGCCAGCACAGGCTCATGCGCCGGCGAAGCCCCGGAGTTCTCAGACATCCGCTCCAACTGATTTCGCGAAGGGGACTGTTCCGGACTTTCGAAGACAGAGCGTCGCTGCAATGGGGCTTTGCTCAAACGCTTCATCCCGCTTGCCGCCGAAACTGGCCACTGCCTCCTCTTCGGTGCCGAAGATATCGAACACCTTCGAGGCGCCCACCATGCTGAGGCACTTGCGAGTGACCCTATTGAGTCCCGCGAGCTTCAGGTCGCCGCTCAGTCTTCGGACCTGCCTGAGGCGCTCAAGAAGGGTGCCGACCCCCATGTAATTGATCTGGACCACTCTTCGCATGTCCACCACGATGTTGTATTGCTCCTCGTCTATGAGCTGCATGAGGGCTTTCTTGAGGAGCTTCGAGGTGGAGGTATCGAGATTACCAGATACCTTCAGGACCGCCACGTTGTCGACTTCTACCGTTTCGAATTCTACTCCCACTTTGCATTGCCCTCCTTTGACCGCTTGCCCCAAGATGTAGTATCATTTGCCCTGCGAGTGCGCGTTCAAAGATGCCGTCACCGCACGCAAGCTTGTTCGCTCGCGGAACTCCTGCCACTTCTCAGGTGGCCATATCTCCATGTGGTTCAGTGCGCCGATAATCACTACTTCGCGGTCAATGCCCGTCTCTTCGCATTGCTCCTTTCGCAAAAGTATTCTGCCCTGCTTGTCTATTGTCACATCGAACGCATCTGACAACCGAAGGCGGATATAGTCTTGCTTGGTTTCCTCGGTGAACTCCCAGGAGTTCATCTCATTGCAGAGTTCCTGAAAAACATTGAGAGGATATACGGAAAGGTGAGTGCCATCGTTTACAACGTACACACGGTCAATATTCTCAGCAGCCAGAATTTCCCGGAATTTGGCCGGTATTATCAGGCGATTCTTGTCGTCAAGCGAATATCTATAATTGCCTGAGAATATCAAGTGTCGGAGACTCCCACTTCGTACCATTTATTTACTAAGATTTCCCACATTGTACCACATCCCCTCCCCCGTGTCAAGCACTTTTTTTGACCCGACAATATCTCCCTTACCCGTTTATTTGTAATGACTTCCGCGAACTGTGGGCATATTCTCGTAACGCCGCCAACCACCGCCCCGACCAGACCGACAGGCCCCCACCCGTCCCCACATCCGCCGAGTCTGCGCGACTCCAGAGAGCGAAAGAATGACCCTCTGAACCTCCTTCGACAAACTGAACGATATTCGGAATTTGACATATGGCGGTTCTTCTGATACAATCCCTCCCAAGCAATTGTCCCCTCTCGGCAGATGTTCAGGAGGAAAGAAAGTGAAGTTCGAGTTCGACCACGTGCATCTCAACTCGAGCAACGCCGAGGAGGCCGCCAATTTCTACGTGGACAAGTTCGGCGGGCAAAAATCCGGGGAACTCGAGGTCGCGGGCACACGCATGGTGGTCGTTGATTTTGCGGGCACTCGGTTGCTCATCAACGAGCGGCCGCCGAGCGGCCCGCCCGCAGGCTCGGGCGTGGATCATATAGGGTTTCGCGTGACCGACCTGGACGCCGCAGCCGCTGAACTAAAACGCAAAGGGGCTGACTTCGCACTCGACCCCGTGAGTCTGGGCCCGGACGTGAAGATTGCCTTTGTCAGCGGCCCCGACAGTATCATGATCGAACTATCTCAAGAAAGCGGGCGAAGGTAACTAGCGAAAAAACACATTTAGAAATATAATTTATATACCACGGGACACGCGGGA
>CAZEBC010000010.1:0-40018 GCA_964510165.1 uncultured bacterium
AGGAAACTTGCCGTCTTCGCCGCTCTCATGATCCTGACTGCGAACCACCTCGGATGCGGCGGGGCTCGCGCGGGAGAGGCGGCATTCGAGACCGCGCGCATTACTCGCGGCGACATCGAGCACCGCGTCATCGCCACCGGACGGATCGAGCCGTTTTCGAAGGTCGAACTCCGCTCGAAGGCCAATGGAATCGTCAGGACCATCACCGTCGATGAAGGCGACCGCGTGACCAAGGATCAGGTCGTCATCGAACTGGACCGCGATATCCTCGCCTCGAGGTTGAACCAGGCGCGGGCGGCGCTCGAGAAGGCACAGGCCCGATACGAACAGGCGCAGATCGAGGCTTCCACCGTCGAATTGGAAGCCGCCCGCAAGAAATACGAACGAATCCGGAAACTTTATGATCAGGGTCTGGCCCCCGAACAGCGGATCGAGGACGCCGAAACCGCCGTGGAAACGGCCAGGCAGAATTACGCCGCGAGAGGGGCCGCCGTCACCATGGCGAAAGCGGAACTTTCGGCGGCAAAGGCGGCAGTCGAGATGGCCGAAAACGAGCTCAATTATGCGACGATCGTCTCTCCCGTGGACGGGATAGTCCTGCGCCGCGACGTGGATGTCGGCTCGGCGGTCGCGTCGGTCGCCTCCACGATGGGTACGCTCCTCATGACTCTCGGCGACACCCGAGAGATGCACATGGTCGGCGACGTGGATGAAAGCGACATCGGATTGGTGCGCGAGGGCATGCCGGCCCGCATCTCGGTGGAATCGTACCCCGACAGAAAATTCAAGGGAATCGTGAGGAAGCTCTCTCCCATTGGGTTTGAAAAGGACAGGATCATGAACTTCGAGGTTGAGATAACGATCGAGGACGCCGATGTTCCGCTCAGAACGAACATGACCGCCGACGCCGAGATCATAGTCGAAGAGCACAAGAACGCGCTACTCGTCGCCCAAAACGCGATCCGTTATGAACGCAAGCAGAGCTTCGTGGAGGTTCCCGACCCGCAGCAGACCGCCGGCAAGAGGCGCGTTGACGTCACTTTGGGAATCAGCGGAACGGACTTCGCGGAGGTCCTGTCGGGCCTTCAGGAAGACGACGAAGTCATTCTCTCTCACAAATGACCGCGAGCCCCTCACCCTGCCCTCTCCCAGAGGGAGAGGGTTGGGAGAGGGAAAAAATAGGACGGATATTCAAGGAATCCATCGTCAACAGTGCAGGGTACCCGATACGCATTGCAGCAAAGCCTGATTTCTCTCACGAACATAACCAAGGTGTACAACTCCTCCGAGGTGCAGGTGCACGCATTGCGAGGAGTGTCGCTCAGCATTGAGAAGGGCGAGTTTGTTTCCATCATCGGGCCTTCGGGCTCCGGCAAAACGACGTTGATGGATATCCTGGGCTGTCTCTCGCGGCCCACCTCCGGAGAGTATCTCTTTGACGGCGGAAACATAACCGATTCGAACGACGACGCGCTCGCTGAACTCAGAAACAAGAAGATCGGCTTCGTCTTCCAAACCTTTAACCTCCTTCCGCGCCTGACCGCCCTGCAAAACGTGGAGCTGCCGCTCGTGTACGCGGGAGTCCCTGCCCGCGAGCGAACCCGGCGCGCCAGCGAGGTGCTCACATCCGTCGGCCTGGCCGACCGCATGCATCATAGGCCAAACGCACTCTCGGGCGGCCAGATGCAGCGGGTGGCGATAGCAAGGGCTCTCGTCAATTGCCCGTTTCTCATTCTGGCGGATGAGCCTACCGGCAACCTCGACAGCGCGTCCGAGGCCGACATCGTCGCCCTTTTCAAAGAACTGCATCGCCAGGGAAATACCCTGATAATCGTCACGCATGAAGAATCCATTGCCGAACAGGCGGAACGAATAATCGCCCTCCGGGACGGCAAAGTTATCTCCGATACCACGACCAGATGACCCCGAAATGATTCTGCAGAACATTATCAGCCAGTCGCTGCAAAGTCTCGGTTCGAATCGCCTGCGGTCCGCTCTCACCATGCTCGGTGTTATCTGGGGCACGGCGTCGGTGGTCTTTCTTCTGGGATGGGGGCGCGGTTTTGTGGAGGTCATGCGAACCGAGTCCCGGATGGTCGGCGACGGTTTCGTCCTGATCTACCCGAAACGGGCTCGGTCCGAAATCAGTGGCCGCAAGGGAGCGCGCTGGTTGGCCTTTGAAATGAAACACGTTGACGCCGTTCTGGCGCACTGTCCGTCCGTTCGATATGCGACTCCTGTCAATGGCTATTATGGGCTCATCATGAAAGCCGGAAACAACCTGAAATCGGGCAACCTGCTCGGAGTCAATTGCGATGCGCCGTATATCTTCAATCTCGGCGTTGAGCGCGGCAGGTTCCTGCATCCCGAAGACCTCAAGCAGCGGAGTCGCGTCATTGTCCTTGGGGCCGACCTTGCCGACGCTCTCTTTCCGCCTGGTTCCGCAGTGCTCGGAAGCCGTGTCAAGGCTCGCGGCGTGAGCTATAAGGTCATCGGAGTGCTTGAGAAGAAGGGAGACATACTCATTGACTGGGGCGGGCGGGATGACGAAAAGGCCTATATTCCCATCACTACTTGGACAGACATCGTCGGCTGGAGATATGTCGGCGAGATTGTGGTTCACCCTCGTGACGCCTCGCAGAGCAAGGCTTGTATCGAGGAGGTCAGGTCTGTCCTTGCCAGGGAACTCGATTTCTCGCCGGACGACACCGAGGCTCTTGAGATTATTGACATCAGCAGTATCCTGGTCTCGATGGACACCATGGCGCTGATCGCGGCGGTGTTTGTCACGACTATCGGAGTGATCACGCTGTTTGTCGGCGGAGTCGGCGTCATGAACATCATGTTGATAGGCGTAACCGAACGCACGCGCGAGATCGGCATCCGAAAAGCTATCGGCGCGAAGCGCCGCCATATCCTCGCGCAGTTCCTGGCCGAAGCCATGACGATCACCGTACTGAGCGGGCTTATCGGAATTGCGGTTGGATGCGCGGTCAGCATGGCGTTCGCGGCCGTGCCCAAGCCCAAATTGCTGGCCGCGCCCGAGATCTCGCCGATTACTTTGGCCGGCAGCTTTCTCGTGATGGTTCTGACGGGGCTGCTGGCAGGCGTCATGCCGGCGCGCAGGGCCGCCAACATGGAACCGGTCGAGTCGCTCCGATACGAGTGAGGCGTCCTTAATATGTTCCTGATGGAATCGATACTTCAAGCCTGGCACAGCCTGCGAGGTCACAGGCTGCGGGCCGGCCTGACCATGTTCGGCATCATCTGGGGGATAGCCTCGATGATCATCCTCGTGGGCATGGGAAGGGCTTCCCAGAAACTCTTCTATAGAGAGTTTGAGAAGATCGGCGAGAGGATGTTCTACATATGGGCTGGCAAATCCAGCAGCGGCCTCAGCGGAATCAAAGGCGGACGACAGATACGTTTTACGATTGATGATGTGGAAGCGCTCAAGCACCATTGTCCCGAAGTAGAATTGGCCTCACCTCAAGTTGGGGCGGGGTTCAGGGAAATCGAGCGCGGCGCAGACGTGTTGTCGAGCGAAACGAACGGAGTCAGCCCAGACGCTCAGATCATTCGCAACTTGAACGTGGAGCAAGGCAGGTTCATCGTTCCCGACGACCTCACGCTGACCCGCCGGGTTTGCGTGCTGGGGGCCAGCGTCAAACAGAAATTGTTCGGGGACCGATCCGCCACTGGCGACTTTATACGCGTGAACGGAATCCGGTTTCAGGTGGTTGGCGTTGTGGAAAAGAAGGGCGACCAACTGAGTCGGCCCAGCAGCCTTGACGACGACCAGGTGTTGATTCCGTACACGACCGCTCAGGAACTGTTCACCGGGTCCCGCTTTTTCTATCTCATCTACGTTCGGCCACAATCCCTCCTCAACGAAAAGATCGCTCGTGATCAGGTCCGGCAAACGCTCGCTGTGAGACACGGTTTCGACGCCGATGACCCCGACGCCCTCGGAGTCTTCGGAACCAGCGATCTCATCGGGCGAGTGAAAGGGGTCACCATAGGGCTGCAGATATTCCTGGGCGCCGCCAGCATCGTCACCCTTCTCATTGGAGGCGTCGGAGTGATGAATATCATGTTTGTCTCGATCAACGAGCGGATCAGAGAAATCGGCGTCATCAAGGCCATTGGGGCTCGAAACAAACAGATATTCCTTCAATTCCTGATCGAGTCGCTCTTCGTCACGTTTTTCGCGGGCTTTATCGGAGTATTCCTTGGATGTTCCATGTGCCTGCTCCTCGGCATGTTCAAACTGCCTCGTTTTGTCGCCGCGCCGGAGATCGACCCGCTCGTGGTCGCCATCTCTCTTTTTACGATGACTCTCGTGGGTGTGCTTTCCGGCATTTTGCCCGCGCTCAAGGCATCGCGAATGCAGGTCGTCGAAGCCCTCCGCTCCTATTGACGCCTCGCAGGTTTTTGGGTACCATAATGACGCGTGCCGGCGGGGGCCGGCGAATTCCAGATTAGCGCAAGACCGACCAATGCATACTCTGTCCCGCATCCGGCCCCGGAGTCAATCGGAAAAGGGTTCCCATTATTCCGATTTTCTTTTCGGAAAGATTGGAGCCTTTCTCGTCATAGCTTTCGTGCTTCTGTGGCTGTACGGCGACTCGCTCAACCTCTACTTCTTTCTCGATGATTTCCGCACGATGGAGGAGAGCCGGATAGCGTCGGTCTCGGATTTCGTCGAGAGCTTCAATCCAGTTCATTACGGGGCCTATCCTGGCGGGCGTGCGCCCATTTACCGGCCGTTGTCAACCTTCATTTATTTCAGCGCCATGCAGGCGCTGGCGGGCTTCAACCCATTTTATTTTCGCGTGGTGAATCTCGTGCTGCTTGGACTCATCTCACTGATGATATATGAGGTAATCTTGGCTCTGAGCGAGAATAGGATGACAGCCTTTTCAGGGTCGGTTCTTTATTCGCTCAATGCGGCGCACGCCCTCACTCAGCTTTGGATATCATGCGCTTCGGAACTAATGTCCACGTTGTTGGCAACAATATCGTTCTATGCCTACCTCCTGTGGACACGAAGAGGAAAGAGCAGATATTACGCCATTTCGTTGTTAGCCTTTGTGCTAGGCTTGATATCCAAAGAGATGTCGATCGTGGTTCCGGGATTCCTGTTCCTGTTTGAAATCCTTTACGTGAGACCGTTGGAACGCAAAGAACTCCGGCCGCTCGTCAGGCGGTTGTTTCCCTTCTTCGTTATCGGATGCGCCTATGTCGTTTTCTGGCTCTATTTTCTGGGGTCCACCGCCGGCCCGTACAGGATATCCATTGGACTCTTCGTCCTTACTAATCTCTTTCGCTACCTGTCTTGGGCCGTTAACACATACCTGGTTGGTCTGCTCGGCGTGTCACCCACGGATTCCCTGGCGCATGGCTATGCAGCCAGCGAAAGCCCCTGGTGGCTGATCTCGCTGAAGCTTCTGGTCGTGATATCCGTTCTCCTTTACTTGTCAGTGAAGAACACGTGGCAGGTCAAGAAGGAAGTGCTCTTCTCCTTGGGATGGTTTGTCATCGGGCTGTTGCCCATTCTTTTTGCGCCCGGCCGACTGCAACATTATTATCTCCTTTTGCCAAACGTGGGTCTCGCGGTCATGCTCGGTACGTTTGCCACCAAAATGGGCGAGACGCTCGCCTCCAGAGGGAAATTCCTCGCTGCGGTTCTCGGAGCGGCCTTCATCATGGCCGCGCTCGCTTACTCTACCTCTGCAATCCGCAAGGAAGAGGCCTTGCTCCGGGTAGTCACGGCGCGTATGCGCAACGTCGAATCCCAGTTGCGCCAGAAGATGCCGAACCCTCCCGATTATTCAGGTTTCGTCTTTTCGGGAGACTATGGTGGAGGATGGTGGAGGGAACTTTCTCTGGCCATGAGGGTGGTTTACGGCAACCCCACATTGAATGCCACCTCTGCAAAGGACGGCAGCCTGCCGGAGAAGGTCGCTTCATATTCGGGGCCCGTATATCTGGTCCACGTCCAGGACGGCGTCGTTAACATCACTCAGGTGAAATGAGCAATCTTACGATGAGCTCAGCCGCGCGATCTCCTCGATAAGCCGGTCCATTTCCTCGCGTGTATTGAAGAAATTGACGGAGATGCGCAGGTAGGAAGGCGGCGGCGTGAAGCGGGTGATTATGCCTTTCCTCGCCAGCTCTTTGAACAGCTTCTTCGCCGGCTTCCGCAACGGCTCTATTGCCACCAGCCCGGCGGAGCGTTCCCACGAAGACGGTGTGACCACGCGCACGCCTTCGACGCGGGCCAGTCGCCGCTTCAGATAGGCGGTATTCTCTTTGATGGCGGACTCTATATTGTCCATGCCGAACTCCTCGAGGAAATCCAGCGCCTTGATCCATCCGGAGATGAGCGCGGTGTTGTAATCGGCCATCTCGAACTTCTTGGCCGTCGTGTGGAAGAGGGCTTTGCCCCTGCTATCGTATTTCTTGACGGACTCGTTTCCGGCGAACCCGAGCTTCAGCCCGCCTATTCGGTCGCGTCTGACATAGAGCGCGCCCGTGGTGTCTGGCCCCAGCATCCACTTATGCCCGGGCAGAGAATAATAGTCGCACCCGATGTCGTGCAGGTCTAGCGGAATGACGCCGACCGATTGGGCGCCGTCAACAAGGAGTTGCGAGCCGCGTTCGGCCACGAGCGCCGACAACGCTTTAAGCGGCAGACGCAGGCCCGTCTTGAAGCTGACGTGGCTCACGACCACGAGCGCGGTCCGCTCATCAATCGAACGCGAAAACTTTCGGAGCGCATCGCCATCGTTATCGAGGTTGACGATCTCGACCTCCACTCCGAAGCGATTGCGCAGATTATACAGTGGAACCAAGCCCGCGCCGTGCTCGACGCTGGTGGTCACGATCTTCTGGCCGGGCTTCCAATCCATGCCTGCAAGCACGATGTTGATTGCCTCGGTCGTGCTCCGCGTGAGGGAAATCTCGTCGGGGTCCACCCCCAGAAACTCGGCCAGTCGCGACCGGAGTTCCTGTATCTTCGCGCTTTGTTCCTTATATATGTGATGCGACACTCCTTCGGATGCGAGCCATTCAAGAACATGCTTTTGCTCCTCGACCACGCGAGAAGGCGACGGACCCGACCAGCCGGTGTTGAAGAACGCCTTGGTCCGGGTTACTGCAAGCTCGGCTCGGGCGCGTGCCACGGAGTCGTTGAAATGGTTTGATTTTCGAATGTCAGTTCCCCTTGTTGTTTTCAATCGCAGAAAAATTTCCGAAATTCTAACAGGCGAGCGCTGTCCGCGTCAAGGGAAGCGCCGACGAAGGCACGCGGATGAATTCGCATCCAGCGTACACAAGAGTGACTAAAGTGAGCTAGGGTGCCTAAAGTGAGAGTTGGTCGTGGATAGATGTCAGGAGCGTATGATTCCGCCGCCGACTACGGTGTCGCCGTCGTAGAAGACGACAGATTGGCCGGGGGTGATGGCGCGTTGGGGCGTGTCGAATATTACCAGAACCGTGCCCGGCTCGTGCGGGGCGATGGTGGCCGGAGTTTCTTCGTGTTTGTAGCGGATGCGAGCCTTGACACGCATTGGGTCGGTGAGTTTTCGGATGGAAATCCAGTTGACGTGTTCCGCGATGAGAGAGTCGGACCATAGATGCTCGGATGTGCCGACGATGACGGCGTTTCTCTCGAGGTCGAAACCGACGACGTAGAGCGGCCGCGGGTGCGCGATGCCGAGGCCGCGCCGCTGTCCGACAGTGTAGTTGGCGATGCCTTTGTGAGTCCCGAGCCGCCTGCCGGCGGTGTTGATTATGGGGCCTTCCTTCAGGCCTTCGGGCGCGGCCTGTTGGAGCAACTTGCGGTAGTCGCCCTCGGGCACGAAGCAGATTTCCTGGCTCTCGGGCTTCTCGGCGGTGAGGAGTCCGAGTTCGCGAGCGACGCCTCGCACCTCCTTCTTGGTGAGGTCGCCGAGCGGAAAAAGTATGCGCGCAAGCTGGCTCTGGGTGAGGTCGTACAGGAAATAGGATTGGTCCTTCAGGATATCGCGCCCCTTGAGGAGGAGCGTGCGTCCGGTGGAGGGGTCCGCCGCGAGGCGGGCATAATGTCCGGTGGCGACATGGTCCGCGCCCAGCGCGCGCGCCTTGCGCAGCATGACGCGGAACTTGATGGCAGTGTTGCAAATTACGCAGGGATTAGGCGTCCTGCCTCGGAGGTATTCTGCGCAGAACGGGTCTATGACATATTTTCGGAAGGCGGCCTTGACGTTGGAGACGTAATGCGGGATACCCAGCCTGGCACACACGCGGCGCGCGTCGTCGGCGTCCGAGGCCGAGCAACAGCGGCGAGTGACCTCGTCGCTGAGGCCGGCGTCTTCCCACACCTTCATGGTGATGCCGATGACGCTATGGCCTTGCCGGACGAGGAGCGCGGCGGCGGTGGAACTGTCAACGCCCCCGCTCATGAGCGCGAGGATTCGCATGTGCGGTGAGGCCGCAGGTTTCGGGTCTCGAAAACTCCTTCACCCTTCCCTCTGCCACCGGGAGACGGTGAATTTCAAGAAGCCGACACCTGGCGTTGCAGATGACGGCGCGAACCCGAGGCCTTAGTCCGGTCTTGCTATGACGCGCTTGCCTTGGCCGCGGCTGGCGCGGGGACAGGTTCCTGCCCGTCCTCGCCGGGCCTCGACATCTTCTGCACGCGCGGCTTCGCTTCGGCGGCCTGGCTCATGGTGCAGCGTCCCTCGAAGATGACGCCTTCGGCGACGATGAACTTGGCCGGCGCCGTGGTCACATCACCGTAGAGGCGCCCGGTCGAGAGCACTTCCACCTTCTCGCGTCCGTGGATGTTGCCGTGGACGGTCCCGCCGACTACAATGTGGTTGGCGACCACATTGGCCTTGACGTTGCCCTTCTCGCCAATGATGACGGTCGAGTCGGACCGGATATTGCCTTCGACGTTGCCGTCGACGCGGAGGGTGCCTTTGGAGTGAACGTCACCTTTGACCAGCGTGCTCGGCCCAATGACTGTGTCAACCTTGCTGCTGTCTACCATGTCTTCCGAATCCCTGCCTTTGAAAAACGATGGCCTTTCCTTTTCCTTTTCTTTTTCGACGACCACGTCCGATTCCTGCTTTTTCTTGCCAAAGAAACCTTCCATTGAACCTCTCCCACTGATGTTCGGCCCGCGTTGTCGAGATAACGAGCAATTTGATGGCACGCCTGTCTCTCTGAGCGACTGAGCGAGCTCGAACGACCGACCCACACCTGCCTTTCTGGTCGGTAGAGACCGCAATTATAGACTCGGGGACGTTCAGGCGGCCCGGGGAATACCGCCGTGGGTGTTTATTCTACCACGTAATTGTAAGGATTCACAAGCCTGTCGTTCAGGCGAACCTCGTAATGAAGATGGGGACCGGTGCTCCGGCCGCTGGAGCCGACGCGCGCGATCAGTTCGCCGCGATGCACCTGGTCTCCCTGCTTGACAAGCAGCTTCTCGTTATGAGCGTACACGGTCACGTAGCCGTAGCCGTGCTCGACCTCAAGCATTCGTCCCATTCCGTCACGCCAGCCAGCGAAGCGGACAACGCCGTCAGCGGTCGCGATGACCGGCGTGCCGCGCGGGGCGACGATGTCGCAACCTTCGTGAAATCGGCGCTTTCCGTTCATCGGGTCGGCCCGATAGCCGAAGCCGGACGAAATCCAGGCTTCATCGTAAACCACAGGATTGATGGAAGGAATGCTTGAGAGTTTGGCGCCCTGCGTCTCAAAGATGTAGAGCACCTCGGACAAACTGTCGCGCAGTTCGAGAGACCCGTTGAGGAGTTCCTGTACTGATAGCGGGCCAGCGGCCTCCTCCTCAAACTCAGCGGGGGAAAAATCGGGCAGACTGGAGATGGCGTCCTCGTCGGGACCACCTTGGCCGCCCTTCGGATCACTTTTTGAACGCTCGCGCGGCTTGAGACCGGCGATGGTACGCAGTTTGTCCTCCAACTCCCTGAGAGTCGAAAACTCCCGATTTAGCTCCGAGAGTTCGGCGTCGCGCGCCTGTATCTCGGCCTGGAGGTTCGACATCTGGGCCAGCTTTTCCTGCTTCCACTTGTGGCCCAGAAACAGGACGGTGATAAGAGCAACCACCAGGAGGGACCCGGCTACGGAAGCTAAAGTCCACAGGGTGTGGGTTGAGAAATCAAAACTGTAGACCTTCCGCCCGGGCGAGTTCGGGACGAGCATCACACTCCACTTTTTCTGCATCTCCACCTCGCCAACAACTCAAGTTGTCGAATTCGCATGCCAGCTCGATTCCACTTCTAGAACTGCCTGTAAACCAATAGGTTATATCAAACGCAGGCACTGGCAAAACTGTGAGATGCGCCCGAGTTGGGCCAAGTATAGCACACACTCCATGCCCAGTCAAGCACAATTTTCCAGGTACCGGAAAAAAACCGCCTGCAGGCGCCATAGGGGAGCAAGAACTGAGCCATAAAAAGGGAGCGGAGGAAACCTCTTTCATGGAAGTTTCCTCCGCAAATAATTCATTGGAGCAGGCCTGTAAGCCGAGTTCTGTCTAGTTCCGCTGATGACGGAACCGAGATGGCCATTCGTCTGGGACGCCCGTTGCCGGACGCCTCAAGCGATCCAACCCGGAGGCATTGGAGCGGGCCACTCCATCGCCTCTCTATTTGATCTTGCTCCGGATGGGGTTTGCCAGGCCGACGGGTCACCCCGCCGCCGGTGCGCTCTTACCGCACCATTTCACCCTTACCGGCGCACCGGGCGGCGAACCGGCCGGCGCTGGTTCATCCCGCATGAAGCGGGGTTCCGGCGGTATGTTTTCTGTTGCACTTTCCTTGGGGTCGCCCCCACTCGCCGTTAGCGAGCATCCCGCCCTTTGGAGCTCGGACTTTCCTCGACCCCGCCCGAGGCGAGGCCGCGGCCATCCGGCCTGCTCCACACTCATTATACCAGTCACTCCTAAGTATTTGCAAATTGGAGTTTTAGATGATTTCTCGCTGGTCTCGAGAAAATATTTGCCAAAACCTTCGGTTATGTGTTACAATACGCACGAAATTGTAATTAGCTCACTCGCACAGGGCGCTGCATCCCGGAACAATGTCGGCCCAAACGCTCGAAAAGATCAGGCGCGAAATCGAGGAAATCGGGGCGCTGCCCACGTTGCCCGATGTTCCGATGAAAATCCTCGAGATCATCGCGAAAGAGGATTCCTCGATGCAGGATGTCGCGAAGATGATCGAGCGAGACCCCTCACTGGCGGCAAACATCCTGAAAGTCGCGAACTCGCCCTATTATGGAGTCCGCCAGAAAGTGGCGACCTTGCAGCTCGCGCTTACCATTCTGGGGCTCAACGAAATAATCAACGCCGTGACCAGCCTGTCCGTGGTGCGCATGTTTCCGGTGCGCAGCAAGTCTGACGGATTCGACAGGTTCAAGTTCTGGCGGCACTCATTCGGCTGCGCGGCCGCCTCCCAGATGCTGGGACGCGAAATGCGATTTGACACGATGGGCGTCGAGTTTGTGGCGGGCTTGATCCACGACATTGGAAAGCTAATCATTGACCAGTTTTTCCCTGCAAAGATGAGGGCGATCCACGCCCTTCGCCAGAAGGACGGGCTTTCGTTGCAGGAGGCCGAAATCAGGGCCTTGGGCGTGGACCACGCCACGCTCGGCTCATGGCTGGCCGAGAACTGGCGCCTGCCGCCGGTGCTCGTGGAATCGATAATGTATCATCACCGCCCGCTTGATGTGCTTGCGCTCGCAACGCCAAGCCAGAACCCGGCGCTCACGGCCATCGTCCATCTCGCGGACATACTTGCGTCGGAGCCGGGATTGGGCTTCAGCGAAACTGCCCACCAGGAATCATTCACTGACGCGCTCGCATGGAAGATCATACTGGCGGAGCGGGCCGATCTCAACAAGGAGTCGCTGGGTCTGTTCATTGGAAAGTACGAGGAATACCGTGAGCGAGTGGATGCGCTAATACAGGCCGTGACATGAGCGTTCGAAAAGGGATGGCATGAAACACGTACTTCTCATCAGCAAGGACAACGCGCTGGAAGGGCAGTTGTCGAAGGTTCTGGACGCGACCAAGATGCAGCTTGACCGTGCCGAATCGGCCGACCACGCCATGACGCTTTCGGCCAAGCTGCAATATGATGCGGTCCTTTTCGAGACGGCCCGCTTTGATGCCGCCGCCCTGGAATTCCTCGAGGACTTCCTTGACCAGAGTCCCCATACCCAGATGATCCCCCTCTGTCCGAACACGTCCGTCCAACGGGTGATCGATGCGATGCGTCTCGGCGCGGCGGATTTCATCCATCAGTCCTCCGGACCAGCGGAGATCATGGCCCGCATCAGCACATGTATCGAGAACCGCCGCTTGCGCAAAGAGGTAGACTTTCTCCGTCACACCCAGCCGCTCATCTACCGGTTTTACGATATCGTGGGCGTCTCGCCGTCCATGAAGAAGCTGTTCGCGCTCCTCAAGAAAGTGTCGCCCACCGACGCCACGGTTCTCATCACCGGCGAGACGGGGACCGGAAAAGAACTGATAGCGGGCGCCATCCATTTCAACAGCCCGCGCAAGAAGAACAGCTTCGTGAAGGTCAACTGCGCCGCGCTCCCGGAGAACCTGCTTGAGAGCGAACTGTTCGGACACGAGAAAGGCGCCTTCACCGGCGCCCACAAGCAGCGCGTCGGCCGCTTCGAGCAGGCCGACCTGGGCAGCATCTTCCTCGATGAAATCGGCGATATGGGCGCGAGCACCCAGGCCAAGATTCTCAGGGTGCTCCAGGAGCATCAGTTCGAGAGGCTCGGCGGCACGCAGACAATCGACGTGGACGTGCGCGTCATCGCCGCCACCAACAAGAACCTTGCCGAGTTGATGAGCACGGGGCATTTCCGCGAAGACCTGTTCTACCGGCTCAACGTGGTCAATATCGATCTCGCGCCGCTTCGCGATCGGCCGGAGGACATCGAGCCGCTTGTCGCGCACTTCCTCAAGCGGTATTCCGGCCAGATCAACAACCAGGTGGCCAAGGTGGACCCCGCCGCCATGACGATGCTCAAGGAGTATCATTGGCCCGGCAACATCAGACAACTCCAAAACGTCATCGAGCGCGCCGTTATCATGTGCGAGGGAAATGAGATCAAGCCCGAACATATCGCGCTCTACGACAGGGGTCCGCAGAAGAAGGACGAAGCGGTCGGAATTCCCAACGGCGGCCTGAAACTGATGGACGTCGAGCGTCAGCTTATCATCCAGGCCCTTGAACGCACCGGGTGGGTTCAGAAGAACGCGGCAAGACTCCTCGGCATCAGCCCCCGCGTGATCAATTACAAAATCCGCAAGCACAAGATCAAACGCGAAAAGCTGTGATAGATTATATTGGGTGACACCATGCCGCATGGCGCCCCCAATATAGCCGTACCGTGTTGCTATGTCGTGCTTGACAGTCCGATATCTCCAACCCGTAATTCACGATGGTTTTCATTTTTCTCCTCGTTTCCGCTACAATCCGATTTGGACGCCGAGATCAATCTGAGGGAGGCTCATATGCCGGGAACCTATGACAACCTGGTGGTGGGCGTGGACGTGGGGACTGGCAGCGTTCGCGCGGGGGTTTTCGATTTGCGCGGAAAGATGCTGGGCTCGGGCGAATGTTCGATCAAGATATACCGACCCGCGCCTGATTTCGTGGAGCAGTCTTCCGATGACATCTGGCGGGCCGCCGGCCGGGCAATCAGAAATTCTCTCTGGTCTGCCGGGGTGGCGGCTGCGCGGGTGGTCGGGCTCAGCTTTGACGCGACATGCTCGCTTGTCACGCTTGATCGAAATGACCGCCCGATGACCGTATCGCCGACGGGCAAGGCGGACCGCAACGTCATCGTGTGGATGGACCACAGGGCCATCGGTCAGGCCGATCGCATCAATTCGACTCGTCACCGCGTGCTCAGGTATGTCGGCGGAAAGCTCTCGCCCGAACAAGAACCGCCAAAGCTCCTTTGGATAAAGGAAAACCTGCCGCGCACCTGGAAGAACGCGGGCAAGTTCCTGGACCTCGCCGATTTCATGGTGTACCGTGCAACCGGCAACGACATAAGGAGCCTGTGCACAGTCGTCTGCAAGTGGACATACCTCGGACACGAAGGAAAGCACGGACGGTGGGACAAGTCGTTCTTCGAGGGGGTCGGCCTTGAAGACATATTCGAGAACGGCCGGGTCTCGAAGACGGTCCGCCCGATGGGAACCTATGCGGGCCCGCTGACCGAGGTATCCGCAAAGGAACTCGGTTTGGCGCCGGGCACTGCCGTTGCTGTCGGCATCATTGATGCGCATGCCGGCGGAGTCGGCGTCCTCGGGTCGGCTCTGCGGTCGGGAGCCGGAGCGCAGAGTGTGCTTGCGCTCATTGGCGGAACCTCGTCGTGCCACATGGCGACCACTGAGAAACCGGTATTCGTGAAGGGCGTCTGGGGACCCTATTTCGGGGCGATGATACCCGGAATGTGGCTGCTCGAGGGCGGCCAGAGCGCAACCGGGTCGCTGATCGATCACGTCATAGCCGACAGCGCCGCGGCTCGACAACTTCTTGCGACGGCCAAGAAAGAGAACAAGACCCCATATGAAATTCTGAACGCGGAAGTCCAGCGCATCAAGACGCGCGAGAAAAAGGGGCCGGAAATCACCAAGAACCTGCATATACTGCCGTATTATCACGGCAACCGTTCGCCGCACGCCGACCCCCATGCTCGAGGGATGCTCGACGGCTTGTCGCTCGATTGTACACTCGAAAACCTCGCGCTCCGCTACTATGCCGCTCTTCAGGCAATCGCGTACGGAACGCGCCACATAATCGAGGCGCTCAACTCGAAGGGGCTCTCGATAACCGCCATCCACGCATGCGGCGGCGGAACCAAAAATCCGCTTTGGCTGCGGGAGCATGCCGACGTGACCGGCTGCGACATCCTGCTTCCGCGCGAGCCGGAAGCGATGCTGCTCGGGACTGCTATCCTGGCGGCGGTCGGCGCGGGCGCGTATCCCTCAGTCACAGACGCGATGGCGGCGATGGGACGCAGCGGCAAAGCAGTCAGGGCGAATCCGACCACGAAGCGCTATCACGACGCCAAGTATTCGATATTCCGGAAGATGTACACGTGTCAGCTCAGCCACCGAGCGGCGATGGCGGGGTTTTAGCAAGGACGGGTTGTTGGTGCAATCTCCGCTCTCGCGGTGTTATAATCGGATTGGGCAAGACGATTCCTTAGGGGGGATTATGAAGGGTGAGCATAAGGAAGACCAGTCACGGTACACGGTCGGCTTTTTCCTGCTCGTGCTGATCCTGGTGGCATCTGTTCTCGCGGTGACGCTGAAAGTGCTCTTCGCCTGGCTCAGTTGATGCCCTGCTCACGCGACGAAAAGCATGCGTGTGGGGTCTCACTCTGAAAAATGCTGCGAGTGGAACGCCAATGAGCGCCTGATGCGCTGGACATCGGGATTCAGGAGCGCGTTCACATTCTTCACGCCGTATACCTGAAAAAGTTCCTCGTCCGTCTTTCCCCGCGCGTGTTCGGCGACCAGCGTTCCGTTGATGAAGCCGGGATACGTGTGATTGGAAGTGGGCGGAAGCCCTTTCACCAGTTCGAACTGCACCGCTACGCCGCGTTCCTCCAGGATGCCCGCCAGCTTTTGAGCGCCGACATCGTATTTCCTCTTGTCGCCCTCCGCAACGTCTATATATACTCTGAGTCCGTCAAGGTCGCGCGCAGCCGCGAGCGTAATGGGGTCGTTAGCATCCCACACTGCCTCATTCACGAACATGCGGCGAAGCAGGTTCATGGTGAACTTGTGCGAGACATAGCCTCTTTTGTTCTTGTCATATTCAACAAAGTATTTATCAGCCTCGGGGGAAAACGGAGAGATGGGAATCAGCATCGGCGCGTGAGCGCTGACCGAATCGAACATGGCGGGATATCGAAACGCGAGTGAGAGCGCGCTGAAGCCGCCCGTCGAGAAACCGCATATCGCCCGAAAATCTTTGCCGCGCTTTATCCGGTGTGTCTGCTCGACGTGCTCGATGAATTCCGCGACAAAGAAATCCGAGTAATGGCTCCGCGTAAGGTCCCACCGATGAATGAAGCCATATGTTCCCAGGTAGGTCGGGTCGTCAAGCGCGCGATAGAGGCCTCTGGCCGCTCTGAACGGAAAGCTGATCACACTCACAAGCAACGGCCGCTCGTAATGTCCCCAATTGACGATTATGCCGGTCGAGAAACATCGCGGCATCACCACGATCATCTCGCGCGCCTCTGCCGTCTCTATGAAAGCGTCGAGCGCCTCATCCACATGCCAGGTGAGCCAATCCTTATGAGCCTGCTTTGGAGTATCAAACCCGTGGATGTAATAGAGGACCGGATATTCCCTCTCCGGTTGATTGAGATAACTCGGCGGCAGATAAATGGAATATTCGACGTCGCGGTTAAGAATCTCAGAGTAGAGCGAATCGCTCTTTACGTTGGTGTATCGTCGGAACTCCTCGTTGTAGAAATGCCCTCGCCGAGGTTGTTCCGCTCGGTGTTCTGTGGAGGCGGCTCCTTGATTGGACAATCGCGTGTCGGTCGCGGCGCAACCGGCGCAGAGCAACAGGAAGAACAGAAGCGAGCGCCAATTCATTCGGCGACGCCATGCCCCATGGTGTCCCCGAGTAAAGGCGCGACCTTTAATGCCCAATCCGCAATTCGACAGGGTCATCTCCTCATCAGCATGGTCTGTATCTTCAAGAGGCGCGCCTTGAATTCGATGATGGCCTTGTTCGGGCTGGAGAACATGCCTTCGATAAGATCGTTCGACGCCCGAAGACGGCAGGCAAGCGCGACCGCCATCTTGAGGATTATCTTATAGCCGATCATCGGTTTCTTGGCGACCAATCTGTCGAAGGATGCGCGGCTGAGCTTGAGCAGAACAGTCCGTTCGGTGCTCCAGACGGTCGCCGACCGGGGAGCGCCGTCCAGAAACGCCATTTCACCGAAGAATTCCCCCGGCCCGAGGAGACAGATATCTTTTTCGTCTCCGGCATACAGGATTTTCCCGATTCGCACCGTCCCTGAGAGGATGACGAACAGGTCGTCTGTCGTTTCCGTCTCGCGCACGATGCATTCTCCGGGACCGAACGCCTGCATCGAACACATCTTAAGCAGTCCCGCCACTTCCTTTTCCGAGAAATCCTCGAAGAAGCGATTGGCCCTCACTTCCAAGGATGTAAGCACAATCTCGTCAGCCATCCGCCACCGCCTTGACGCAGAGCTTGCTAAACCAAAGGTTCATTCAACTCACTTATTCTACCATCCACAGCGCAAGCCTGCAATCAGCTTCATTACACTCCTTCGCGGTAACCGCCCCGGTTCGGAGCGATTGACCGAGACTGTATCTCGGAATGATAAACGCATGGCAGCGTATCGGTCGTCACAGAGCGCGCGCGATTGGCGCTGGAGACCGGATGAAAGAAAGGATACGGCATGGTGGCACCGGCGCCCATTATTCTCAAGGGGAACAGCGCCCGACTTGTTGTTTCAATTCCCGACCGCGACCTCGCGTCCCGGCTCGGGCGTCGCCTCAAAGCGCTGACACCGTGGCTGAAAACTCGCCCCGTTACTCAGACCGACCTTCTCGTCACCGTGTCGGCGGCCGAGTCGTAATGTCCCCACATCACGTTCCTCACCAGTTTGACTTACCCGAAACAGAGTGGTATAATAGGGCCAGCTTAGTAAATATTTGAATCCAATTCAGAACCTGAAAGGAGCCCTACATGGGCGTAGCCGAACGCAAAGAACGTGAAAAGCAGGCCCGCCGTGAAGCGATTCTCGATGCCGCGCGCGAGTGTTTCTTCGAGCATGGCTTCGAGAATGCGACTATATCGCAAATTGCTGATACCGTGGAGCTTAGCACCGGCACTCTGTATCTGTATTTCAAGAATAAAGAAGAGATTTATGTTTCGATACTTGAAGAAGGCCTGGATATCCTGTTTGACTTGATGAAGGCTTCAGAGCGGCCGAACGCCACTGCGCGCGAGATACTCGATGGCTATGCCAACGCCTATTACAAGTTCTACACCGACTACGGCCAGTATTTTGACATCATCTTCTTTCTGCGTCGCCCGGACAAGCGGGTGGAACTTGACGGCGACCTGCAGGAAAAGCTCGAGCGCAAGTCCCTCGCGTGCCTCGACCTCCTCGAGTCGGCGGTCCGCAAGGGCATCGCTGAAGGCGATTTTCGCGACGTGAGCCCTTACGAGGCCAGCCGAATCATGTGGGGCGCCATGAACGGCCTCATGCTCATTCACGAGAAGCGCACCGATGAGATCACCCGTCAGAAGCTGCCCCGCCTGATTGAAGTTGCGCTTTCTCTGCTGCTTGACGGAATCCATGTCAAGAAGGATTGAAGGGCTTCACGGGCGTCTTCGCGCTCGGAATTGACATTCCCGTCTTCGCCCGAATACAATTCCTCCATCGAATATTATTGCCGCCGGACATCGGAGACAAAATCATGGCGTTGCTCGCGCTTGCCCTCTTGGTTCTGCTCGGAATCATCGCGTTTCTCATCTGGCCCGTCCTCGGAGACGGGAAGGAATATCTTCCGAACCCCGAGGAATTGAGGTGGCTGCGCTCGCTCAAGGTCGTTGAAGAAGGCAAGGCGAAAGCTTTTGGCCGCGCGCGCATGTATCGCCGCGGCGGGCTCACCGTGCTGAAGCTGTGCGGCTCCCATTATGAGATGGGGTATCAACACGGCCTCCTCTTGAGAGAGCAGGTCCGGCAAGGCGCGCTTCTCTATTTTGCCGAGCCGACCCGGAATTTGGCCCCCTTCAAGCATATGAAGCCCGTGATGCGGTGGCTCATCGCGAAATACTTCGATTGGACCATCTATCGCCCGCTGCTTAAGTCTTCTCCCAGGCAGTACCTCGCCGAACTGAAGGGCCTGGCCGACGGCAGCGGCCTCACCTTTTCCCAGGTGTTTCGAGGCAACATGTTGTCCGACCTCAACATGAACCTGATCAAGGTGCTCGAGAAGAAGGCTCTCGGCAAGAGGTCCGCGGACGGGTGCACCAGCTTCGCCGCATTCGGCAAAGCTACCGCGGACGGCCGCCTCGTCATGGGTCGAAACACCGATTATGCCGGCGGCGGCCTGTGGGATAGACATCAGGCCGTCCTGTTTTACGAGCCCGATGACGGCTACAGGTTTGCGAGCGTGACCTCGGCCGGCCTGCTCAAATGCAATTCCTGCATGAACGAGAAAGGGCTGTGCCTGGGCGCTCATTTCCTCTTCCTCAACGACACAAAACCCGACGGATGGAGCTTCACGTTCCTCGAAATAGAAATCATGAAAAAGGCCGCCACCGTCCAGGAAGCCATAGATATAGTCTCGAACAATCCGCGAGCGGGCGCTTTTGCGTTCCTTGTGTGCGATGGCAAGACCAACGAGGCGGCCGTCATCGAGGCGGGCGCCACGCGCGTCGGGGTTCGCAAACCCGAAGACAGCGTCATTTGGGAAACCAACATGGCTACGACCCCCGAAGTCGAGCCGGCGGACGTATTCCTGAGAAACGGAATCGGGAAGAATCCTATCGGCCGATTCGAGCGCATGCGCATGCTCTTGTCCGAGCACACCGGGCGAATCACGCCCGCTCTCGCCGCTCGGTTCATGGGCGACCACATGGATATGTGCTCCGACAGCATGAGGCCGGTCGGCGGGATCATCTCGCAAGTCACCAACCAGACGAGCGTCGTCTTCAGCCCGGCGACTTTCGATTTCTGGGTCGCTGACGGCCTCGCCCCGGTTTGCAATAACCCCTACACGGGATTCAACCTGACGAAGGAACTGGCCGAGGACGATGCCGAGGCGGCCCCTGCCGTCCTTGAACCGAATGAGTACGTCAGGACCCCCGACTACCAGGCCTTGAGAAAGTACTACGACGCGATGGTCGCATACCTGATCCCGCCAACCGACAGGAAGGCCGCCGTCAAACATCTCGACGAGGCAATTGCCCTCAAACCCGACGAAACCATCTACCGCAGACTGGCGGCCAAGCTGCTCCTTCGCGCGGGCGACGCGGCGGCAGCCTGCGCCCATCTGACCCACGCGGTCGAATGCTCCCAAAGTCCGAGCGAACTGGCGCACACGCGCCTGTTACTCGGCTTTTCGCACGACCTGCAGGGTAACCGGCAAGATGCGGTAAAATGCTACAACGAAACCCTCAAAGGGGCCGAATCGGCCGGCGCGGGCGTTCTCGAATCGATCAATCCCCTGATCCTGGCGGACGCGCGCAAGTATTCCGAGGCGCCCTTTACCGCGAAACAGGCAGGAAGAATCGAGATCAACTTCGAGGTCGTGAGCAAGTACGACCTTTGAGGCGGGCTTTTCGGGCAACTTGACAGGAATCCGTAATCTTGACTATAATAAATACTTGATGTGGCGCTGCAGCAAGGACCGCATTTCGTCTGAACGAGACTCTAGATAAGGAACTCCAGTGAAGAGAACATACCAGCCGTCCAACACAAAGAGAAAGCGTACCCATGGTTTCAGAGCCCGGATGGCCACCAAGGGCGGGCGAAGAGTATTGAGCAGCAGGAGGCGGAAGGGTCGAATTCGACTGACCGTGAGCGGCTGAATACGCGGCCTGTGATGAAAGACCTTGGTCTCCCCGGAAGCAGGCGACTCAAGAAACAACCCGAATTCAGAAAGCTCTATCGGACCGGACGAAAAGTTTCAGACCAGTACATGACCGTATACACGAGTCCGGTCGAAGGGCGAGGGGGCAAGGTCGGGATAGTGACCGGCAGGAAGGTGGGAAAACCGGTCGAGCGCAACCGAATACGAAGAGTTCTCAGAGAGATTGTAAGAACCACCCATCGGGACACGATAGAAAAATCGGACCTTGTAATCGTCGTAAGACCCGCAGCGCTCGAACTTTCCCACCATGAGTTTGCCGAACGCCTTTTGGCGTTGCTCCGGAAGAGCAGAGCTGTTTAATGCGTAGACTGCTTATCTTTATCATAAGACTCTACAAGTTATTTGTGTCTCCGCTCCTCCCGCCGGCATGTCGCTTCTTGCCTACCTGCTCCGATTACGCGGTCGAGGCCCTTCGCAAGTACGGCGTCCTGAAGGGTTCATACTTGACCGTGCGCAGAGTCTTTCGATGCCATCCCCTCTGTGAGGGAGGCTTTGATCCCGTCCCCTGACGGGCTTTTGAAGCCGGAGAGAAGACCGGGAGTTTTTCATATTGGATAAAGAAACCCAGCGAAACATGCTCATCGCGATCGCACTTTCCGTGCTGATCATGATAGTGTGGATGCAATTCTTCGCACCCGAACCGCCGCGCGTCACTGAACAGACGCAGGACGCGATCGAGCGAATATACGAGGCCGAGCAACCCGCCGGGCTGGAACCCGAGGCGCCCATCGCCGAACGGGTCAAGCCCGACGAATTGGCGAAGGCTCAGGATGTCCTGGTGCAAACCACTCATATCAGCGCCACGTTCACGACGCTCGGCGCGCGCCTCGTCTCTCTCAGTCTGCCCGAATATCAGTCCAAGCGAGGCGGTCAGGTAGAACTCGTCCCCAATGTTGAAGATATGAGCTGGCCGCTCGGGCTTCGATTTAACGACGAGGATTTCGGAACCAGGACCGAGGATTTCATTTACGATTATACGCTGTACGATTCGACGAGCGCCGAGTTGAGCGACATATCTCAGACGTTGAAGCTATGCCCGGAGAACTCTGCCGGGAAATCCGAAGACGAAATCTGGCGTCAGCTTGACTCGTGTCTTCAGAACGCTGGCGATCAAACACTGCGTCCAGTGGTCCTTGGCCTGGTATCAAGGCGCCTCGCTTCCGGGCAAAGCGCAAGCTCGCTTGCCGCGCAGGCCGAGGAGCTTTCAAAGAGCCAGGTGCTGGTCTTCTCTTACCGGCTGACCCCTCAAATCGACATCATTAAAGCTTTCGTTTTCGCTCCGGAAAAGTATTCGTTCGACATGATTACCGCGTTCCGCAACCTCGGTGACCGGACCATCCAGCTGGGAGGAAACCAGCCGAGCTATTGGATATCATGGGTTCCCGGCATGGAAAGCTCGGAAACCTCCCCCAAGTATGACGAGCTTGTGGGTGTTCACCTCGTCCAGCGGAATTTCGGCCAGAAGAGCATCAGAAAGCTGAAGGAAGCGAAGGAGTTTGCGGAAGACCTCACTTGGATAGGACTTAAGAGGAAGTACTTCTTCGTCGCGTTCGAGCCCGGCAGCGGACTTGCCGCCGCCTCGATGAATCCGCTGGGTGAAAAGGAAGAACTGGTACGCATAAGCCTTGCGATGGCCCCGATGACAATCGAGCCGGGCCAGGCCGCCGCCAACCACGTCCGCATCTGCGTCGGCCCCATGCTGAAACACGTGCTCGAGTCATGCGGCCCCGGCTTCGACCAGATACTTAACTTCGGATTCTTCGACTACTTCGGAAAAATCCTGCTTGCCGGACTGCTGTTCTTCAATAAGTATGTGCAGAACTATGGGCTCGCCATTATCCTGCTCACGATAGTCGTTCGGGTCGCCCTGTTCCCGCTGAACCAGAAGAGCTACAAGTCAATGAAGGAGATGCAGGCGCTCCAGCCCAAAGTGGCGGAACTCAGGGAAAAATACAAGAAGAATCCGCAAGAGATGAACCGCAAGATGATGGAACTGTATCGGACGCACAAGGTCAACCCCATGGGGGGCTGCCTCCCCATCGCGTTCCAGATGCCGGTATTCATCGCGCTCTTCCAGGCGCTCAGATACGCTGTCGAACTGCGCGGCGCACAGTTCTTGTGGATCACGGACCTCTCCGAGCCGGACCGTTTGTTCACGCTCACCGTGCCATTCAACCTGCCCATCAACCTTCTGCCGCTCCTGGTCATTGGAGCGATGGTGATCCAGCAGAAGATGACTCCCGTGGCAGGCGCCCAGAATGAGGCACAGCAGAAGATGATGCAGTACATGCCGATTATCTTCGGCTTCCTCTTCTACAGCATGCCTTCGGGACTTACGGTCTATTTTCTGGTGTCTACGGTGCTCGGACTCGTGCAACAATACTTCGTTCAAAAGGCGGCTTGATTATGGACCGCATTAGGAAAGGAAGCATACCATGATATCGATTGAAATGGAAGGAAAGACACCCGAAGAAGCCATCCAGAAGGCGCTCGAAGTTCTCGATGCCCCCCGCGAAAAAGTCAAGGTAGAGATTCTCGACGAGGGAAGTAAAGGTCTTTTCGGCATGATCGGCAGCAAACAGGCCAAGATCAGGGCAACCCTCCTCCAGCTCGAGGAACCCGAACCGGCGCCCGCCGCCCGCACCGATTTCACGCCGCGCCCTACCGTTACCGCCGCAAAGCCTCCCAAGCCCATAACCGATGAGCGCGCAACGCCCGTCCAGACGGATGTAGCTAAGGAGGTCCTGGACAATATTCTGCGGCTCATGGGGTTCCAGGCTACAGTCACACAGAAGATCGTCGACGACAAGATAGTCTTCACGGTCCAGGCGGGCGAGGACAGCAACATTCTCATCGGCAAACGAGGCAAGAACCTCAACGGACTGCAATACATAGTCAACCGCATCCGCGCGCGGCACAATGAGAATGCGCGGCCCGTCATCATCGACGTCGAGGGATACAGGGAGCGACGCAAGGAATCTCTGGAAGCCCTGGCCCGCAGGCTCGCCGCCAAGGCGAAAAGCTCCAGGCGCGAGGTCGAAACCGAGCCTCTTTCCGCCGCCGACCGCAGGCTCATTCACATGGCGCTCAAGGACGATAACGAGGTGCAGACCCAGAGCCGCGGCGAGGGGTTCCTCAAGAACGTTGTCGTAAGGCCGAAACATCGGTAACCATGTTTCCCTCACCCAGCCCTCTCCCGCCGGGAGAGGGCAGGGTGAGGGGTTTTGGTTAAATTGGGGACATTTCGCGCGGCGTGGGACATGGTGTCCCCAATTTAGCCTGCCGCTCTGTGCGCCCGATCTGCCAAGAGTCGCACATGCTTGACAACTCCACGATTTGCGCCATTTCGACGCCGCTCGGACACGGCGGCATAGGCATCGTCCGGCTCAGCGGACCCGATGCCGTCGCCATCGCCGAACGCCTTGTCCTCCCCACAAACGGCCTGCCGCTCTCCCGCCAGGAGCCGCGCCGGCTCGTTCACGGCCGCGTGATGGAGGACGGCGCAACCGTTGATGAGGTGCTCGTGAGCGTGATGCGCGCCCCTCACAGCTATACGACCGAGGACGTGGTCGAAGTCAACTGTCACGGGGGCGCCGTAGCGGTTCGACAAACTCTCGAACTCATGCTCAAGTCAGGCGCGCGACTTGCCGAACCCGGCGAGTTCACGAAGCGCGCGTTTCTCGGGGGACGCATCGATCTGGCGCAGGCCGAAGCTGTCGCCGACCTCATCGGGGCGCGCACGTCGGCCGGCTTGAGGGCCGCCGCCAACCAGCTCCAGGGCAGATTGAGTGAGCGAATCACCATGCTCCGAGACAAGCTCCTGGATTGCCTCGCTCACGTCGAGGTCTCCATAGATTTCCCCGAAGACGAGGCCCGGCCAGCGTCGGGTGCCGGTGTCCGTCAGATTGTCGAATCGATCATGCACGAGATAGACGCACTGCTCGAAAACGCCCGGGGCGGCAGGCTCTACCGCGACGGAATCTCCACCGTGATCGCGGGCAAGGCGAACGTAGGCAAATCCAGCCTCCTTAACGCCCTCTTGAGCGAGCCTCGCGCCATTGTCACCGAGGAACCGGGCACCACCCGCGATGTCATCATCGAATCCATCGACCTGCACGGCATCGCGCTCAGACTGTGCGACACAGCGGGCATCCGCGAGCCCGGCTGTGAGGTCGAGCGCCTCGGAGTTGAACGCAGCCAGCGCGCCGTCGCCGAGGCGGACCTCGTCCTGTTCGTCATAGATTCATCCAAACCTCTGACCGACGAGGACGCCAAGATTGTTGAGCGACTAAAAACAAAGCCGCATGTGATACTCGCGGCGAACAAGGCCGATCTCAGGCCGGACGCCGACCTGTCCGACTTGTCCGGAGCTTTGCCGGACAGACGAATTGTCCGAACCTCCGCCACCGAAGGAACCGGCATCAGAGAACTGCAAGAGGCGATCTTCGAGGAGATAACCGAGGGCGCCGCGTTCGCGCCCGAGGAGATTCTCGTCAGTCGCCTGAGACACCAGCAGGCGCTTCAGGAGGCGCGCGCGGCGCTTTCCAACGGATCGCAGGCCCTCGAGAACGGGCTGTCACTCGAATTCGTGGCTGCCGACCTGAGAGAAGCGCTCGACCATCTCGGCGAAATAGTGGGCGCCGTCGTGACGGAAGACCTGCTCGACAGAATCTTCAGCGAATTCTGCATCGGAAAGTAGGGGCGCGATTCATCGCGCCCGGGGGCGCAATGAATTGTGCCCATACAACGTATGTACATTTACCCGAAAAAATACGACGTGATCGTCATCGGCGCGGGACACGCTGGGTGTGAGGCCGCACTCGCAGCCGCCAAGATGGGCTGCGAAACTTTGCTCCTTACCATCTCGCTCGACACCATCGCGCAGATGTCGTGCAACCCGGCGATCGGCGGTCTCGCCAAGGGTCATCTCGCCCGCGAGATAGACGCGCTCGGCGGCGCCATGGGAAGAGTCACCGATGCCGCCGGCATCCAGTTCCGAATGCTCAACCGGAGCAAAGGTCCCGCCGTGTGGGCGCCGCGCGCGCAGGCAGACAAGAAGGCGTATCATCTCAAGATGAAGCACCTGCTCGAGGAGGCCGAGCGCCTCGACCTCAAGCAGGCGCTTGTTGACGATATCTGTGTGGAGAACGGCAGGGTCGCCGGCGTCACCACGCAAACCCAGACAAAGTTCGAGGGCCGCTCGGTCATCATCACGACGGGCACGTTCCTGCGCGGATTGATACATGTTGGTCTTTCCAATTACGAGGCCGGACGCGCGGGCGAATTCCCCTCCCGGCGCCTGTCGGGAGCGCTTGAGAGGATCGGCTTTCAGCTCGGCCGACTCAAGACGGGCACTCCCCCACGCATAAACAAGAACACGGTCGCCCTCTCGGCCTTTGTCGAGCAACCCGGCGACGTGCCGCCGCCTCCGTTCTCCTTCTCAACCGACAGCATCGAACGCGACCAGGTTCCCTGCTATCTCGGCTACACGAACAAGACGACTCATGATGTGATTCGGCAGAACCTGGACCGTTCTCCGCTCTATTCCGGAAGAATCTCCGGCGTAGGCCCGCGCTATTGCCCTTCCATCGAGGACAAGGTAGTCAAGTTCCCCGAGAAGACGCAGCACCAGATTTTCCTCGAGCCGGAAGGCTACGAGACGGATGAGTTCTATTGCAATGGGATTTCTACCAGCCTGCCCGAGGACGTCCAAGTCGCGTTTCTCCACACCATCCGCGGCCTTGAACGCGCCGAGATCATGCGCTTCGGCTACGCCATCGAATACGATTTCGCGCCGCCCTCGCAAATCAAGCCGACGCTCGAAACCAGAACGGTGCAAAACCTCTACTTCGCGGGTCAGATAAACGGCACCTCCGGCTATGAGGAGGCCGCCGCGCAGGGCCTCATGGCGGGCATCAACGCCGCCCTCAAGCTTAGGGGCGAGCCGCCGCTGGTGTTTGACCGGTCACAGGCGTACATCGGCGTATTGATAGACGACCTGGTCACCAGGGAGATACGGGAGCCATATCGCATGTTCACCGCCCGGGCCGAATATCGGCTGCTCCTCAGGCAGGACAACGCCGACCTTCGCCTCATGCCCATCGGCCGCAAGCTCGGCCTCGTTGATGATTCCGCCTACCGCCGCCTCGATGAGAAACGCGAGCGCATCGAACGGGAACTTCATCGGCTCAAACACACCCGGCTCTCCCCCTCGGAAACGATCAATCGCTTCCTTTCGGAACGGGGCGCCGGCCCTCTCAAGGACGGAACCACCCTCGAACAACTGCTGCGCCGGCCCGAGCTGGAACTCGCCGACGTGTACGCGCTCGCCGGAGTTGCCCTTCCTCCGGACAGTGTTTCGGCTCAGGTCCAGACAGACGTCAAGTATGAGGGCTACGTCAAGCGGCAACTTGCGCACATTGAAAAGCTGAGAAAACTCGAGGGCGCGGCGATCCCCCCGGACCTTGATTACGCCGAAGTTTACGGGCTGCGTATCGAGGCGCGCGAGAAACTCTCCCGCTTTCGCCCGCTCTCGCTCGGACAGGCGGCCCGCATCACCGGCGTAAACCCGTCCGATATCTCCATACTGATGGTCCACCTCAAAGCGCGCGGCGCGCTGTGACATCTCCTCTTATTGTAGGGGCGTAGTAGCGCGCGGCGCTCCTTTGCAAATGGCCGAATCCTGTGGTAGAATTTGGTGTCTTGCGGAGACGATGGTCGCGTCTTTGGCGAAAGCTCACAATGAACTTTCGATTCATCTTTCGGTTGGGGCTGCTCCTGATTCTTCTCTCAGCCACCCCGATTTCAAGGTCAGACGCTCAACCGGTCCGCCTGTGTGTCGTCGAGTTCGTATGCCTCGACCCTTCGGACGAACAGGCCTGGCTTGGCCCCGTCATCGCCGATTCCATCGAGTACAACCTCAAACTGCTTCCCGGACTCGATCTCGTCCATGAACGCATGCCCGTCGCCGGCCCGGAAACAAATCGGGTTTCCCACGATGCGCTCTGTTCCGACCTGTGCGCCATCGCCGAGGCAGTACGCGCCGAGTTTGTGCTCGGAGGCGATTTCCAGGCAAACGGGCAGGATGTTTCCGTAAACGTCTGCTTCTTCTCGGTTGCAGACCGGCAACAACAGGGCGGCGCTTCGTTCACCGCGTCCGTATCCGAGCTATACTCGCGGTTGGATGATCTTTCGGTCTCGATCGCGCAGGCGCTCGGATTTGCGTATTCGGATGAGCGCTACGAGCGCATGCGCAGGATTCCCACCGCGTCCATCCAGGCGATGACGCTCTATGGACAGGCGCTCGCGGCCCCGACCGGCTCGCAGCAGGCCGAAGAGCTTCTCTCCCGCGCGCTCGCCGAAGACTCCGCATACTCCGACGCCCTCTCGAAGCTTGCCGTCCATTATTATCGGACCGACCGCATTGCCAAGGCGCAGGAGGCGCTCGAGCGGCTGGTCGAGATGCAGGAGGATTATCCTCACGCCCTCTTCAATCTTGGACTGGTGTACCGCGCCAGAAAACATTACTCGAAGGCGGCCGAGAAATACGCCAAGGCGCTTCAATACGACCCCGAGGATTTCGATTCGTGGAACAACCTCGGCGTCATCTACCACATGATGGGCATGAACGAGAAGGCAAGAGAATCGTTCCGAAGAGCGCTTGAGATAAATCCGCATGACGTGAATGCGCGCAAGAACCTCGCGCGTGTCACCGAGGACCACGAAGCGCCGGGCCGTTCGGCGGGAATCGGCGGATTGAAAGAACATATCGAAGCCGGCTCCGCCCTGTATGCAAACGGCGACTACTGGCGGGCGGCCGAGGAATTCCGCAAGGCCCTCGAGTTGGACCCCGACAACTTCAAGGCCAACAATAACGTCGCCCTCACGTACCTGAAGCTTGGCGAAACGGACAAGGCGAGGGAGCACTTCAAGCGCGCGCTCAGCGCCGACCCTACGGCAATAGACGTCCGTGAGAACCTCGCCAAATTGCACGACGCAGGAACCCAGGACGCCGCGGACACGCGAAACGCTCATCCCGACGCGCTTGTGGCTGCGGGCAACATCTATCTGTCACGACGCTCGTACAACGAGGCGGTGGACTCGTTCGCCCGCGCGGTCGCGCTTGCGCCGCAGCACGTGAACGCCCTGAGCGGACTCGGCACCGCATACTTCGCGCTCGGCGACTACGAAAAGGCGCGAGAGCAATTCAAGAAAGCGCTGACCATGGACCCCGAAAACCAGGTCGTAACAAGGAAGCTCGCGGACGTCGAGTTCGTCATCGCATCCTCTGAAAGGCCGGCCGACCGCGACATATTCCGGCTCGCGCTTCCCCAACAGGTCGAGGCGCGCGCATTGTTCGTTCGAGCGAACGAGTTGTATGAGAAGGGCAACTATGACGAGGCTGCGCGCGAGTATCTGCGCGCGCTTGACCTCTCGCCGGCTTCGGTCGAAATCCTCAACAATCTCGGCAGCGCCTATTTCGTGCTCAAACGCTATGATGAGGCAAGCGCGGTGCTGAAGAAGGCTCAAACGCTCGACCCCGACAACGAGACCATCAGCCACAATCTCGACGTGCTTTCGTCAATCGAGCGCGCCGAAAAACCTGCCGATATGAAGCGCATCCCGTCCCTCGCGCAGGACACCCAGCCGCCCGAGCCGAATATGGAAATCGCTCCGGCTCCACAGGCCGACTCCAATGTTCCCGAAGGCCCCGTAGTCACGGAAGAACCCTCAGCAGAAACCGCTCCGTCTTTAGCCAGCGAGGACTCCGCCCCGAGCAAGAAGGAAACGAAACAAAGCTCTCACCTGCCGCTCGAATCGGTCCCGCTGTCTTCGCGCGACCACTTCGATATGGGCGTCATCAAGGAACAGGAAGGGAATCTCAAAGCGGCGCTCACGCACTATACGGAGGCGGTCCGCCTCGACCCCTCCAACGCCAACGCCCAATATAACCTGGGCAATGTGCACTACCGCTTTGGCAGATATGAGGCCGCCATCGAATGCTACGTCGCCGCGCTCAAGGCAGACCCCTCACTGGCCATGGCAATGAACAACGTCGGCGTGGCTTATTACAGGATGGGCAGAATCCCCGAGGCCACCGCGGCATGGAAGCGCGCTCTTGAAATCGACCCCGCCCTCGAAAGCGCCATTGAAAACCTGAAGAACTATGCCGGGGAATGATCGAATTTAAATCGGGGACATCATAATTTATGGTGTCCCTGTTTTAGGTTTGGGGCGAGCCAGATCGCGCTCTCCTCACACCACCATCGGCACGATCAGCGAGCGCATGCGAGTCGTGACGATGCGGAACAGATTAAAGAACAGCTTTGTGCCGATCTCCGGATTCTTCTTGCGCAGCTTGTTGAGGTCGTCCTCACTCATCACGAGCAGGTCCGAATCCGTGAGCGCGACGGCGGAAGCCATGCGCGCCTTCCTGGTCGCGAGTCCAAGTTCGCCGAAGACGTCGCCCTCGCCCATCACCGCCAGCCGCTTGGATTGGCCGCCCTCCTTCTTGGTGATGGCGATAGTCCCGGTCAGCACGCAGTAAAGCTCGGTGCCGACTTGGCCCTCAAGGAAGACCGGCTGTCCCTGGACCGCGTGTATCACGTTGCTGTACTTGAGCAGCTTCTTCTTCTCCGCGTCCTTTAAGCCTCTGAGAAGCTTCGGCGCCATCACGGTCTCGTCAAGCAGTTTGCCCTGGATCGAATCGCGCAGACGCTCGCCGGTGATATAGAAGAGATTCATCAGAAGTTTCGAGGCAAGGTCCGGCTCCCGTTCAAGCAAGTTACGGAAGGCCTCTTCACGTATGACGAACAGGACGGTGTCCGCGGCCGCGAGGGCCGTCGCCGAGCGGCGGAGCGATTCCTGTTTTCCGCGCTTTGTCGCCGGCGCTGTGACCGACAGTTCGCCAAAGAGTTCTCCCTGGCGAAGCAGCGCGATGCTCTTGGGCGGAGTCACCGTGTCATCCACGATGCGGACCGCGCCGTCCATGATGATAAGCATCTCGTCCCCGCTCTGCCCCTTTCGGAAGACGGGAGACCCCTTGGCAAACCACTCCTGAATGCCCACCTTGTCGAGATGCTTCATTTCCGATGAGCTTAAGCCGTGGTAAATGCGAGCGACTTCCTCTTTCTTCTTGAAGAATAGCATGGCGGTGTCCCCCTTTGACCGTTGTCAGCGAGCCGAGGAACATGATAAGGACAAATCCCAGTCTACATTGAATATCGCGCAAAAGTCAAAATAGGCAAGGTGGACGCTATGCCCACAAACAAGAATGTGGGGACGCGCGGCGCGCGTCCCCACACACGAATCGAATATAGTGTGCGGGCGTTGCCAACCCCCGCAGCCTTATCAACTTCGCTCTTTCAGCGGTCTCTCAGGTTCTGCTCGCTCCTCCACCAATTCAGCCACGCTTCCTTGTCACAGCCAAAATCCTCGTTGGCCAACGACTGCAACGCGCGACACGATTCCACCTGATACACAAGGTCCGGGCTGTCGGTAAACCCGATCAGAGTCTCCATCCCGCTGTAGTCCTTCAGTCGGGCAAGCGCCTGGGCGGTCTTGATCTGTATCGCGGCGTTATCTTCCTCGAGCATCGGCCTGAGCGCGGCAACGGCGCGGACGTCGCCCAACTTGCCCAACGATTCGGCCGAATCGCATCTCACGAGATAATGCGGGTCGTTGAGACACGCAATGAGATAAGGCACGGCGGCCGGATTGCCCAGGTTGCCGAGTGTGTAGGCGGCCTCCTTGCGCACGTATGCGTCCTCGTCGCCAAGCGCGGCGACCACTTGTTCGTAGCTCTTTGGATGATTGAGATGCTCCAGCCCGAACATGCCCCACATCCTGACTTCCTGCGCGGAGTCGTTAAGCGAGCCGAGCAGGATGGGGAGCGCTCTGTTGTCGGGCGGCGCCTCCGCAATCGTGTTGACCACGTAGAAGCGGACGAGCCGGTCAGGGAACTCCGCCAGCTTTTCCAACGCCCGGTACGCCTCGTCATCGTCTATCTTGACGAGCGCGATCACCAGGTGCATCCGTGTGGCCGCATCCTGCCGCTCGAATCGCTTCATTATCTCAGCCGTGTCTCCCGGCCGGGCTAGGTGCGTTATCGCCGTCGCGGCGAACATCCGCCCTCGCGGAGACGGCTCGGATTCGAGCGCCTTCAAAAGATGCGGCATGGCGTCCCTCCCCGCGTCACCAAGCGAGAGGATGGCTATCGCCCGCACGGTGCGGTCGGGGTCGGTCAACAGGGTCGCCAAGGCATCGGCGGCGCGTGCGCCCCCGATCTTGCCGAGGGATTGAATGGCTGCGCGCCTCACGCCGGGATCAGCGTCGCTCAGCGCCTCCTTCAGGGCAGGGACAGCCGATTCCCCATACTCTTGAAGGGTGACCACCGCGCCCATGCGAACTTGCGGGTCTTCGCTGCCGAGCGCATACTTGACATCTTCGAGACGGTGGTTCCTCTCGGAACTTCGGCTGCTCAGAGCCACCGCCACGATTGGGATTGGGAGAATCAGGAAAAAGAGGGCAATCCTTTTCAGGTGTTTCATCGGATTCATCTCCGTTTCTTAAAGGGGGATTGCTCCTCAACGCCGATGAGCGAGGATGGGGTGGATACCCTCTTCTCATCCGAATGGATTATACCATATGGTCAACATGTTTGTAAACAGGGGCGGACGCGCGTCAATGCCGCCGCTCAGCCCAGCCATTTCACCTCTTTCGGATAGTTGTCCCCGTATTTCGTTCGCATATACATCACGTTCGTCAGGCGCAGCCGGTGACACAATACCTCTATAACATTGGCCAGAAACTGCCTGGGTATCTTCTTCTCCATCAGTGTCTTGAGAACTTCCTCGCTCAGCACGAGAACCTGCGAGTTCTCCGCTGCAAGCGCGTGCGCCGACCGTGTGCTCCGCTCAAACATCGCCATCTCGCCAAAAATCTCGCCCGGCCCCAGTTCGGCAAGGACCTTTTTGTGGGTGTCATATTCGTCAACGATATTGATCTTTCCCTTCAATACGATGTACATCTCATGGCCGACGTCGCCCTTGCGGAAAAGCAGTTTCCCCCTCTCGATCGGGCGGATGACGCCAACATCGAGAATGTTGTTCATTTCCGACTTGCTCAGGTTGCGGAATACGTCAAACTCAGCCACGTTGCCTCCTTCCCGGGGTTGCTCGGTTCCCCTCTCTCGTCAAATATCTTAGGCGCTCATCGAAAAAATGTCAACGGGATGCTCAAGCCGATGGGCGGCGCCGATAATGGCCCGGTGAAACTCGTGATTCCCTTCGTCTGCGGAATGCCGGGCTGTCACGGCACGGGCGCATCCGGGGGACAGTGAGCGAAAACCAGGTAACCCCGCCCTAAGGCCAGATCGAGTGGCCGGTCTTCACAAGGCAAAAAGGGCCCGGACTTGTTATATCCCCCGGGTTATTTCTTTGTTGACAAAACTACCCTTGTATGATTTAATGTTTGGCAAATAAATCTGACATCTTACGTCATGCGCGGTTTCCCGCCAAGGATTTCGCAGACGGGTTGAAACCCGAAGAGAGTGGAAGATGTCTGTCAGCAAAGGCTTTATCGCTGTAACCCTCGCCGTCGCGCTTGCGCTCACCGCCCTACCCGCTTTCGCGATGCCGCCGCATCCTCAGTTGCTCGAGAAGTTCAGGACCGGCGAACTCAAGACACCCGATTTCGTCCGCACCCCTGAAGCGCTTAAGGCGAGAGGGATAAATCAGGCGGGCGCCGAGCCGGATATCCGCTCAATGTCGCTCTATCCCGCGCCGCCGGCCGGCGGGCCGACAGGCACATTCAGAGCCTTGGCGCTGCTGGTGGACTTTTCGGACAAGGTCAAGCAGGTCTCTGCCAGCTACTTCGACACACTGATTTTCGGGACGACCGGCTCAACCGTGCGGAATTACTACGGCGAGGTGTCCTATGGCTCGCTCACCATCGTGACGGTGCACCTGCCCGGTTCAACCGGCTGGTTCAGGGCGCCCCGGCTCTACTCGTACTATACGAATGGCCAGTACGGCCTGGAGGGCGCCTATCCCAACAACGCCCAGAAGCTTGTCGAGGACGTCGTGGATGCCGCCAATGCGGTTGTGGACTTCTCTCAATACGACAACAACGGCGATTCCTTCGTTGACGCGCTTTTCGTGATACACGCGGGACCGGGCGCCGAGTTCACGGGCAGTCCCAACGATATCTGGTCGCATCAATGGGCTATCGTCCCCAGGCTCAAGGACGGCGTCTACATCAGCGTCTACTCGATGGAGCCCGAGTACTGGCTCAGCCCCGGCGACATGACCGCGGGAGTCTATTGCCATGAACTCGGCCATGTGTTCGGCCTGCCCGACCTGTATGACACCGACGGCTCATCCGCCGGCGTTGGCAACTGGAGCCTCATGAGTTATGGAAGCTGGAACGGTCTGCTTGGCAATTCACCCGCGCATCCGGACGCGTGGAGCCGCAAGCGCCTGGGCTTCGTCGGATCGACAATTGTCGCGACCGACACCATCGGCCTGAGCATCCCGGCGATCGAAAACCAGCCGCAGATGTTCTATTTATGGAATTCCGGAGGCTTAAATGCAGAATACTTCCTTGTGGAGAACCGACAAAAGATCGGGTTCGACTCCGCTCTGCCGGGATCGGGGCTGTTGATCTGGCATGTAGACGAGAATAAATCCAGCAACGACAACGAATGCCTTAATCTCCAGAACTGTAGTTGCGTCAATCACTTCCATGTAGCGCTCGAACAGGCCGACGGTCAGCTTCACCTTGAAAAGAACTACAGCGGCGACGCGAGCGATCCGTTCCCCGGCTCGTTCAACAAGCGCACGTTCGACGCGGTGACATCGCCCAACAGCGGCTCGTACGCCAACTGCGCCTCTACCGTCGCGATTCGCAACATCAGCAATTCTGCCGCCACGATGACGGCCGATGTCTTCGTTGGCGTGAGCACGCCGCTCGCCACCATAGGCCTCATCTCCCCTGCCGACCAGGCGACCGTAACTTCGCGCCCCACGTTCATGTGGTTGGCCGACGGCGGCGCCAATAATGTTTATGCGGTGGACCTCAGCCTCTCACCCAGTTTCTCGACATACTGGTCCACCTATAACAACCTGCATACGGCGCTCAGGACAACAAGTTGGACCATGACACCGGCTCAATGGAACCAGGTTCCTTCGGCAAGCTGGATACACTGGCGGGTTCGAGGTGTGGACCTCAATCAGATTCCGAGGCAGTTAATCACGAGTCAGGTGTGGTCTTTCTATAGGCCATGAGGTCTGGCAAGAGAAGCGATTAGTGAAGTAAGCGGTCCACAGGCAGGGAAAGAAACATAACCGGCAACGTCAAACAAGCCGTCCGCAGCAAACTCAATCGCTCGCCTGAGGCTCTCGGGCGGCTTCCTCAGCCAATTTACGATTCGCCTCGGCCAATTCACCAAAGGTCCTGCTGCGCAACATCTCCAGCAGATTGTCCTGAGCCTTGCACCAGACGTCGTGCACCGCGCAGACAGGCTGATTCCCACATGCGTTCCCGTTTGTGACACAGACGTTCAGTGAAATCTGTCCTTCTATTGCCTCCAGAACATCAAGAAGCGTGATTTCATGCGGGTCTTTCGTTAAGGCGAAGCCGCCGCCCGTGCCCCTTGACGAGTTGACAAGTCCGGCTCTCGAAAGATTTTGGAATATCTTCGATAGGAAACTGGGCGGTATTAGCTGGCGTTCCGATATCTCGCTCAGAAGGCATACCGAACCCTTCGGCTGCGAGGACAGATACAAAATGCCTCGTATCGCATATTCAGCCGCTCGAGTAATCTGCATATGTTCCTCCATCGTTCCCCGTGTCACCAAACAATCTTAGTATGACATCAACGGGGCCAATTGTAAATGCCTTTCTTTCTCTTTTTTTTTGTGAATATTCTAACCCAGCGGGCCGGCGATCAACCTGAATATGGCCAGCGGCCCCGCAAGCAGCTTGCCGAAAACGCCCGTCATCAAGAAGAAGATCAGTATCACAAACCCGTATTGCTCCAGCCTTCTGAAATGCGTCGCCGCGTCCAGCGGAAGATAATGGAACAGCACATGTGACCCGTCCAGAGGAGGAATCGGGATCAGATTGAACACCGCAAGCACCACGTTTATCAGCATCAAATACTTGAGAATATATACCACAGGAACGGCGTATGTTGTCAAGGCGAACACGTAAATGCTCCGCAATACGCTTGCCGCGAACAAAGCCAGCAGGAGGTTGCTCCCGATTCCCGCGAGAGAAACGATCATATCATCGCGCCGATAATTCTGAAAACGCGTCGGATTGATGGGCACCGGCTTCGCCCAGCCAAGCAGAAACGGCACATTCGTGATGATCGCCAGCAGCGGAAATATTATCGTGCCTACCGGGTCTATATGAACCACGGGGTTGAGGGTCATCCGGCCCATCAGCCGCGCGGTATCGTCGCCGCACATGTTCGCGGTCCATGCGTGCGCGAACTCATGCACGCAACACGAAAAGAGCAACACGACGTACAATACTATCAGATTTACTACGTGACCATCCATTCATACCCGCTTCGCACTAACGCCCCAACCAGATTGTGGGGACGTACGGCGTGCGCCCGCCTGCACAGCGCCTCAGCTAACCAGCTTCGCCTCCCTCGCAAATCGCATGAAGAGCTCTTTCTCCGATTCGCCGAGTGACTCCGGTATCTTCACATTAACCGTAACAATATGATCTCCACGCCCGTTGCCATGCGCCTTCTTGACGCCCCGGCCCTTCAGCCTGAGCTTCTTTCCCGGCTGAATGCCCGGCGGAATACGCAGATTCACCGTGCCGTCGAGCGATTCCACCTTGACATTGGTCCCGAGCACCGCCTGCGCCAGGTTGATGGTAAAGTCGGAATAGATGTTGCTACCCTCTCGCCTGAATTTGGGATGCTGACGCACCCTCACCGTGATGATCAGATCGCCGGGCGCACCGCCCTGCATGCCTTTCTGGCCCTGACCGGCGACTCGAATCTTGGAGCCGTCTGCCAGGCCCGCAGGTATCTTCACCGAGATTGAACGGGTCTCCACGGAGCTTCCGCTGCCTCCGCACCCGCTGCACGGCTTGCCGCCCACCACGCCTCTGCCCAGACAGTGCGGGCAGGGCCGGCTGATGGAAAAGGCGCCCTGGCTGGTAGCCACATTTCCGCGGCCTTGACACGTCGGACAGGTTTGCGCGCCGGAACCGGGGTCCGTGCCCGCGCCGCCACAGCGCGAACACTCTTCCTCACGGGCAAGCTGGATCGTGGTCTTGCCGCCCGAGACGGCCTGCTCGAACGGAATCTCGATCTCGGCGTGTGTGTCTTCGCCCTTCGCGGGCCCGGCGAACCCGCCGCCCCACTCCCGCGTTCCCGGTCGCGCGCCAAACCCGAATATCGAACTGAAAAGGTCCCCCAGGTCTCCGAAGCCCGAAAGGTCCTCAAACCGGAATTGCTGGCCCCCCGCGCCCGGACGCGCGCCGAACCCCTTGAAACCACTCGGGCCAGCGCCGAAAAAGGCGCCGTCGCGCATCTGGTCGTACTGCTTGCGTTTGCTCTCGTCCCCAAGGACGTCATAGGCCTCTTGGACCTGCTTGAATTTCTCTTCCGCCTGCTTGTTCCCCGGGTTCTTGTCGGGATGATATTTTTTTGCCAGCTTGCGATATGCGTCCCGTATATCCTTGGCCGATGCGCTCTTCGAGACACCCAGAATGTTATAGTAATCCTTCGGCGGCAAACCGTTTCACCTCTTCGGGATAGGAATGCAGAATCTTCATCATTAATATAACATAATCGCACAGTCGCTGTCGAACCATCCGCAAGAAATCGGGGACATCTTGATGCTAAATTGGGGACACAATGCGGCATGGTGTCCGCAATTCAGCTATTTAACCGGGATAGGCTTTGAAGAACCGGTTGTCGACGCCGGATGGATGAATCGGTATCTCGACCTTTCTGGCACAACGCGGGCACCAGCCCACGTAGGCCGATCCTTCCTTGTTCTTGTAAATGCGGCTGTAGATGTGGCAGCATTCAAACATGACGCCCAAATACTTGCGTCTCTCGTGCGTAGGGTCGGACTGGTTCTTCATCGTTGCCCATCCAGCTTAATGCGCGTGCTGATGAACACATGGTCTTCTTCAACCGAGTATGCGAGACCGGTCTGCTGACACATTTGCGAAATGACAGTCCTGAGCGGGATCGGGTTGTCGGACCTGACGGTTATCTTTCGTTTCAGCACGCCGTTCGACTTGTCGAAAACGGTTTCGTCCACGATGACGTTCACGTCGGTGAGGAACGTGAGCGACTTGGCGACCGCGCAAATGTCCTCTCCCTCAAAATCAACCCGTATCGGCTGGTTCAATTGCCGGTAGAACGAGTCCTCCGCCTCGCCTTTGTCCTTGATGTCCTCTATCGCCTTCCTGCACGTCTTGATGGAATCGTCAACGAGGCGGTCTATCCCATAAGGCCGATCGTTTGAGAGGTCGGGGTATTCCTTCCAGATTCTCTCGTATCCGCGGAGCGCCTCGCGGTATTTCCGAAGCGCGGTGGCGTAATCCTTCTCTTTCAGCGCCCTGGCGGCGTCTTCCTCGATCGGCTTCACCTCATGAAGATACACAAAGAGGGCTGTTTTACGGACCTCGAATGCGTCCGCTTCAATCGTCAGCAACAGAGCAAACGCGATACACGATATGCCCGCTATTCTCATCGTGCCCCGCCAAGCAACACCTTTCGAAGCATGCAAAAAGTGCCCCCGACCACATGCTCCAGCCCATGCATCCCGAATTCCATCAGCTTCAACGGATTGGCGGCTATCTCCACGCGGCCCGCCTTCACCGCTTCAACGATCGCATCGGCCTCCCTCTCGGCGTCCACAAGCGAGTACGCCGAGCCGAACTTCTCAATGTGATGACAGTCCGACGTCCCCAGCAGCGGCAATCCGTATTCCGCAGCCGTCTGTATCGCAAAGAAGTTGAAGTTGATGCGGCTGTGGTAGAACCATGAGAACTCGATCGCGTCGAAGACGTCTATGTTTTTTCGCACCTTCCCCATAAGGGAGGCCCAGCCCGGGAAATAGGGGTGAGGCGCCACGATCAGGCTGTCGGGCGCTCGCAGCCTGCGAAGGTCCTCGAAGGTGCGCGCATCAAGCATTCGCTCGTCCGCGTTCACGACCACCACGTGTTTTCTCTCTATGTCGAGTTCGACGCCGGGAATCAGCAGGATCCCTCGTTCGCGCGAGTAATCCCGAAGATACTCGGTGTAGGTGAGTCCGTTGTGGCTCGTTATGCTTATCGCGTCGTAGCCGAGCGAGCACGCCTTGTCTATCAACTGACAGCTCGTGTGCCGTATCGATTCCTCGGGATCGTCCGCCGAATGTGTATGAAGATCGACTTTTAACATCCGCCCTCACGGTGTCGCGCAGCCCTCATTGCTCCTTCAAACGAATCAGTTCTCCCCTCTTTGTCTTCTCGCTGACAAGCTTGCCCTCTCTCGCCAGCCAGCCGATCCCCTGCTCCACAAGGCTTGACGAGAGCTTGGTTTTTTTCGAGATGGCCGACTTCGAGAGCGGACCGTTGGCGTTCAGTGCATTCCAGATTTTTCCCGCGGCCTCCCCGATTTGATGTTCAAGCGTTTCCATTGGAACGTGCCCTCCTATCCTTAAATCGTCCCCCTCACCCCAACCCTCTCCCACTGGGAGAGGGCCAGGGTGAGAGACTGTGGTTGCGGCTCAGTCGCGCTGAGCGCCCAACGACACACTGCGCTACGACGACTCTCTGCCCCTGCCCGTTAACTGCTGCAGCAAGCCGGAGAGGAAGCTCTCCTCATGCCCGGCAAGCGTCTCCAGCTCGCCGCTGTCCAGCCATACGCCGCCGCACTCGGTGCATCTGTCTATCTTCACTTTCTTCTTGAAGACCTTCTCGTCGAGTTCGCCGTAGCACTTCGGACACTTCATATGGTGGAGTTTCTTCGCCTGCTCCTTCGCCTCTTGCTCCTCTCGAACTTTCTGTTCCTCCCTGTATTTCCTGAGTTGTTCCTCTTCTTTTCGCCGGAAGTACTCTTCCTCGGTCTCGCTGGGTTTCTGTGTCTTGTCATCGAGGAGGCTCTTCTTTCCCGCGTAACCCTTCGGCGGCTTGAGGGGAGGCACCTTGTCCTTCTTGTCACCCGATCTTGCGTTCCTGTTGCTCATGCACGCCTCCTTTCTTCTCTTACAAAGTCCTCAATATCCGGTAACTCATGACATCCGCAGTCCATAGGGGCGCACGGCGCGCGCC
>CAZEBC010000010.1:40118-46197 GCA_964510165.1 uncultured bacterium
TTCGGAAGTTCCGTCAGCGACACAATCCGTCGAACGCCGCTCTGGCGCGCGAGGTCCATCGCATGGATCACGTAGCCATAAGGGACCGACCTGTCCGCCTTCAGGATAAGCGAAGCGTCAGGTTTCTTCGCGGCCTTCTCGAGTTCTGCCCGCAGAGTTGCTTCCCTTATGGCAATCCCGTTCAGATACATCGCGCCGCGCTTGTCAATGGCAAGCGTAAGCGGCTCCAGCTTGCTCGGCTCGGACGTGCGCGCGGTCGGAAGCTCAAGCTTGATTCCCGGCTGCTCCGCGAAGGTGGTCGAAACCATGAAGAAGATGAGCAGCAGAAACATGACGTCAATGAGCGACGTGATGTTTATCGTCGGACGCTGCCTTTTTCGTTCGCGAATCTGCATGACGTTTACCTCGTAAACTGCTCCTCTGCAACCCCGACGCCCTCGCCCGCCCCGTCAAGGCGGGAATACAGCTTGTGCGTCACAAGGTTGGCATACCGCTCAATATCCAATACCAGGTCGTCCACCCGCTTCGAATAATAGCTGTGAGCAATCAGGCACGGTATCGCGATGAACAGCCCAACAATCGTGGTGATGAGCGCCTCGGAGATGCCTCCCGACAGAATCGAGGCCTCGCCAATGCCGCTCGCCACAATCACGTTGAACACGTGGAATATGCCGAGCACCGTCCCCAGCAATCCCAAAAGCGGCGATATCCCCGTGATGATCTCCAGCATCAGCAGGCCCCGCTCCAGCGAAACCACCTCCTGCCGCGCTGCCGCCTGCACCATCTCGACATTATCGTTGCGCGGCAGCTTGCGATGAACCAGAGCGGTCTTTATAACGCGCGCAAACGGCGAGTTCGCCCGATCGCAGACCGCCACCGACGACAGGATATCCTCGCGCCCCTGCAGATTCTCGACCAGCCCGACTATCTCCCGCGAAATCACTCTGCCCGTCCTCAGAGTATACGCCTTTTCTATGATGATCGCGAGCGCGATGATCGAGCACAGCATCAGCGGAACCATCGTGATTCCGCCCGCCCGCAACAAATGCAACGCCGTCTCCAACCTTACTTCCTCCTTATCTCATTGGTGTCCTGGTAGCCGAATCTCTGCGGCGTGTTTCTCCAAATGCGTTTTTCTTGGATTCCCCGGTCAAGCCGGGGAATGACAAATCGAAAAGTCTAAAGTTCTTGTCATTCCCGCGAAAGCGGGAATCCAAACCTTTCGTGAATGGAGCATTAGACAACAGATCTTTTTGTCCTAATGATACCTGAACGTGAACCGCACGCTCAGCGCTTTGTTTTTGTACTCTTGCGGCAAGCCCTCTATCTCGTCATACGGTATCTCGTCGAACGGCTGGGCGTCGGTTATCGAGGACACGCAAAGCACGGGAAAATAGTTGTCGCCGTCAAACTCCGCAATCGCCAAATCAGTCACCCTGCCGTCGGGCTGTATCTTGAAGTCAATCACGGCCTCTGCGCTGACGACGCCCGTGTACTGCGACACCAGCCGCGAGACCCACTGGCGCTCCACTGCCTGCTTCATTTTCAAGAGATACTCGCCGAAGAAGTGGCGGGTCGCGCCGAATGAAAGCTCGCCCGTGATCTCGGCGTCCGCGTTCACATTCTTCGAGCTTGCCGTCGTCACGATGCGCGGCGATGAAGGCGGAATGCTCCCGGAGGCGCCAGCTTTCGGGAGCTTCTTCGCGAGCTGGATGACTTTCCGTCCTTCCGGCTCGGGAGCGGGCTTTGCCTCTTTCTCACGCGGCGCTTCTTTCTTCAGCAAGGATTCCATCGAGACGCCCTTCGGCTCTTCCGGTTCCTTCGCCAGCGCCTTCTCTTTCGGCGGCGTCGGAGGCGCCAGAGCCGGCTTTGGCGGCTGCGGCCGTGCCGCGTTCGAGGCTTGCGGCGTCGGCTTCGGCGGTATCACCTCGGCGCGCGGCCTCGTATCCTTGGAATCTTCTCGTTTCCCCTCCATGTGGGGCGAGTTGTCAAGCTTCTTATCTCCTTGAAACAGGTCTTGCGCCCGCGCGTTCTTGTCCGACATCAAGGTGCTGTTCTCGGGCGGCTTGTCCGTCTTTGCGGAGACGGGCGTGTCCACGAGCTCGAAATGGATAGGCTTCGGCCTGGTCTCCAGCTTTCGGGCCAACAAGACCTCCGGCGGTTTCGTCACTCTTTGCACGACGGATTCCTGTCCGAGCGCCGTGAACACACCCAGGTGAATCATCGTGGACAACAGGATGGAAACCTTGAATGAGCGAGAAAGCGCCAATCTACCAGGCACCCCCAAGCATTAGTGTCTTACAGGATATCAAGAATCTGCCTCAGATTCTCTATTTCATGTTCGGGCCGATACTCCGCGAACGCCTCGCTGCGACGCGGATTGTACCATATCGGCGTAATCCCCGCGTCTCGCGCCCCGAGCACATCGCTGCCGTACATATCCCCCACATGGGCCGCCTGGCTCGGCGCAATCCGCATCCTTTCAAGCGCGATCTCGAAGATTCTAGGCGACGGCTTGCGCACTGCTTCCTTGCTTGAGTCCACGATCGCCTCGAAGAACCGCGCGATCCCCAGTTCCTCGCACTTTTCGCGGCAGCGCCCGTCGTTATTCGAGATTATCGCCAGTTGGAAGCCTCGCTCGCTCAGTCGCTCAAGCGTCTCGGTCGCGCCCTCCGAGAGCATCCGCTCATAGGGCCGACTGTCGAAATTCTTCAGCACGTGCGGCAGCACTGCTTCCCAGTCTATCGCCACCTCCAGGCATCCCGCGAAATGCTCCAGGAACCGCATCAGGTATTGCCCGTCGCCGCTGAGCGAACCCGCCCGCGCGTCGAGATACAGAAGATAATCGGCCTTCGTGAACGCGCTGACCACGTCGCCATACGCCTTCTCGAAGCCGAACTCGCCAAGCAACTCGGTTATCCGCTTCAGATATGTGGGCCGCCCCTCAACCAGCGTATCCCCAAAATCAAAGAAGACCGTCGTTATCTTCCCATCATTCTTGTTCGACTTCATCAATTATCCCTAATTCGCGACACGGAACACGCAATACGCAACACGAACTCTTACATGACCGTCGCGATTCGCGGCTCGTTCGTCAGCTTGTCCTTGTTCTTCTCCACCCGCCTGATCAGTTCATCGAGCGTCTCCAGCATGTTCGGTTTGTCATCCATCAATTTTCCGAACACGGGCACCAGGTTCGAGACGTGATCGCTGTGAAACTCCGAGCCGATCCCCTCCAGACACTCGATCAGCAACCGTTCTTCCATCAGCATGTCCAGCACGTTCGGCGGCTTGTATTCGCCGCTTTCATACGCCTCATACAGCGGCGTGCCCGGAATCAACGTCGTCGTGCGCACCCGGATGAAGTCGGGGTCAATCGCGTTCAGCACCGCCGCGCTTCCGCGCGCGTGTGTCTCCCACTTGTCGGCCCCGCCGATGCCGAGCATCACGTACTCCGAAAGCTCGATGCCCGCCTGCTTCACGTTTCGGCCCGCCCGTATCATATGCTGCGGCGTCGAACCCTTCTGGATGAATTTCAGCAGTTCCGGATCGCCCGTCTCAAGCCCCAGATGCAGGCGGTCAAGCCCGGCCTCCCTCAACCGTTTCAGCCGCTCCGGCGCCATCAGCGCCAGCGTCTTCGCCCGGCCATAACTCGTAACCCGGCCAATCCGCGTGAATTGCGACCGCAGATAGCGCAGGATTTCCACAAAATCGTCCGTCTTTATCACCGGGCTGTCGGCGTCGCCGATAAACACGTTCATCGCGCGGTCACCGTAAAACTCGCGCGCCGCGTCAATGTCGGCTTTGATCTCCTCCACCGAGCGCGTCTCGAACTTCATCCCCTTATACATCCCGCAGAAGCGGCAGCGGTTCCACGGACACCCCCGCGTCACCCGCAAGAGCAGGCTGTACGCCTCGCTCGGAGGCCTGAACGGCGGCAATTCATACACCATTGTCACTATCCCTCTCACCGGCTATCATCCTTATAATTATATAAAATTATAGCACGTTCCCCACTTGAATTAAAGCCTGCGACTTCCCGTGTCGGGTTGAAAACCAAAGAGACCGTGGACTGTGTGGACGGTGTGGACTGACACGGGCAGTCACGGACGCACACGGACTGAAACGGCGCGGCGCCGCATTGGACGTCCCTCACCCTGCCCTCTCCTTTGGGGGAGAGGGTGAAGAAACAGAAATTTCGAATGACAGAAGTGGTTAAAGACATTATTGGGCTTAAAAGGGTAAACGGCGAAAGGGGGAATGGCGTTCGGGGCACGCTTGAGCCCGCTTCAGGCGCCCGCTTGACCAGTGCCCAGCGACATGGTATAATATGAGTGAGCACTCACTCATATTATGAAGGCAGACACAAGAAATAAGAAGGCCGGGCGAAGGAGCAAGGCCGATACGCGGCGAAGAATCCTCGACGCCACGCTCTCCATCGCCGCGGCCAAGGGGTTCGAGCAGACGACCACCGCCGAGATCGCGCGCCGCGCGGGGGTCGCCGAGGGGTCCATCTACAACTATTTTCGGAACAAGGACGACCTCCTTATCCACATGGTGAGCGAGTTTGCGGGCTCGTTCCTGAGCGAACTCGCCCAGCAGGTCTCCGTCGAGGAGGACCCTCTGCTTAGGCTCGAGAGATTGATCGCGTTCCATATTCGGTTCTTCACAAAGGAAGGCAGCATCTTCCAGGTGATTTACGGAAAAAGGCCGGGAACGAAGATACAGATGGCGCGCATAATCCGCGTGGCTATCGGCCCGTACGCGGGCCTGATCGAGGACATCCTGCGGGAAGGGATCGCTCAGGGAAGACTGAGAGACGTGAACGCGCAGATCGCCGCCTCGTTCCTGCTCGGCGGCATGCAACTGACGATACTGAGGCGATTCTTCGACCTGGCCGATTACGACCCGGGCCAGGCCATCGAGGAGATCCGGGGCATTTATCTGAATGGATTGCTGAAACGCTGAGGCGATTGTCGAAATCAAACCGCGATTGCGGAAGAGGTTCGTCAAGGAGATCATTTCACATGTCGGATTCAACAACGACAACAGGCGTCTCCGGTGGCACAAAGAGGCCGGCGCTGGTGAGAGTCGTCGGGCTTCTGCTCTTGACGATAGCGGTGGCGCTGCTGTGGTGGCGGTTCGGCCCGATGGCCACTCGAAACAAGAATCCGGGGACGATTCTGGCGACCGGCAGGATCGAGGCGACCGAGGTGGACATCTCGGCAGAGGTCGCCGGCAAGCTGGATAAGCTCCCGGTCGAAGAGGGAGACCGCGTCGAGAAGGGCCGGCTTGTGGCGAAAATCGAGGACAGCCAGTTCAGGGCCGAGGTTGCCCGAGCCGAGGCCGCGCTTCAAGCCGCCCGCGCGACGCTGGCCGACCTGGAGGCTGGCGCGCGTCCGCAGGAGCTTGACCGCGCCCGTGCGCAGGTGGCTTTGACCAAGGCAACCCTGGAACTCGCTCAGGCCGATTGGCACCGAATCGAACAGCTATTCGAGGAGAAAGTGATCTCCAAGAACCAGCTTGACAACGCCCGCACCAATGTGGACATCGCGGAGAGCCGTTACAAGGCGGCCTTGGAGGAACTGAGGCTGCTCGAGGCCGGTTTCAGACCCGACCAGATACAGGCGGCCCGCTGGCAGGTGAAGCAGGCGCAGGCCGCGCTGGACCTCGCGCAGGTGCGGCTTGAGAAAACCGACATCTTTTCACCCATTACGGGAATCGTGCTCGTCAAGGACTCCGAGGCGGGCGAGGTGATCTCGCCCGGCGTGCCCATCCTGACGGTCGCGGACCCGCAGGACATGTGGGTGAAGATTTACATCAACGAGGCCGACCTGGGCAAGATAAAGCTTGGACAGGCCGCGAAAGTGCGCGTGGACTCGTTCCCGGAAAGGGATTTCGCGGGAACAATCACGTATATCTCCGACGAGGCCGAGTTCACGCCAAAGAACATACAAACACTCGAGGACCGGGTGAAGCTGGTGTTCGCGGTCAAGGTCGGAATCGACAACCTCGGCGGATTGCTCAAGCCGGGCATGTACGCCGATATCGAACTCGAGGAGATGGGGTCAAATCTTTA
>CAZEBC010000011.1:0-45936 GCA_964510165.1 uncultured bacterium
ACATTGGAAAATCACAAGGCGCGGCTGGGTGATAAAATGACACGCACATACACTCATATCGAACTCGATACCGAAGTGCAGGCCATCGGCGGCCATTACACGCTCGAAAAGGAAGTCAGGATGCCTTACGACGGAAGAGAAGTGCTCTACGTGGTGGGCATGGCGCTGGTCGATTCCTCATGCTGCGCCGTCACCGGCTGCAAGTACGCCATCGTGCCCGGCTTCATCGTCAACTGGAAATCCGGCGTAAACAAGGACAATCTGCCCGTCACCGAGGTCGAACCCATCCGTGATGAGCAAACTCGAAGCGAAATCACGGCCCGCATCAAACAGACTGAATTCGTTCAACTTGTCGAGTTCCATTGACACCGAAAGGAGATGCGCTATGGTTGGGATTACGTCATACGGCGCGTACATTCCCCTCTGGCGACTCTCGCGCGAGGTCATCGCCGGACAGTGGGGGATGCCCGCTGCGCCCGGGGAAAAGGCAGTTGCCAACTTCGATGAAGATACGCTCACGCTCGGTGTGGCCGCCGCAATCGATTGCCTGAACGGAACCGAGCGAAGTTCCGTCGACGGCGCTTTCTTCGCCACAACCACGCCTCCGTTCCTCGAACGACAGCTTTCCGTCACGCTCGCCGCGGCCACGGACCTTCGAAAGGACGTGCTCACCAGCGACTTCGGCGACTCGCTCCGCGCGGGCACGCAGGCGCTCCGCGCAGCCGCCGATGCCGTCAAGGCTGGCACGGCAAAGCGCGTGCTCGTGTCGGTTGCCGACACCCGCATGCCGCCGCCCCGCTCACAGTTCGAGACACTTTTCGGCGACGCAGCCGCCGCCCTCATGGTCGGCAACCAAGATGTCGCGGTCGAGATTCAGGGTTTCCACACCATGTACCATGAGATTCCCGACGTCTGGCGCGCCGAAAAGGACACCTTCGTCAGGGCCTGGGAAGACCGCTTCGTCGTCGAGGAGGGCTTCCAGAAAGCCTTCAAGCAGGGCGTGTCCGAATGCATGAAGAAGTTCGGCTGCAAGCCTCAGGACTTCGCAAAAGTGGTCTCCTACGCGCCCGACTACCGCCGTCACATTGACCTCGCGAAGATGCTGAAGATCGATCCCGCCCAGCTTCAGGATGGCCTGTTCGCAAATGTGGGCCTTACCGGGTGCGCGCATCCGCTGCTGATGCTGGTCGGCGCGCTCGAAACCGCAAAGCCCGGCGACAAGATTCTTCTCATCAGCTACGGTAACGGCATCGATATCTTCATCCTTGAGGTGACGCCGAACATTGAAAACATCCGCAATCGCAGGGGCGTCAAGGGGCATCTCATCCCGAAAAAGGACGTGCCCGACTACGCCTCCTATGCGCAGTGGCGATGCATCGTGAACGCCGAGGCCGCCGCTCGACGCCCCGCCGCTTCAGCGCCGTCTTCATCCGCACTCTGGCGCGAGCGCGACCGCATTCTCAGGCTCTACGGCGGAAAGTGCAACAACTGCGGCACGCTTCAATTCCCGCCGCAACGTGTGTGCACCCGCTGTCAGAAGAAAGACGACTTTGAGACCGTTAGATTCTCCGACAAGAAAGCCAAGCTGTTCACCTACTCGCTCGATTACATCGCGGGTACCCTCGACGTGCCGCTCGTCGTCTGTATCATAAATTTCGAGGGCGGCGGCCGCATGCTTTGCACAATGACCGACCGCGACATAAATGAAATCAAGGTGGACATGCCGCTCGAAATGTCGTTCCGCCGCGTGGCCACGATTGACGGCGTGCCCAATTACTACTGGAAATGTATTCCCGCGAGAGCGTGAACGGGAGGTGGGATAGATGACTCAACCGATAAGGGACAGAGTCGCAATAATCGGAATGGGCTGCTCAAAATTCGGCGAGCGGTGGGACTGCGACGCGACCGATCTCATGGTCGAGGCGGCGTATGAGGCCTACGAAGACGCCGGCATCAGCCCCAAAGACATCGAGGCGGCATGGCTGGGAACGGTACAGTCCGGCATGACCGGCCAACCAGCCGCTGCCGCCCTGAAGCTTGATTATGTTCCGATAACTCGCGTCGAGAACGCGTGCTGTACCGCAACCGATGCGTTCCGAAACGCGGTCTATGCGGTCGCGGCGGGCATCCATGACATCGTGCTCGCGATAGGCGTCGAAAAGCTGAAAGACACGGGCTGGACGGGCCTCGGCGGGTTCGGAATTCCCGGCAGCCCGATGGTGGACGCAAACACGCCGCCGCCCGTGCAGTTCGCGCTCGCGGCGACGCGCTACGCGCATCACTACGATATCCCGATGAAGGAACTCAAGAAGACCCTTGCGCGCATCGCCGTAAAGAATCACAAGAATGGCGCACTCAACCCGAAGGCGCATTTCCAGCGCGAAATCAAACTGGAGCAGGCCCTTAATGCGCCGATGGTCGCCTGGCCGCTCGGACTGTTCGACTGCTGCGGCGTGAGCGATGGTGCAGCCGCCGCCATCATCACCACTCGCGAATTGGCGAAAAAATTCAGGGACGACTACGTGCTCGTAAAGGGCATCGGCATGGCCGTCGGCGGCCAGCAGGGGATGCTGCAGGACGATTACGACTTCGTCCATTTCGAGGAAAACGTGCGCGCCTCGCAGATGGCGTATCGGGAAGCCGGCGTCAAAGACCCGCTTGAGGAGATCGACCACGCGATGGTGCATGACTGCTTTACCATTACCGAGTTGATCATAACCGAAGACCTGGGGTTTGCGCCGAGGGGCAAAGGGCCGGAATATCACGAGGCGGGCACGTTCGACAGGGACGGCCAGCTTGCTATCAATATTGACGGCGGGTTGAAATGTTTTGGACATCCGATCGGCGCGAGCGGCATCCGCATGATTTACGAGGTGTACAAGCAACTCCAGGGCAAGGCTGGCCCGCGCCAGAGGAAAAATCCGCGCCTCGGCATGACGCATAATCTGGGTGGCCGTCCCGGCTCATTCACTTGTACGGTCGCGATTTTCGGCAAGGAGGATTGATCCACGAACGCCGCGGATTATTGCGAAAAGCGGAAACACGATGTCTCACGTGTCCCCGCTTTTCTCACATCTGAATCGCCCGATTGACCATTCCTGCCGGTTATGTTAGAATGAGTCCGTTAGAAGCTGGAGTAGCTCAGCCGGTAGAGCACCTCACTCGTAATGAGGGGGTCGTGGGTTCGAGTCCCATCTCCAGCTCCACCCTTTCTCAAGACCCATCCTGACGAGCAAATCACAACTCATACCGGAAAAGCGCGGACCCGCCCTCATAATTCCACCACAAGTCCGTCATAGCAGGGGTGGACCTGGGCCGGAAGTTCGGATTCCAGTTTTTCGTGGTCGAAGTCATGGCTGAGGTGGGTGAGGAGCGCGCGCCCTGGAGCGAGACGCTTTATCATCTCCAGTGCGCCCTCAAGGTTGAAGTGTGTCGGATGCGGCCTGTAGCGTAGCGCGTCAATTATCATCAAATCCAGCCCCTTCAATCGCCCGAGCGATTCGTCGGGGATGGCGCTGCAGTCCGTGAGGTAAGCGGCGTCATTGAAACGGAACCCCAGAATCTCGGCTCGGCCATGGAGCAGTTTGATTGGGGTGATACGCACGTCATCAATCCTGAGTTCCCGGGGAATGGCCTTGAGCGTGATATGAGGAATCGCGCCCCAGGAGTAATCATGCTCGAAGGCATAGAAGAACACGCGCCTCAGGCGTTCGATGGTGACCTCATCTCCATAACATGAGATCGAGTCTTGTGCGGCCCAGTTGAACACGCGCACGTCGTCGAGTCCGTGGATATGGTCGGCGTGGTAGTGGGTGAACAGGATGAGTTCGACCGAAGCGATATTGTTTTGGACGGCCTGGAGTCGAAGCTCGGTGGCGGTATCCACGAGGATGTTCTTGCCTGAGCCCGTCTGCACGCAGATCGAGGCGCGCGTGCGCTTGTTCTTCGGGTTATCGGATTTGCAAACCTCGCATTTGCAGCCGATGACGGGAACCCCCATCGAGGTGCCCGACCCCATGATGATTATCTTCATTCGCTGCTGTCCGAAGCGAAACTTATTGTCATTTGGCGCGTCTTATCCTTATCCCGACCCTGTCCCTCTAAAGGTGCAGGCTGGAAGTCTGCGCGACAACCCGGCCCCGTTCCATCGGGGGAGGGCGACAACAATTCAATCCTCAAACAAGGCCTTGACGAATTCGTCGGGGCGGAAGGGTTTGAGGTCGTCGAGCGTTTCGCCGACGCCGATGTATTTGACCGGGATGCCGAATTCCCGCTGGATCGCGATGACGATGCCTCCCTTGGCGGTGCCGTCGAGTTTGGTCAATGCGATGCCGGTGACGCCGATCGCCTCGGTAAACAGGCGCGCCTGCGACAGCGCGTTCTGGCCCGTGGTCGCGTCGAGCACCATCAGCACCTCGTGCGGGGCGGTCGGGTCCAGTTTTCCGAGCACTCGCTTGATCTTTTTGAGTTCCTCCATCAGGTTCGTTTTGGTGTGAAGCCTGCCCGCGGTGTCTATGATGATGCGCTCGCACTTCCTCGCAATCCCGGCGGAAAGGGCGTCATACGCGACCGCCGCGGGATCGGCCCCCGACTTGTGTTTGACGATGTCGGCCCCGGCGCGTTCTGACCAGATTTCGAGCTGTTCCACCGCTGCGGCGCGGAATGTGTCGGCGGCGGCCACCAGCACTCGCTCACCTTGCTGCCTGTACATGTTGGCAAGCTTGCCGATGGTGGTTGTCTTGCCCACGCCATTGACGCCGATGATCATGATGACGTGTGGCCCGACTCGCTCGGAAGGCTGCGGCCCGGGCTCGCCGTTAAGCTTAACCGTCAACAGCGAAATTAACTCCTCCTCGAGCACCGAATAAAGCTGATCGGCGGTCGTAAGCCGGTCGCTCCTTACGCGCGCGCGCATTTTCTCTATAAGTTCGGCGGTGGTCTTGACGCCCATGTCGGATTGGATGAGGACTGACTCGAGTTCCTCGAAAACATCTTCGTCAATCTTGCCCGCGCGAAGCACGGAGCGCACGCGCGCGGCGAAGCCCTCGCGTGCCTTTCCCAACTGGCTCCGCAGCCTGGCTATGATGCCGACTTTGTTCTTTTCGGGCGAGGGAGCAGGGGAGGCGGCGCTATTGACCGCGTTGCCGTTGGGCTTTTCCCCCGAGTCATCCCTGGCGCTGGATTTGGATTTGGAAAATGGATTCCAAACCATGATATTGAACGAGACCTCCAATCTGTTGGCGCCACATCGCTTGAAATTGCGGGACCGCGCGGATTGGTCCCGCAAAAAGAAGGCGGGACAAAGCAGTGTCCCGCCGCGTGGGAACCAAATCATTATACCACTATGTCACGCTGGTCTCAAGGAATTCGAAGGCGGGGGCTTTCTTGAATTTGACGGAGACAAGCTGGCTGACGCCGCGCTCCTCCATGGTCACGCCGTAGAGCAGGTCGGCCAACTCCATGGTGCGCTTATTGTGGGTAACGATGATGAACTGGACGTTCTCGGAGAACATCTTGACAAGCCGGGTGAATCGCAGGATGTTGCTGTCGTCCAGCGCGGCGTCCACCTCATCAAGCACGCAGAAGGGGCTTGGCTTGGTCTTGAAGATGGCGAACAGGAGGGAAATCGCCGTGAGCGCTTTTTCTCCGCCGGACAGCGCCGAGATGTTCTGGAGCTTCTTGCCGGGGGGTTGCACGCTTATCTCGATCCCGCTCTCGAGCGGATTGGCGGGGTCGGTGAGATATACGTTTGCTCTGCCGCCTCCGAACAGGTGGCGGAAAATCTCGTGAAAATGGGCGCGTATGAGGTTGAAGCTGGAAAGGAACATCGCCTGGGTAGTTTCATTGATCTTCCTGATGATTCCCAAGAGCGCTTCCTTTGCCTTTCTCAAGTCGGTTTCCTGCTGGACCAGGAATTCATAGCGATGCTGCAGTTCTTCAAATTCCTCGATGGCGATGAGGTTGACCGCGCCGAGCGACTCGATTCTGCTCTTGAGCCTGGCAACCTCTTCTTCGGCGGTGTGCGGGTCAAAGCCCTCTTCGATGGTGAATTCCTGCGCGATCTCCGACATGGAGAGCCGGTATTCGTCAATCGTCTTCTGTTTGAGGAACGATATTTTTTCCTCTGTCTGCGCCAGAGTGATCTCGACCTGATGACTCTGAGAGCTTATCTGTTGTCTCTGCGCACGCGCCTGCTTGAGGTTAGCCTCCAGGGTTGCCATGTCTTCGGACAACAGACGTTTTTGTTCATCCAGCTTCGCTATCTCGGAGTCAAGCATTTTCTTCTGTTCAAATACCGTCTGAATGGAAGCGCGGCACGCCTCGATCTCGTTGATGTGACTTGTGCGTGCGCCTGCCCCCTCCTCGATCTGCTTTTGCTTCTCGGATATGCGGCGGTTGGCCTCTCGCATTTCGCCCTCGAGCCGGCCGAGTTCATGTCGGAAGGTCTTGCAGGTGAGTTCAAGAGAGGAAACGCTGACCTTGAAGTCGGTGATCTGCGCGGACAATTCATCCTTTTGCCTTCTCAGGTCGCCCAGGCGCTGGCTGGAGTCACGAAGCCGTTCGTTCGTTTCCGTCTCGACTCTGGCGGCGTGCTCTATCTGCTGTGAGAGGCTTTCGCGCTGTTTTCGCAACTCCTCGCTTTCGGTAACTGCGAGCGAGTGTTCATTGACGAGCACATCAAGCTCTTCCACGTCGCGTTTCTTCGCCTCGGTCAACTGCTGAAGGTCGCGTTCCGCTTTGGCGAGTTCGACCTCATGAGAGCCGATGGCCGCCCTGAGTTTCTGGAGCAGTTCGCGGGCGTGCTCGATGTCGCGCTTGAGCGATGTGATGCGCGCGCTTTCTGCCTCGCTTCTGGACTCCATCTGCGTGATGAAGTGGCGGAGTTCTTCAATCTCATTCTTGCGCCCGATCAGGCCCCGACCTTGTCCGGCGTTGCCCGCGCTTATGACGCCAAGCGAGGAGACGGCCTCGCCGCGCGTCGTGACCAAGTCGAGCCGGGGCGAACCGTTATCTGAATGGTTGAAGAAGGCAAGGGAAATGGCGTTGTCGAGCGAGTCGACGATAAGGGTGGACCCGAGAAGCATCTGCGCGAGGGGCCGCACGGTTTCGTCGCACGTGATCTTGTCGATCGCTTTGCCGAGAACGCAGCCATCGAGCGGCGGCAGTTCGGGCGTATGTCCGTTCGAGTTGAGCGAACTTAGCGGAATAACGCTGGCCCGACCGGTTCGACTGGATTCGAGCATCTCGGCGCAACGGTGCGCGGTTTCGATGTCTCTCACCGCGATATGCTGAAGCCTGTGGCCGAGGGCGGCCTCAATCGCGGCTTCCTGCTCCCTCTCGGCGTGGATGATCTCGGCCACTGTTCCGAGAACGCCGTCGGCCTGCGGATTGCCCTGTTGCCGGGCGAGCATGATGGTGCGGACGCCCTCGTCGTATCCTTCAAACCTGTCGCGGAGTTCCTCGAGCGACGCAAGCTTTGAACGCGCGGCGCTGAGCGAGTCGCGGATCGAGTCGCGCTCGGTCACCGACTGCTCAAGTTCGGCTTCTCTTGATGCGATTGTGGCAGTCACCGAATTAATTTCCGAACTGAGCGAGGCCAGGGCGGCGCGGAGGGATTTGGTCATGTTCCTGGTCTCGCTCAGTCGGTTTTCATACTGTTGTACGCTTTCCTCAAGTTGCGATTTTCGCTCCAGAAGTCTTGTCTTCCGTCTGGAGAGCATGTCGAGGTTGGTGTCAACCGTTCCGAGTTCGTTCTTGAGGTTGACCTTCTTATTGAGCTTGTCAAGGGAAAGCGAGCGGAGGTTCTCTATCTCGCTTTCGCATAGCGCAAGTTGCTCGGACAAGCGGTCAAGCAGGGCTGTCTTGGCCTGAAGTTCTCGTTGTGCTTCCGAGGCGCAAACCAGAGCTTCACGCTCTTTTTCGGTCGTCTGCTGGTGTTCTTTCGCGAGGCCGTCGAGCAGGGCCTTGAGTTCCTCGATTTCGGCGAGGTCGCGCTTTTCGCGGGAGTCAATGGCGGCGATCTTCTCGCGCAGCAACGCGATCTGGCTCTCGGATTTTTCTATTTGCGATTGGAGGTCGTGCGACTGCTCATTCGAGCGTGAAAGCGTCTTCTCAAGCTCGAGCATCGCGAGACGCGCCCGTTCGACCTCGGTCTCGTGGCCGGTCTCCTTGGCCGAAACCTCTTGCAGGCTGTCCCGCAATTGCTTTGCGCGGGCGGTCATTTCGGTGAATTCGGCGTCCAGGCGCTGGTATTTGAAGAGCGCCAGCTTGAGCTCGGTGGAGCGAAGGTCGTCGCGCAATTGTCGGTAGCGTTGGGCGGCGCTTGCCTGACGCTTAAGGGAGTTTATGCGTCGGCGCACCTCGATGATGGTGTCCTGAAGCCTGAGAAGATTCGCGTCGGCGCGCTCCAGCTTTCGGAGGGCGGCGTCTCTACGGCTGTTGTACTTGATGATTCCGGCAGCGTCTTCGAAGATGTAGCGGCGTTCCTCCGGCTTTGAACTGAGGAGGAGGTCAATTCGGCCCTGTTCGATCAAGGAATACGAATCGGCGCCGACGCCGGTCCCCATGAACAGTTCGACGACGTCCTTCCTTCTGCACGGCTGTTTGTTGATGTAATATTCGCTTTCGCCCGAGCGGAAAAGGCGGCGCGTGACGCTGATCTCGTTGTACTCCAAGGGAAGACTCGAGTCGGAGTTGTCAAGGACGAGCGTGACTTCCGCCATGCCGAGAGGATGGCGCTCATCGCTCCCCGCAAATATGACGTCCTCCATATGCTGGCCGCGGAGCACCCGCATCCGTTGTTCCCCGAAGACCCAACGGATGGCGTCGCCTATGTTGCTCTTGCCGCAGCCGTTGGGGCCGACTATCGCGGAAATTCCCTTTTCCAGTTGGAGGCAGGTCTTCTCGGCGAACGATTTGAACCCAAAAAGCTCAAGCTGCTTGAAATACATTCTTTGACTCTCCGAGATGACTAATTGTTACGCCGCTTATGATGTTTGGTAAGGAATGTATATTGCTAACAGTGTACCATATTTTTGGGATTTGTCAAGGGAAAAATACCATATGTAGTAAGGAAATTGGGGAGGGACATCTAGATTTTGTGGATAAGCGGCTCCTCAGAGGCCGTGACGGGCCAGAAAACAGTCCCTGGTTGGGCCGCTTGGAGGCCGACGAGCAAAAGAGAGATGCCGAGCACGCTAAGGGCAACTCCGGCGTAAAATGTCCGGGGGCGGTAGAGGAACTCTACCGTATGGTTTCCGGGAGGAACGTAAACCCCTCGAAACAGATAGTTTGCGCAATAAACCCTTGTCCGTTCTGCGTCGAGAAAGGCAGTCCAGCCCGGATAATACGAATCGGTAAGGAGCAGAATGCCGCCTCTTTCGGCGAACACATTCAGGGAGACCCGATGCGGAGAATATGACCCGATGGTTACTTTATCAGAGGCCGAAGATAAGTCCTCCAGCGGGGGGATTTCGCCGGCGTCTTCCGCTTCGATGACCACGCCTCTATCGCCGAAGGACTCGAACGTGAGGGCGCGGAGCGAGTCATACTCATCGGTCGCAACCAGTGCCGCGCCGGAAAAGCTCGCCCTCGGCCTTGCGGTAAGGTTTTCGTAAAGCACATAGTTGAGAAAAACACGCGCCACACGCAGGTTATTTGCGAATCTGGCCATCGGGCTTCCCGGATCGGCCGTCTCGAAAATGTTCTTGTTGCTGTGAACGAGTAAGTACTTCACCGACAGCAGGTTAAGAATATCGGGGCGGGGAGCCTCGGATGTGAGTTCTATGCGTCCATCGGGATATGCGGACTTTCGGCCTGTGATTTTCCTGATAACCTCGTCGGTACGCGCGAAAATGGCGGGGTGATAGTTGCCGACCACGTTCAGGCCGGCTGAGGCCGCCCGGATCGAGGAGAATGGGCGGGGGGGAACCCCTCGTTCCTCGATGAATATTCGCTCCATTCCGACAAGCTCCGGCAACTGCTCGAGCATCTGCCTGTCGGCTGGGCTGAGGTAGTCGGGCATGGCCTGTGGATGGCTGCTCAGGATGGACACGCGGTCGCTCATCTCCCATGCGCTCAGGCCAATTATCGCCAGAACTGCCACTCTTGCGAGCCAGGTTTTGGGCTTCACAATCACAAGCACAATAGCGGGCACACTGGCAGCAAGGTAAAGCAGCCGCCCCTTCGTGTGAAGCAGCCATAGGGCGACTCCCAGAATCGCGCCGCAAGCGAGAATCTTCAGCAATAGCATGATTTGTTTCTTTTGATCTGACTCGTCCTCTTGCGAAAGAGCATCGAGCCCGACGGCGGCGAGGAACGCCAGCGCGAATGCGGTGACGGCTCCCAGGCGGTTGGGCTGGCGTGACAGGCCAACCCCCGGCAGAAGCGCGAAATAGCCGTACAGCGGGGTCGCGTAACCGGCTGAAAGGAGCATGGAGATGGCACACAGGATGGCTGCGATGGCGATTTTGCGTTCGCGCAACCTCATCAGCGCCACCAATACGAATAGAACCTGAAGGAAGCCTCCTTGATGATAGAGGTTCTCAAAAAGCTCGGTTTTCGGTGAGTCCAGCGGGGCCAGGAAAGCCTGCCACCAAGGCACGCGGAAGCCCAGAAAATGCACCGACTCTTCCGGCAGGGCCGACGCTCTTACGCTGTGTCTGAGCAGTTCGAGCGTCGGAAGCAGTTGCACGCCGCAGACCAGCATGGCGACAACAACGGAGAGCGCAAACGACATCGCGACCTTCGCCTTCTGCCGTGCCTGACCGGACGTTCTCTTGTCGAAGACCAATCTCAGCGCAACGTAAAAAGCCACGAAATATATTGAGTAGATGAAGAATTGGCCCGCGCCCGACAAAAACTGGATGCTCAGCAAGACGGAAAGAGCGAGCGAGTTCCTGAGGGTTGGCTTGAGATTCACTCGTTCGGCGAATAGGAACACCGCCGGCATCCAAGCCAATCCTGCAAGGTAGTGAGGATTGATGTAGTTGTCCCAAACAGCATTACTCATCAGATATCCGATTCCGCCGAGCACGCTTACGGATGGTCGCAGATTGTGGACGCGGCAGAATCCGTACATCGTCAGCCCCGCCAGAATGAAATGAAATTGGGAAATGATTCCCATGGCGAGCGGGGCGGGCAGGATCAGGTAAAGAAAATTGGGCGGATAGAATACAGCCGTCGAGAGAGTGGCTATGAAGGGCATGCCCGCGCCCGTATTCGGAAACCACAGGGGCAGCGAGAAGTCATGCAGTGAGGCGGCGGCGTATTTGTGCCAAGGGAGGAACTGCTGGTACAGGTCTACGGTGCCGAGATTCACCTCATGGGGCGGCGCAAGGATGAACTTGATGTGCCAGAAAGCGATTCCGATAACAAGGAATGCCGCCGAGGCCGGTAAAGCTTCGGTTATTATTTTTTTGCGAGCGGAAGCGACACCCATCATTCTCTATCGCAAGCGCGGCCAACTCGTAACGGCCCGTGCAGAAGAAAGACACGTACGAACGCCATTCTAGCAAATGCATTGGACGCATTACAAGGGAAGCGCCCGTTTGTCATTGCGGACAAAATAAGATAGAATGGTGCGCGTCTAAGTTGAAGAGGCGCGCGCGACCTGTTCCCCAAGCCAACACAAGGAGGCTGATAATGAAAGTTGCAAGAGCAATCCTCACGGTATCCTTCCTGATATTCATCACCGCGCTTGCCTTCGCCGAGGCTGACCCCAAGACGAAGCAGATGATGGATGAGGTCATGAACAAGGCGCAGAAGGTTGAAAGCTACCGGGTTGACCTCAGGATGGAGACCACGATGATGAATCAGGAAATGGTCACCGAAGGCGAAATGGCGTTCAAGAAGCCGAACAAGATGCATATGGTGACCGTCATGAGCGCGATGCCGGGGATGAAGCAGGAGATTTTCTCCAAGGGCGACATGGTATGGACGTACATGCCCTCGATGAATATGGTCACCAAGGTCGACATGTCCAAGATCAAGGCCAACGCAGCCGACGTTCCGGGCGGCATGAGGGATACGGCTGACATTACCAAGCCCTTCGAGGGATTTGCCGAGGAAAACATCAAGTTCCTTGAAAAGAAGACCGAAAACGACAAGGAATACTATCTCTTTGAGGTCAAGCCCTCCGAGCCCGCCGGCGAAGCGCAGAGCCCTCAGATGCTCCCTAACAGGATCGTCTTCTGGATACATGCGGGAACGGGGCTGCCTCACCGGGTCACCATGTACGCCAAGGACGGCGCCCGCATGATGGAGCAGAAGTATTCCAACTTCAGATTGAATGTTCCGATGGAGGACTCCGAATTCGAATTTACTCCTCCGGAAGGCGCCCAGGTTATGGATATGACCGACGCCACAATGAATATGATGAAACAGATGAAGGAAGGGCAACCCGTACAGCCGCCGCCCACGGAGTAGAGGTCGCCCCCAAGGATTCTCTCATGCGAAAGGCATCTCTGAAGTTTGTCCCTTGCCTGAAGGATGGGTACACCCGAATCGTCTCCCCCGACAATGCCCGGCTCCGCTTGCTCGAATTCGGCGTCATCCAACTGTCCCGGGGAGGGTCCGCCGAATTGCCGGCGCGAGAGAAAGAACTGGTCGTGACGTTGTTGAGCGGGCGGGGTCTCATCGAAGCCAACGGGAGCAGGTTTGAAATTGGCCCGAGAAAGAGCATATTTCAGGAGTATGCATGGGCGCTCTATGTGCGCGGCGGCAGCCTGAAGGTGACCGCCCGCTCAGCCCTCGAGGCGCTGGTGTCTTCAACTCCTGCGAGCACACGCAAGGAGGTCGCCGAGCTTATCCGTCCCTCCGATGTGACCGAGCGGATTGTCGGCGCCGATACCTACGAGCGGCGCGTGAGGACGATAATTGGAGAGAGTTTCCCCGCACAACGGCTGCTTGTGGGCGAAACCATCAATGGGGCGGGGAAGTGGTCGAGCTATCCTCCGCATCGCCATGAGAAGGATTCACCCCCGCACGAGGTCCGGCTCGAAGAAGTCTATTACTACAAACTCGAAAAGCCGAATGGCTTTGGAGTTCAGCGCATATACACCGACGACGGCAAGATCGATGAGACGCATACCGTGCGCGACGGAGACCTCTGCGTGCTGCCTCGCGGCTATCATCCAGTGGCGGCTGCGCCGAGTTCAAGGCTCTATTATTTTTGGGCGCTCGCCGGGCGAACGAGAAAGATGCTCGTGCGGACCGACCCGAGTTTCGTGTGAGGGTGCGAACGACGCTATCGCTGAGTCAATCGCGCTTGTAGGGGCGCACGGCATGCGCCCGAAGAAAACACCGATTTACAAAGGGAACGCATCTTGGGCGATCTATTAAGAGACAAATTCGGACTCGAAGGAAAAGTGGCCGCCGTCATAGGAGGCACCAGCGGCATAGGGCGCGCGATTGCGCTCGGCCTGGCGGGCGCGGGCGCCGACGTGGTCCCTCTGTCCAGACGGAAAGAGAAGGTAGAAGAGACTGCGAACGAGCTCGAGAAGATCAGAAGCAGGAGGCCGCCCGTCCATCCGCTCGACATAAACGACCGTGAGGCCACGGAGCGCACCCTAGAGACGATCGCTTCACAGCTCAGCTCGCTCGATATCCTTGTCAATTGTGCGGGCGCGACGTTGAAAAAGCCGTCGGTCGAGCTGACCGAGGAAGAATGGGACCGGGTGGTGGATACGAACCTCAAGGCCCTCTTCTTCGCGTGTCAGGCCGGCGCTCGGATCATGATGAAAGGGAAGCGCGGCGGCAAGATCATCAACATCGCGTCGCTGGCGTCGTTTGTGGGGCTGAATGAGGTGGCCGCCTACTGCGCCAGCAAGGGCGGCGTCCTCGCGCTTACTCGCGCGCTTGGCCGCGAATGGGCGCAGCATGGAATCAACGTGAACGCGATTGCGCCGGGAGTGTTCCGAACTCCGCTCAACGAGCACCTCTTGGCAATCAAGGAACGCTACGAGATGTTTGTGTCGAGGACACCGATGGGGCGCGTCGGGCACGTTGACGAGCTTGTCGGGGCCGCCATCTATCTGGCGTCGCCTGCGTCGGACTTCGTGACGGGGCAAGCCATTATTGTTGACGGCGGTTTCCTGGCGATGGGAGTGTGAAGATGACTCCGTCCGACAAAAAGACTCTTTCCGCCGCTGTGTTGAAAAGACCGAATGAACTCCGACTGGTCGAGATACCGGAGTTCGAACTGGCCGCAGACCAGGTGATGATCGAGGTCGCCGCATGCGGCGTATGCGGGAGCGACCTGCGCTATTACCAGGGTGAAAACCCCTGGGCGCTCCACACGCTCGGCGTCTCATTGCCCAACCCGCCCAACATCGTGTTGGGACACGAACTGGCGGGAAGGGTTGTGGATGCAGGCGGCACGCCTGAACTTCTTGACAAGCGCGTGGCGGTGCTTTCGTTCAAGACGTGCGGGAAGTGCGCCGACTGCCGCGCGGGACGCGAGAACCTGTGCCGCCAGACGATGCACTTGGGCCATGGGGCCGGGTGGGGCAAGCGAGAGTATTATCCCGGCGGAATGGCAGAGAGATGCCCCGCATGGGGAACGCTTTGCTTCGAGATTCCTGATAACATGGCCTATGAAGAGGCGGCGCTGCTCGACGTGGTGGGGGTCGGAGTGCATGCCGCCAGAGTTGGCGGAGTCGGCCCAGGGGCGGCGGTCGCGGTGTTCGGGGTCGGCCCGATCGGAAACGCGATCATGCAGGCCGCCCGCGCGATGGGCGCGAGCCGGACATATGCAATTGACACATACGATGTCGCGCTCGACATCGCCCGGGCATGCGGCGCGACGCTCGTGATTGATGGCTCAAAGACGGACCCCATAGCCGCCATACGGAAGGCAAACCGCGGCAACTGCTCGGTTGTTTTCGACACCGTCGGCACGACGGAGACGCTCAGGAAATGCGTCACCCTGTTGGATGTGAGCGGGACTCTCGTGAACATGGCGGTGCATGACACGGAACTGTTCCTGAATGCGCTCGACCTGGGTTCCGAGAGGGCAGTGAGAACTTCATGCAATTTTCTGCCCGAAGAGTACCCGCTCGCGCTCGCGATGGTCGCGAGCGGCCAGATTGATGTGAAGCCGTGGATCACTCACAGGTTCCCGCTTCGCGATATCGAGGCCGCGTTCGAGGTCGCGCTGGACAAGGAAACCCATCGCTCGTTCAAGGTCATCATCAAACCTGCTTCAGAGAGGACGCCTTGAAAAATAGAATACGAGTCGAATCGCAAAAACTCTCGGACTGGCTCGTCCAGATACGCCGCGATTTGCACGCGCATCCTGAGTTGGGACTTGACGAAAAGCGGACGTCGGCGAAGGTGGCCGAGGCGTTTCGTGAGATGGGGCTGGAGGTAAGGACGGGAATCGCAACAACGGGCGTCGTCGCCACGCTCAGGGGCGGAGCGCCTGGCCGGACAATCGCGGTCCGCGCCGATATGGACGCGCTTCCGATTCAAGAAGAAACGGGTCTTCCATTCGCCTCACAAAGGGCGGGTCTCATGCATGCGTGCGGACACGACGCCCACGTCGCAATGGCGCTCGGCGCCGCGCGCATTCTCTCCGGGATACGCGGAGAGCTTCGCGGCAACGTCAAGTTTCTCATGCAACCGGCAGAAGAGAACTATGGCGGCGCCAAAGACATGGTGGAAGAGGGCGCGCTCGAGGACCCGAAGGTTGACGCGATAATCGCCCTGCATATAGAGACCGATGAGAGTGTCGGAAAGCTCGTGATAAAGGAAGGGCCTATCGGGGCATCTGCAGATGTGTTCATGATCTCGATAAACGGAAAAGGCGGTCACGGTTCCGAGCCGCAGGCGTGCGTTGATCCGGTGCATATCGCCGCTCACGCCATAATTGCGCTTCAGACCATGATTCCGCGTACGCTCGACGCAAGGGACCCGACGGTGATGAGCGTGTGTTCGATCCAAGGCGGCAGCGCCTTCAATATCATTCCAGAAAGCGTGCATTTCGGCGGCACGGTCAGGACTCTCTCTGACGAGCGGCGCGCCATCATGCCCAAGAAGATAGAGGATATCGTGCGTGGCATTTGCGCCACGTTCGGGGCAACGTTCGACTTCTCATATATCCACGGCGCGCCGGTCACCTCGAACGAACGAGGAATGACGGAACTGATGAGACGCGTGGCGGTGGAGCTGTGGGGCCCCGGTGGCGTTGTCGAGATGGACAAGCCGCACATGGGGTCTGAGGATTACTCGTACTACCTCCGCAAGGCGCCCGGCGCGATGGGGATGCTTGGGGCAAGGAAACCCGATGGCGAACATTACCCGGCGCACCATCCGAAATTCGACCTTGACGAGCGCTGCCTTCCATTGGGCACCGAACTGCTCGCGGCGTCAGCCATCAAGTTCCTCAACGGAGCGCTTTGATTATGGACCTTGCGAAGCGAGTGGGCGAGATGCGCGAGCGCGTGCTCGCATGGCTGGATACGATGCGAGTGAAGGACAGCCTGTTCGGGGTTCATCGCGCGAGCACACATCACGACACGTCTGCGTTTCCCTCAATGCTCCTTCCAGCCACGTACAATGCAACTCATTGTCGCACGTTGCTCGACGATTATAAGAATCTGGCTCCTGCCAAGAGAGAAGAACTTGCCGGATTCATAAACACCTTTCAGCAGGAAGCCGGCAACTATCGCATGCCGCAGATGCGCGATGACGACATCTACCAGACGTGGGAATACATAGACTTTCATACGACGAATTACGCAATGGGTGCGGTGCTCTCGCTTGGCGCACATATGAAGTATCCTCTGAGGTTCGTCGAGAAATACTCTTCCGTCGAGGCCCTTAAGGATTGGCTGGACCGCCGCGAGATGTCTGATCCCTGGAACGAGGGCAACAATATCGTGAATCTGGCCAGTTTCTATTTCGTCCTGGAAAAGCAGGGCGATACGCGGATGCGCGCACTCATCGAGCATCTGCTTTCGTGGCACGAGGAGACGCAGGACCCGGAGACCGGCTACTGGCTCGACACGAAAGCTGAATGGCCGGTGCATCCGATGGTCGCGATGGCGGGCGCGTCCCACAATTTCCACATCTATTACCACCTTAATCGCCCGATTCGATATGTCGAGCGAATCGTGGACCATTGCCTGAGCTTCGTGAGCGACGGCGCAACATCGGCGTGCGTGGATATTGACGTGGTGGACATACTTGCCAACATGCGTGTGTACGGGTATCGAGCACACGATATCGAGGCCGGACTGGAGAAAAAGCTTAGGGACCTGCTCGAGTGCCAGAATCCGGACGGCGGCTTCCCCGACGTGTGTGAGGGCGACCGCCGCTTCGACGGCTGGAACGCCTATGTGGAGCCGCAGGGGCTCAGTAACTGCTTCGCCACGTGGTTCCGCTCGGCCACTATCGGCATGATCTGCGAGGTTCTCTTCCCCGGCGCGTTCCCGTGGCATTTCCGCAACACCATAGGGATGGGATACTTTAATCCGCTCTATGGCCCCCGCGCCTGATTCTGAATTGCGCTGTGAGTTCATGGATTTCGGTTAATTGGGACGCCACACCGCATGATGTCCCCAATTTAACGTCAGCTTTTAGCTGCCCAACTCGACTGTGATAAAATATCGCAAGAGCGGAAAACCGGCATAGTCATTCAGCGGGTCATTCCATGAATCTCAGCCAGCTCATAGGGTTTATCGGTCATTTCATGGGGGCGGTCCTGCAACTGATCCTCATCATGATGATGGCCCGGCGCAAGGACAAGCGGCACAGCGAGACGCTGTTTTTCGTGCTGGTGGTTGTCGTCTTCATATGGCATTCCGGAAATTTCGTCATCACGTTTTCAAGATTGCTGACCGGTGAGCGGATCGTCATCGTCGGCCTGATATGGGATACGGCTGCGGCATTGAGCATCGGACTTGTGCCCGCATTGCTCATACATACGCTTCTCGCTTTCCTCGAGGAGGCGCCGCAGAACATCTATTCGAGGCGCAGGCATCTGGTGCTCTTGGCGGCATACGCGCCTCTTCCGTTCTTCTGGCAGGCGCCGATCAGGCTCGTTCAGCATCCCGAACTCCCGCGCGCCGAGAACCTGCTGCTGGTCATTCAGATGTTTCAATACTGGACCATGGCGGCATTGGCCGTGGCGACGCACATGTGCCACACGCTTTCGAGTCTCTCACAAGACGACGTGCAGCGCCGGTTTTATATGTCGCTTGTGAGGATGTTTGCGGTCATCTTCGGGCTGATGGTGTTTACGCACCTGTTCTACGCCAAATATATTCCCGGCCTGGGGACCTACTTTCTCGCGGCCTGCTCGCTTGCGCCGATGTTTCCCACGATAGTGTTCTCATACTTCATTCTGCGTTATAACTACATGGAATACGTGCTCAAGAGGAGCATCTATTACGCGCTGCTTGCGACATTCGTGTTGACCGTTTACATTCTCGGCATTCGCCGCGTCGGTGATTTCCTGGAGCGCACACTCGATATTGACTTCAGGATAATCGAGGCGATATTGGTCATAGGATTGTTTCTCCTTATTGATCCGTTGCGTGAGTGGTTCACGCGGGTGTTCAACGCCCTGTTCTTCCGGGAACAGTCATATTACCGACGCGTGTTCTCGGAACTCAGCCATCACATGAGTTCCATGCAGGGGATCGAGGTCGGCAGGATGCTGCGCTATGTCGCAGGAAGCGTTCAGGCTGCCATGCAACTGAGCAACTGCAGGATCGTCCTTTTCCGGGAGGAAGACGGTCAGCGCACGATTGACGAGGCCTCAGCGGAGATTCCACTCGCAAACCTGGAGAATATCGCGCGGCACTTTCAGACGATACACGCTCACAGCATCTCGCTGTGGCAGGCGCCCGATCCGGCCATTGTTCGCGAGATGAAGGCGATCGACGCCACGCTGGTGCTTCCCATCTATCGGGATGGCGGCTTGACCGGCATCATGTCGCTCGGCGCGAGCACGCAGTATCGCGAGCTTTATGAGGACGAGATCGAGCTGCTCTCGATATTGCTCAATCACCTCATAACCGCCATTGACAACACGCGTCTGTTGCAGGACAAAATCGAGATGGAGCGCCGCATGGCCGCCAATGAGAAATGGATGACCATCGGGAGGCTGTCGGGCCAAATTGCGCACGAGGTGAAGAACCCGCTGAGTTCCATCAAGGCGATAACCCATGTCATGCGAGAGGAATTATCGCCTGAAACCCAGTTCTACAAGGACCTTTCCATCGTCGAGGACGAGATAGACAAGCTCTCCGGCGTGGTGAGCCAGTTGTTGCAGGTGTCGCGGCCGGCGTCGCGCGAAGAGCATTCCGCCAACCTTCGCGACATCATCGAGAACGTCGCCAGCGTGCTTCGCGCGAAAGCCTTGCAGGACGACATTTCGATCGAGTGTCAATATGAGCACGGCCTGCCGACAGTCAAGGCCGACCCTATCGCGCTGCGCGAGATTGTGTTCAACCTGATGCATAATGGCATGCAGTCGATGAGTTCGGGCGGGAGGCTCTCGGTTCAAGTGATGCGCTCAGCCGAAGACGACAGGCGCTCCGTGACCATCGTGGTGCACGACACCGGCCCGGGCATCTCGGAGGAAGACATGCCTAGGATTTTCGAGCCGTTCTACACCACAAAGGAAGGCGGCAGCGGGCTTGGACTCTGGATCGTCCGCGAAAAGCTGACGGACCTCGGCGGCACGATTTCCGTCGAAAGCAATCAAGGGACCACCGTGCGAGTGATGATCCCCCTTGAAGGCAAACCCGCCATGATGCGGCCAAATTCATCACAACCACAGGAGACAGGGAATGCCTGAATCGAAGATACTGCTCGCGGACGATGAAAAATCGGCGCGGTACGGCATGCGGCGCGCGCTCGCCAGCCTCGGAAGCAAGATCATGGAGGCGACCAATGGGAGAGAGGCGCTCGAGCAGGTCCAACGCGAAAAGCCCGACCTTGTCATCATGGACATCGCCATGCCCGAGATGGACGGCATCGAGGCGCTGGAGAAAATACGCTCGTTGCCGGGTCCGCCGCTCATCATCATGATCACGGCTCACGGCTCCGAGAAGGTCGCGGTCGAGGCGATGAAGAAAGGCGCCTATGATTACATCGCCAAGCCTTATGACGTTGACGAACTCAGGATCGTCGCGCGAAACGCGCTCGAGAAGGTCTCACTCGAGCGCGAGAATCGTCGCCTTGCCGAGGAGTTGAAAAAGCGCGAGGCCTACGGAGAGATTATCGGCACGAGCGAGCAGATGCACGAGGTGTTCGACCGCATTGACAAGGTGAGCCAGACCGACATTGCCGTCCTTATCGAGGGCGAAAGCGGCACCGGCAAGGAGCTTGTGGCCAATGAGATACACCGGAGGAGCCAGCGTCGGGAGGGTCCGTTCGTGGTCATGAACTGCGCCGCTCTGCCCGAGACCTTGATCGAGAGTGAACTGTTCGGACACGAGAAGGGCGCGTTTACGGGGGCTACCGCCCAGCGTCGAGGCAAATTCGAGGTCGCGCACGGCGGCACTCTGTTCCTCGACGAGATCGGCGACATGAGCGTCAACACCCAGGCCAAACTGCTCCGCGTGTTGGAGGAAAAGAAGTTCGAGAGGCTGGGCGGCGAGAAGACCATCGAAGTCGATGTCCGCATCATCAGCGCGACCAACAAAGACCTCGCCACGATGACGCAGGAAGGCAAATTTCGAGAGGACCTTTACTACCGCCTCAAAGTCGTCCGAATCTGGGTTCCGCCGCTCAGGGAACGTGGAGGAGACCTGATCGTCCTGGTGAACCATCTGGTGGAACGATTCAATCGCAAGCACAACAAGCACATTGAGGGACTCGATGCGGAGGCGATGAGGGCGCTTCACGACTACCACTGGCCCGGCAATGTGCGCGAGCTCTCCAATACCATCGAGAGCGCGGTCGTCCTCGCGAGCGGCGACACGCTTAAGGCGAGTGATCTGCCGCCGGAGATTCAGAAAAGGACCGCAGGCTATCTGGTTGAGTCGTTCCTGGTTGACGATAATCTCTCTTTCCGCGAGTGGAAGAAACGCATGGTGGAGACGGCGGAGCGGCAGTATTTCATCCGCAAACTCGAGCAGAACAGCCACAATATCAGCCAGACGGCCCGCGCTCTGGATATGCACCGGCAGAGCCTCCAGCAGAAACTGCGGGAACTGGGAATAGATGTCAAGGGCTTGCAGGAGTAAGACCTGAACCTGATGAGAGGGGAACCCTATGGTTGAGAAGTCAGTGATCGGCAAGACTACCGCGGTTCACAAGATGGAGGTGGAGAAGGGGCATATACGCCGATTCGCCCAGGCAATCGGCGACGATAATCCACTCTATCATGACGAGGAATACGCGAGGAAGAGCCGATACGGCGGCATTGTTGCACCTCCCACTTTTCCGACAGTCTTCGGTTTCGAGGGCCAACGCGTGCTTGAAGGCCTCGAGATCAATCGCGCGCGCCTGCTGCACGGCGAGCAGGAGTACGAGTATTTCAGGCCGATTATGGCAGGTGACACGATCAGTTTCAGCACGAAGGTCATAGACGTGGATGTGAAGGAAGGCAAGAGCGGCGTCATGGATATCATCAGGACGGAGATGACCGGCTACAACCAGCGAGCCGAAAAGGTGTTCGCCGCGCGCTCGACCGTTGTCATACGCAGATAGGAGTGGATACCATGTCCAAACAAACACTCTATTTCGATGACATCAACGTAGGCGACGAGATCCCAAGCCTGACGAAACCGCCAATCACCGAGGTGCAGCTCGTCAAGTATGCGGGCGCCTCGGGGGACTTCAATCCCATCCACACGGTTCATCATTACGCCGAGAAAGCCGGCCTTGGCGGCGTTATCGCTCATGGGATGCTGAGCATGGGATTCGTGGGCGAGCACATCACCAAATGGATAGGGGAGACGGGCGACCTGAAGCGTCTTAAGGTTCGCTTTGCCGCCATCACGAGGCCGGGCGATGTGATCACTCTCAAGGGAAAGGTTATCCGAAAAGAGAAGTCCGACGGCGACAACCTGGTCTTCTGCGAGGTATGGGCCGAAAAGCAGGACGGCGTGAAGACCGTCACGGGCGAGGCGACTGTCAGGCTCTTGTCGCGCCAATCTTGAGAGAGATCCACACAAACAATCAGCGAGAAACCTCATGAAAAGAACGAAAGGGCAAGTGGAAGAGGACATCTGCAAAGCGCTCATCAAGTTTGAAAAAGACTACATGGGCCGGGGACCGCTCGAAGCAAAGGCCTATGTCATTGATGACATGATTCTTGTGCGTCTCAGAAAAGTACTTACCCAGGCTGAACTTAACCTTGCCCAGTCGGGCGAAAACTCTAAGGGTCGCGAACTCATAAAACAGATGCGGGTCGAGTTGCTGGAAAGGGGCCGCCCTCTCCTTGAGGCTGCCATCCAGGCCATCACCCGCAGAAACGTGGTCAGCCTCCATACGGATATAAGCACGGTCACGGGCGAAAGGATATTCATCTTCACCCTTGACGGCGAACCCGAATTCACCGGTTCCGAATAGGTTCTCAATCATACGGACTTGACGACAGCGCCATAATATGTCATAGTACTTAAACTAATGAGTGCAGGCCCGGAGCTGAGGGCGAGGTCATTCGCCATCAGCCTGAGTCTGGAAGTGCGGATTCAAGTCTGGCCGGGCTCCCCGAAGGGGGTGCGGCTGCGGAAATGAAAGCCGAAGAGTCAATATGTGATTCTTCGGCTGTTTTCTTTATGGCCATGTGGGGAACGACGGTTCCCGGAGGTCATTGATGCATGGGACTTGCTTGAGCAAAGTGCTTGTCGCTAACAGGGGTGAGATAGCCATACGCATAATACGCGCCTGTCAGGAATTGGGAATAGAGACGGTGGCGATTTATTCAGACGACGACCGCAAATCGTTCTATTACCGGATCGCTGACGAAGCCATTCACATCGAGGGTTCCGGCGCTCGCGATACCTACCTGAATATTGACAAAGTAGTACATGTCGCGAAGAAGACCGGATGCGACGGGGTGCATCCAGGTTACGGTTTCCTGGCTGAAAACCCCGATTTCGTGAGTGCGTGCGAAGCGGCCGACCTCCATTTCATTGGACCGTCCAGCGCCTGTATGAAGAAGGTGGGCGATAAGGCCGGGCTGAAACGGATAATGGAAGCCGGCGGCGTCCCGGTCCTGCCTTCGGTCGAAAACAGCGCTACTCCCGACGAAATGAAGACCCTGGTCAAGCGCATCGGATTCCCCGTGATCGTCAAGCCCTCCTTTGGCGGAGGCGGAAAGGGCATGAGAATAGCCCACTCCGAGAACGAGCTTGAGGATGCCATTCGATACGCCAGAACAATTGGAATCTCGGCTTTCGGGAACGCGGCCTTCTATGTTGAGAAGTTGTTGGAACGGCCCCGGCACATCGAGGTGCAGATACTTGTGGACCGTAATGGGAGCATCGCCGCCTTCGGAGAGCGGGAATGTTCGATCCAGAGAAATCATCAGAAGCTGATCGAGGAATCCCCCTCATCCGCAATTACTCAGGAATTGAGGGAAGAGGCCCAAGACCTTGCTCGAAAGGCCGCCGCCATTGTCGGCTATGAGAACGCGGGTACCATCGAGTTCCTGTATCAGGACGGACGCTTCTACTTCCTCGAAATCAACGCCCGAATCCAGGTCGAGCACTCCATCACGGAGCTTGTCACCGGAATTGACCTCATCAAGGAGCAAATCAGCCTGATGTGCGGGAATCCGCTGCCCTTTGCCGGCAAGCAGCTATCTCCCCGGGGATGGGCGATCCAGTGCAGGGTCAACGCTGAGGACCCCTACAACAACTTCACCCCCTGCCCCGGCAAGATTATTGGCTATCGCTCTCCCGGCGGGCTGGGAGTCAGGGTGGACACCGGAGTATTCATGGGTTACTCGATACCCGCGCAATACGACTCACTGGTGTCCAAATTGTCGGTCTGGGGCCGAGACCGACACGAAGCATTGTCCAGAATGAGGAGGGTCCTCAATGAATACGTCATCCTGGGCGTAAAGACCACTCTGCCCCTCTACAGGGCGATATTCAGGGAGAAGGACTTCGTCTCGGGAAACTATGACACCCGTTACATCGAAAAACATCTCGACGCGCTCCTCAAATCCATGGAGGAAATACAAAGGAGAGAGAAAACTCACGATGAAATGCTGGCGGCCGTCTTCAATGGGTTGACCCAGGAGCGCCGTCCTGGCAACCGCCACGCCGAGCCTTCAAGACCTTCTCGAGACCAGGAGTTGGCCGTCGTGATAGGCGCCGCCATCGCCCTGGCGACTGACTCCGTGGCAGCAACGCCCGAAAGCAACGGCCGCCCAAGTCAATGGCGTACGGCCGGGCGACTTGCCCAGATGACCAGTCGGCTCGGAAGCGGCCTGCGATACTTGACATGAAAAGCTCGATCATGCGCGCCGTTCATCGGCCAGCGCCACCGAGATGATCCGCACGATCCACATCGCGAAAATCACCATCACTGTGGATTGATACGCAATGAGCGGATAGTCACCGTCGGCCCGCGGGAACATCTCTACCATGTGCCCCATCAGTTGGGTGAAGGCCGCTCCGCCGAGAAATGTGAAGAAGTTGATGATTCCCACGGCTATCCCGAGAATTTCATAGGAATACGATTCGCGCACCATCGCGTGTGTCAGTACCCCGCCGCCACCCGTAACCCCAGCGATGAACAGCAGCCCGGAAACTGCCGATTCGGGTATGCTGAGCGGGATGAACGCAGGAAAGAACCATACGGCCGTCGCGATAATCGAACTGCCAACGAGAATCCGCTTGCGCGACTTGAAAAGGCGGTCAGACAAGAATCCCCAAAACGGAGCCCCGCACACGCCCCCGAGCGAGTACCAGAGCAGCGCGTTGCCCACTTGCACCAGCGAGAAGTTGTAGCTCCTGCTCAGAAACGGGCCTCCCCACAGGCTCTGGAACCCCTGCACGGAACTTCCCGCAATCATGAAGATTACGAGCATTATGTAGCTGCGGTTACGCATGAGCGCCCATATCGTAAGCGCTATCTCGCGGAACTTCTCGCCAGGCGTTTCCTTTACCACAGCTTCAACCACTGTCTTCGGGTCTCCCTCGTCGGGCGCGTTTTGCACGCGGTAACGCACAAGCGTAATTAATCCGACCGCGGCCCCGGCCACTACTACATAGGTGGCGCGCCACCCCATCAGTTTCACCGAAAGCGCCAGTGGTGTGGTTGCCAGCATATTGCCGATCATACCCAGCGACATCAGCACTCCGAGCACCGTGCCGAACTCGTCTTTCTCGAACCAGTTGCTCAGTATCTTGATAAGTGAAAGATATATGAAAGATATACCAGCCCCTATGAGCACGCGGCCGAGCAGCGCGGTCCCGAAGCCCGGCGCCGCCGCGAACACCACCGAACCCGCCGCCGAAAAAACAAGGGAAAGAATGATTGTGCGCCGGGGACCGAGCTGATCGGCGAATACGCCCGAAGGCAGTTGCATGAAGGCGTAACAATACAAGAGTATTCCGCCCAGGAGACCGAGCTGAGCCGGTTCCAGGCCGAACTCGCCCGCAAGAAGGTCCCCAATGACGGCCAGTGTTACGCGATGGAAACTGACAAAGCAGTACACCAGCGCCAGTGAGGAGAACAGCGCCAGCCTGCGGCTCGTAAATTTTGAAAAAACGTGCATGAATGAAGGAGATGGGCTGGGAGATTCCTAAAGCTCGGACTACCACGTATTATAGGGGGAGCGCTTCCCACAAGTCAAACGCCGGTGCACCCGCCGTACCTTCACAATGGCATGCCCCACCGGCCGCAGTGGTATAATAGTAAGAGAAGCTGAATCTAACGGTTCAAGGCGAGACGCGGAGATAAACGGGACAGCGTCAGGGGACGTGCGAATTCTTTCGCACCGGCAAGAGTGGTCTCCGCGTTTCGTCTTGATACTCCTGAACATTGTGTTAGACTTTTCATAGAAAGGGAGAAAGTTGTGCCGAAAGTGCTTGCCATTGCGTCGAGTCCGCGAAGGGGCGGAAACTCCGAACTTCTTCTGGACGCATGTCTGGAGGGAGTGAGGGAAACGGGAACTGACATTGAAAAGATTCAAGTTTGCGAACTGAGGGTATCGCCGTGTCTGAATTGCGGCGGGTGTCAGGAAACGGGTGTATGCGTCATAGACGACGACATGCAGGCGCTTCACAGGAAATTCGCCGAGCGGGAAATCCTGATTGTCTCCTCACCGGTCTTCTTCATGGGGTTGCCCGCGCAGCTCAAGGCCCTGGTTGACAGATGTCAGGCCATTTGGGTCCGCAAGTACCTGCTCAAACGGCGCATGCCGAATCTTGACCTCCGCCGCGCTCTGTTCATTCAGGTCGGCGGAATGAAGCCCGCGAAGGTATTCGAAGGAGGCTTAAAAACGATAACCGCGTTCTTCGCCACGCTCGACTACAAGTTCCACGGCAAGCTTCTCCTAAACGATATTGACGCGAAAGGGGCGGTTCGCTCCCATCCAACCGCGCTTGGTGAAGCCCGAAGGCTTGGCTTGGAGATTATGACTGCCACATCGTCATCCGTGCGAAACGAAAGATAACCAGGTGAGTGCGAGGAAATGCCATGGACAAAAGAAAAGTTCGGGAGACGGAAAAGAAGGTCGAGCGGCTCCTCAAGGTATTGTCGGATAAGAAAAAGATATTGATCATATCGCACGACAACCCTGATCCCGACACCCTTGCGAGCGCGTTCGCGCTGCGCGACCTCATCTTGAAAAAACTGGATGCGGAGGTTATCATCGGGTTTACGGGCATCATCGGAAGGGCTGAGAACAGGGCCATGATCCGGTATCTCAATATCCCGCTTAAGCGCTTGGATGATCTCGACGTCTCGGCGTACGATACCACCGTGCTCGTGGACAGCCAGCCGCACACCGGAAAGATAGGTCTGCCGGAGGGGATCAAGCCTGACGTGGTCATTGACCATCATCCGGTCCATCCCGAATCCCGCAAGATTGAATATCACGATATCCAGAGCCGGATAGGGTCCACCTCCACAATCATCACACAATACTACATTGCCGAGGGAATGGAAATGGATTCGCGCCTGGCAACGGCCCTGCTATACGGCATCAAGTCCGACACGCGCGACCTGGGCCGCGAGACGAGCAAGCACGACCTCGAAGCCTACCTCTACCTGTATCCTCGCGCGAACCTGAGACTGCTCTCAAAGATAGAGTACGCGGAAGTCCCGAAGGAATATTTCAAGGTCTATGAGCGGGCCATAGAGAACGCCGTTACCTTCGACGGCGTCGTCACAAGCTTTCTCGGCGCTATCGACAATCCTGACATGGTGGCCGAGATGGCGGACATGCTCGTCAGGCTTGAGAACACGCAGTGCGCGCTTGTGGGTGGCTATTTTGGGGACCACGTTTATATTTCGGTCCGCACGAGAGATTCCGACGTGAATGCCGGCAAGCTGGTGCAGCGCGTCGTCGGAAAGCTCGGTCCCGCCGGGGGGCACGGCAGCATGTCGGCCGCAAGGATAAAGATGAAGTCCATGTCGGACACCGAGAAGAGCAATATCGAAAAGCTGATAGTCCGCCAGCTCAAGCGCGCCATGAAAATCAAGAAAGCAAGAGCAAGGAAGCTCACCTGAGGCGGGCGCCTCCTCCCTGCGCCTGCCTCTCAAGCGACTCAGCGCCTCATTTCTCCCGCAATAGCCGCATCTTTCTCTCTTCCACTTGACAGACACTTGTCAGTCTGCTATCTTGCTACCTTGATGACCGCGAACGTCCCCGACAAGAATGAAAAGACCTCACCCGGCACACGGAAGACCATAGTCGAAGCCTCTCTCAAGCTGTTCGCTCGACGCGGCTACCACGGCACCTCGGTCGCCCAGATCGCGGAGGCGACGGGCATGACCAAGGGGGCGCTCTATTGGTATTTCAAGGGCAAGGAGGACCTTTTCCTCAACGTCCTCGACTGCATCCGTGAGGAATGGCAGAAGAGCATCATGAGCCGGGTGGAGTCATGCCAGGGAGTCATCGAGAAGCTGGAGCAGCTCTTTGATGCGACTTCCGAAATGGTGACCTCGGCTGAGAACCCCTGCTCGATGCATCTGTTTCTCGTCTCGGCGGGCGCACAGCCTGAAATGCGGGAGTTCGAAGGGGCGATAAAGGCCGCTTACGCCGGATACGTCGAGACGCTTGCCAGCACGATCCGGGCGGGACAGGAGGACGGCGAGATTCGTAAAGACATCGATGCGCAGTCGGCCGCGGTCGGACTCATCGGATGTCTTGAGGGCATCGTTCTCCAGGCGCGCCTGCATCCTCCAACCACGATTGCCGCAGCCATCGCCGAGATGAAGCGGCACTTCATTCGTTCACTCAGCGCGGCGCCCCAACGTCCCGGCAAGAAGGAAAAACCCGCTGTGCCGGCGCCCGCCGCCAAGCGCGATCAACTCGACTTGTTTTGATCCCGCAAAGTCTCTTCCACGTAACACCGCATCGGCTTGCTGAAGACGTTATCGGAACATTGATTGCATGAAATGCAGGTGGCCTTTCTTGTGTCGCCGGCCTTCCAGCGCTTTATGAGTTGAGGCTCGCGGATGAGTGGCCTCGAGAATGCCACCATGTCGGCGATGCCTTCCTGGAGAACACGCTCAGCCACCTTCGGGCTGCGCATACCGCCGACAAGCATCAGTGGAATATCAATCGCTGCGCGAAGCGCTTCGGCATATTGACGGAAATATGCCTCCTTCTGCTCTTTGTTGATGCCCTTGCGGCTCATCTGCTCGCGTGTCTCGTAGATGCCGCCGGTTATCTCGATGCAGTCAATCCCGCCCTTGGCTATCACCGCCGCAACGCGAGCGGCTTCGTCTCCGGTCAGTCCCTCTGGCACAAAATCGCTGCAATTCATCTTTATCATGATCGGAAAGTCGCCGACGAGCTGTCGCGCCCTGCGAACGATGTCCACTATTATCCTGGCCCGCTTGCGCGTCGTGCCGCCGTATTCATCGGTGCGGCGATTGGTGTAGGGCGAGATGAAGTTGCTCAATAGATAGCCGTGACCGCCGTGAAGCTGGACCGCGTCAAACCCCGCCTGCTTCACCCGCCTGCACACCTGCGCAAACTTCTCAACCATCTCCTCTATCTCCGCCACGGTCATCTCACGCGGCATCGTGCCGAACGCGCGCTCCTCGACAGCCGACGGCGCAATCGGGGGCTCGCCGCCCCGCAAAATCGGATTCTCCTGCCTGCCCGGATGAACCACCTGCATCGCTATCGCTGCGCCCCGGGCCTTCACGTCGGCCGTGACCTGCTTCCACGGCCCTATCATCTCGTCGCTGTCGATGAACGTCGGATAGGCGAGATCTTCGCCCTCGGGAAGCGGAATCTTGAATCGCTCTATCAGGGTCGCGCTCGTCACCAACAGCCCAATCTCGCCCTCTGCGAGCGTATTGTAAAGCTGAGCCAGCCGCGGGCTGGGGCGGCCGGTATTTGTGCCCATTCCCTCATATGTCGCGGAACGAACGGTACGATTGCGAATTGTCAGGTTCTTGATCGTAATCGGTTCGAAGATCATGGCGCCTCCTGCTTCACATAACGTGTTCCGTGTTTGAGCTGTATCCATTGTATCAGATCTTGGGCCATGCAGGCAGCCCTCTATTCGGGCACACCATGCTGCATGGTGTCCCCGAATAAAGACCGAACCCCCCCCGAACCCTGCCCCCTTTATTGACCGCGCGGCCCATTTGTTCGTATAATTCTCTGAGAAGGCCAACAAAGGAGTGGATCGGGCTGAACGTGACGAATAAGCCAAATACCGAGGAAAAAGCGGTCCTCGTCGGCGTAAGGATCGCCGATGAACCCGCGTGGGAAGTGCAGGAGTCGCTCGACGAACTGAAGGAACTCACTCGCACTGCGGGCGGGCGCGTCCTCAAGGCCGTCGTTCAGAGCCGTCCGGTCCCCGACAGCGCCACATTTATAGGCCGTGGAAAGGTCGAGATGGTCGCCGCCGCGGTTGACGAGATCGAGGCCGACCTTGTCATATTCGACTGTGAACTCAGTCCGGCCCAGCAAAGAAACCTCGAGGACTTGCTCAACTGCAAGGTCGTCGACCGCACTCAGCTTATCCTCGACATCTTCGCAAGGCGCGCCGAGACCAAGGAGGGCAAGATACAGGTCGAACTTGCCCAATTGCAGTATCTGCTGCCCAGGCTCACCGGCAAGGGTGTCCTCATGTCGAGGCTCGGCGGCGGCATCGGAGCGGCCCGCCGTGGCCCCGGCGAGACCAAGCTTGAGGTGGACCGGCGCCGCATCAAGGACCGAATCGCCAAGCTCAAACGCGAACTCGACTCCATCCGTCAACACCGCGACGTCCAGCGAAAACGAAGGCTCATCCGCGACATCCCGACCGCCGCCATTGTCGGCTACACCAACGCCGGGAAATCATCTCTCCTGAACGCGGTCGCCGATGCCCATGCGTTCGTGGAGGACAAGCTTTTTGCGACGCTTGACCCCCGCTCCCGAAAAGTGGTCCTGCAAAACGGGCAAACTATCATATTCACCGACACCGTCGGATTCATACGCAAGCTGCCGCATTCGCTCGTCGCGGCATTCCGTGCGACACTGGAGGAGGCCACGCACGCCGACATCATCCTTCTTGTAGTTGACTCCAGTCATGAATTCTACGAAGACCATATGACGGTCGCAAAGCAGGTACTGCTCGAGTTGGACGCCGCAGAGAAGCCTATGATAACTGTGTTCAACAAGATTGACCTGCTTCCCGACCCGGCCATTGCGGAAAAACTGGTGGCCAGAAACCCGGGCAGTGTCGCCATATCCGCCGAAACCGGCGAGAATATAGATGCCTTGTTGCGGCGGCTGGCAGAAGTGCTTTCCTCCCGGCGCGAAGTCGTCGAGTTCAGCATTCCTCAGGATCGCGGCGACGTGGCCGCATTGGTCAGCGAAAGAGGTCACGTCATCGAAACCCGGTATGAAGACGGCGCAATCATCATGGTCGCCGAACTCGAAAAACCGCTGGCATCCAAACTGCGTGAGTTCGTGAGGGAGCAACGATGAACTCCCCTCGCATTCGAGTGAGCGCAGCCGTCAGGCGCGGAAACACGATTCTTCTCGTGAACCACGAAAAGGAACAGAAGAGTTACTGGCTGTTGCCCGGCGGCGGCATACGCGCCGGCGAGACTGCTGAGGAAGCGCTCGCGCGCGAGGTATTCGAGGAGACTTCCGTAGCCATCGAGCCGGGACGGATAATCGGTATTTGCGAGAGCATTTGGCCCGACCGCTCGCGACACGTCGTTCATTTCATTTACGAAGCGCATACGGGCAGCGGCTCGCCCGGCGGATCGAATGACCCGAGGGTGCGCGGCTCCAGGTTTGTCGAAATCGGTTCCCTCGAAACACTCACCATTTACCCGCCCATACAGGCCTGGCTTGTGAAACGGCTCTCCGGCGAATCCGCATTACGGCCGGACTACCTGGGAGCGCTGTGGAGTGAGTAGGAGTCTGGCCTGTGATGAAGCCATATGCTTATAGATATTCACTGCCATACGATACATTCCGGCGATAGCAGTCTCGATCCGGAGGAATTGTTGGAAGCGGCGCGCAGGCGCGGGCTTGACGCCGTCTGCGTCACCGAGCATGATTCGTTCTGCGCTTCTGAGCCTATCGAGGAAATCGCAAGGCGTGAGGGATTCCCCGTCTTCAGAGGTGTCGAGATCAACACCGACAAGGGGCACATCCTGGCGTTCGGCGTCACGGACGACAGTTGGAAAAGCCCGAAAGGATATTATTCCCCGATTGATTCCGTAAAGCCAAAGGTGGAAGCCTGCGGCGGCATACTGATTCCTTCGCACCCATTTAGGTCCCTCGGGGGCGCGTCGGCGTTCAACAACGTATTCCTCATGGACTACATCACCGCCATCGAGGTCCTGAACGGCGAAAACAATGAGCGCGAAAACGCAATGGGCGCTGATGCATGGAAAAAACTCGGCATTCCGGGCGTGGGCGGCAGCGATTGCCATTCCGTCAGGCAAGTCGGAAGATGCGCCACGTGGTTCGAACGAGATATCGTTTCGGTCGAACATTTGATCGAAGAAGTCCGCTCCGGACGAGTTGCCCCGGCATACATGCGCCCTGATGGGACGTACGCGAAACTGTCTCCGCCGGTGAAGATCGAAGGAAAGCGGAAATGGATTTGAAGGAAATGCGAGAGGCGGCAAAGTCAATCGCATGGGCAGCAATCCGTGCGGTGAACCCCGAAAGCCTCATTCGGAGCACTCTCAAACTGCACGGCAGCCGGCTTGACATCGGCGAACACACGCTCAATCTCGACGAGTTCTCCCGCATCATCGTGTTAGGAACGGGCAAGGCCAGCGCTTCGATGGCGATGGCTCTCGAGGATATCCTCGGTAACCGGATCGAGCGCGGGATTGTAATCGTCAAGGATGGTCACGGCCTTCCGCTAAGGCGAATCGAGGTGCTGGAGACAGGCCATCCCATTCCCGACGAGCGCGGCGTCAAAGCGAGCGGTCGAATCCTCGCTCTGGCAAGACGGAACAACCAGCCCGACACGCTCATATTCTGCCTCATCTCTGGCGGCGGCTCAGCCCTCATGCCGCTCCCAAGCAAGGGCGTCTCGCTTGAAGATAAGCAGCGCGTCACAAGACTGCTCCTTGAATGCGGCGCGACAGTCGAAGAGATAAATACGGTGCGGAAACATATGTCGAGGATCAAGGGCGGCCAACTTGCTCGTGCAGCCTCTCCCGCCAGACTGGTCTCGCTCATACTTTCCGACGTCGTCGGAGACCCCCTCGACGTCATCGCTTCCGGACCGACCGTTGGCGATTCGTCCACGTTCGAGCAGGCAAGAGCGGTTTTGGATAAGTACGAAATTTGGCAGCTCGCGCCGAAATCCGTCCGCGACGTCATCGAGGCAGGCCTGAACAGGGAAATCGAGGATACCCCGAAACCCGAAAGCAAGATTTTCGATAGGGTCACCAACATCATAATCGGAAACAATCGGACAGCCGTGCACGCCGCCTCGGCGCAGGCCTCAACCTTCGGATTCCGCACTCTCATCCTTACCACGGTCGTGACGGGCGAGGCCAGGGAAGTTGGCACTGTACTTGCAACTATAGCCCTTGAAGCTGGAGTGTCTTCAAACCCGGTCGCGCCGCCAGCCTGCATCCTTGCAGGCGGCGAGACCACCGTGACTGTCCGTGGAAACGGCAAGGGGGGACGCAACCAGGAAATTGCGATTTCGGCGGCGCTCCGATTGGCAGAGGCAAAGGGGATATCCAAAAACATTGTGATTGGCAGCGTCGGTACCGACGGTACTGACGGACCAACGGACGCAGCCGGTGCTATAATTGACCAGAAAACCGTGGCGCGTGCCCGGCAGATGGGTCTCGAACCGCTACAACATCTTCGTCGAAATGATACATATAACTTGTTCAAACAGACCGACGAACTGCTTATCACCGGGCCGACCGGCACGAATGTCATGGATTTGTTACTAGCCCTCATCGCGTGATTTTTCGCGTGAAGGGTTTTTCGACTCAGTTCGAGAGACGGAGCATGAGAACCACCACCCACACCAAGGTTGTCGCACTCTGTTGTCTGGCTTTGGGCCTCTTTGCGCTCATAGCCGGCTCCGTCTACTCGGCTGCGGTCGAAACTCCCACCGGAAAGAGAATCCCCGGCCAGATACTCGAGGAAGGCAAAGACGATGTCAAGATCGGAACCGACCTTCCCGGCGGCGGCCGCATCATCTTCAACGTGGACCGTGAGAAGGTTGACCCGCACGGAACGGTTCCCGGCAAGGGCAGAATAGAGGATATGAAAGGGAAAGTCGAGATCAAGAAAGCGGGGATGACAAGATTTGCGACCGCTCGCAAGAATATGGCGGTCAATCCCGGCGACGAGATTCGCACCGAGGCCGGCTCCGAGGCGGTTGTCACGCTGGAGACTACTGCCGTCAGCGGCATCGGAGAGAACACCGAGTTCAAGCTCGATTCCTTTGAGGTCAATCCCGACACCAAGGCGGCCCAAGTCAAGGTGAATCTCCCCAAGGGAAAGCTCTGGTCGGAGGTCGGCAGGTTGAAGACCAAAGATTCCAATTACAACATCGAGACGCCCACCGCAGTGACGGGCGTTCGCGGAACCGTCTTCCTTGTGGAGGTCGAAAAGGCAACTGCCGATACGAGCGTGTCGGTCATAAGCGGACAAGTCGCGGTCGGCTCGAAGGAGGTTGCCGGTCCGGAAACCATAATCGGAAAACGGGAGGCGCTCGTCGTGAAGCGCGGACAAGCGCCCAGCAAGTATAGCCCATCCGAGTTGCTGCGTCTCATCGCGCGCGTAATCGAGGAGTGGACCGCCAAGTCGGAATATTTCAAAACGGTGACCGCTTTGGCCGGCATCGGCCAGGTTGAGGAGATCGAGATTGAACCCGGCCTGCCCGAGGCCGAGCGCCAGAAAATCTTCGATGCTATTCAAGCCGGTTGGGAGAAGGCCTCTGAGGACTTCTTCCAGATTGATAAGGCGCTCAAGTTGTTCTATCTCGATTTCGGACGCTTCCCCACCATGCAGGAAGGCGGGCTCAACGTATTGATCCACTCAAATAAAACGCCTCAATGGAACGGCCCGTACACCGAGGACAAACACCTGAATGACCATTATGGCGCGCCGTATGGCTACGCGGTGAAGCGCGACATGTACGGCGAAGTCTTTGTGGAAATCACCACGTTCGGCTACGACAAGCAGCCCAATACCCAGGATGACCGCAGCCGGATTCTCACCGAATCGGATGCGCGTCGCTGGGAAGATGACAAGAATTATCGGTGAATTATTTGTGCGCTGCGACCCATATATCATTCCCGCGAAATCGGGAATCCATGATTGGTGAGGCTGGAAACATGCGCAAGTGTTTGTGACGCCATGTATAATGGGGCAGCGAGGAGGAACGGAAATCGATTTCGCTGACGGACTCGCCCTTGCGGCTGCGATACTGTGGTTGGCCGGCACGACTGTTATTGCACTGGCCGCAGATGTCTCGCTCGTGACGGCCCTCACACGCGGATTCGCAGGCGCAACCGTAGTCTATGTCGTGACGTTTGTGGGTGTGCACGTCATGTTTCGCTTTGCCTACACAACGTCTCTAAGGAGAAGAACGGCACAAAAGGAGTTCGAGCCCGGAACGGTTCCGGCGCCGGAACAGGCGCCCGGCCCGGCCGCTCAACAAGGATAATGACCAACCATGCCGCTTGTTAACTGCATACGATGCGGGACGCTGTTTTCGTCGGACAACTCATCCGTGTGCCCGGCGTGTCTCAAGCTTGAGGAGGATGAGTTTGCCATCGCCGTCGCATGGCTTCGCGAAAACCCGGGGAAAACGATCAGCGCACTCACGGAGGCCACCGGCATCGAGAGGACCAAGATTCTCGCCTGGATTCGCCAGAACCGCATCTGCCTGATGCAGCAGTCTGAATATGTCCATTGCAAGAAATGCGGAACCCCCATCCCATCCGGCAACTTCTGCGACCATTGCAAGCTCGAATTGGCGCGGGACGTCAAGCAGAACATCAACGAGATCGGACGGGAAAAGAAGCTGGTTCCCGGCCAGTCCGGAAAAGGCATGCATTATCTGCCGAGCAGGCGGGAGAGCAACGCCCGCTGAATCCTCCTCAAAAAACATTTCCGCCGAATGCTCCCTATCCAAGTGCAGGGTGTTTCGCGAATCCGCCCAGCCTCTAGCCTGTCTCCATCGCTTCGATTACACTTTAATAGGGGGTGGATTCGTTGAGAAAAGTCATGCAAATTGCCATTATGTCCGCGACATTGCTGTTGGTAGGTTACTGTTGGCGAGATTCCGGGATTGTCAAAAAAGAGGTGAATGCCATGTCCACGAACAAAGAAACCACGCGCGTAGCCACGTTTGCGGGCGGCTGTTTCTGGTGCGTCGAGGCCGATTTCGAGAAACTGCCGGGAGTCGAAAAAGTCATATCCGGCTATACTGGCGGAGAAACCGAAAATCCAACCTATAAACAGGTGTCCTCGGGTACAACCGGTCATCTTGAGGCCATCCAGGTCCATTATGACCCCTCGAAGGTAATGTATGAGGACCTGCTCGATTACTTCTGGAGGCATATCGACCCGATCGATGCCGGCGGCCAGTTTGTCGACCGCGGCAAACAATATCGAAGCGCCATCTTCTACCACGACGATGAACAGAGGCGCTTGGCGGAGCAATCAAAACAAACGCTCGCCGACTCCGGCAAGTTTGACAAGCCCATCGTCACGGAGATCATCGCGTTTACAAAGTTCTATCCCGCCGAGGACTATCATCAGGATTACTACAAGGAGCATTCGCTGAAATACAAGTTCTATCGACACGGTTCAGGCCGCGACCAGTTCCTCGAAACGGTGTGGGGCCGCGAGGAGGAAACTCCCAAGACCGTAGGGCCGAATTCATTCGGCCACACGCGAGTGTACGAAAAGCCTGACGACGCGACCCTCAAGAGGACGCTCACCCCGCTCCAGTTCAAAGTGACCCAGCACGAGGGTACCGAGCCGCCGTTTAAAAATGACTATTGGGACAACAAGCGCGAGGGCATCTACGTTGATATCGTCTCGGGCGAGCCGTTATTCAGTTCCATTGACAAATACGATTCCGGTACCGGTTGGCCGAGTTTCACCAAACCGCTTGAGCCCGAAAACATTGTCGAGCGGGAGGACCGAAGCTTGTTCACAACCCGCACCGAAATTCGCAGCCGACATGCCGATTCGCATCTCGGCCATGTCTTTAACGACGGCCCGCCGCCTACAGGACTGCGCTACTGCATGAACTCCGCCGCGCTCCGCTTCATCCCGAAGGCGGACCTGCAGAAAGAAGGCTACGGCGAATACCTCAAGCTTTTCGCCGGCTCGGAGAAGGCCGCCGTGAAGTGAGGAGAAAGAGAGCGCTCAATTCGGCGACGAGCTTGCGGATACGGCTACGGCTGCCGCTCGATCACGGTATCCTTGAGCCAGTGGGTGTCGTCGCGGTGGGGGTAGTCAAGAGTATAGTGCAGGCCACGGCTCTCCTTGCGGGCGAGCGCGCAGCGGATGATGAGTTCGGCCACGATTGAGATGTTCCTGAGCTCAAGCAGGTCGGCGGTCACCAGAAAATCCCAGTAGTACTCGTTTATTTCCTCTTGCAGGTTCTGTATCCGACGAAGCGCGCGCGACAGGCGCTTATCGGTGCGCACGATCCCCACATAGTCCCACATGCAGCGCCTGACCTCATCCCAGTTGTGCGAGATGACCACCATCTCGTCGGGATTTGTGGCGCGGCCCGATTCCCACGGCGGAAGCTTCGGCCTTGCGACGGCGCGGCTCTCCTCAAGCAAGACTTGTGACCTGGCGGCGGCCCGATCGGCGAACACGAGCGCCTCAAGCAATGAGTTGGACGCGAGCCGATTGGCGCCATGCAGCCCCGTGCAGGCGACCTCGCCGCTGGCGAGCAGAAGGCGGATGTCTGTTTCGCCGTCCATGTTCGTTCTGACGCCCCCGCAAGAGTAATGGGCGGCAGGCACGACAGGTATCGGCTCTTTCGTGATATCAATCCCGAACTCAAGACATTTCTCGTAAATGTTCGGGAACCGCGTGATGATCTCTTTGGCCGGCTTGTGGGTGACGTCCAGGTACACGCATTGGGCGCCCGTCTTCTTCATCTCGCTGTCAATTGCGCGCGCCACGATGTCACGGGTGGCAAGTGAGCCGCGCGGGTCGTAGCGGCGCATGAATGGGCGACCGTCTCCGTTGATCAGCTCGCCGCCTTCGCCGCGAACAGCCTCCGAGATGAGAAAGTTCTTGGCCTCGGGATGGTACAGGCACGTCGGATGAAACTGGATGAATTCCATGTTCGCGATTGACGCGCCCGCGCGATATGCCATCGCCACGCCGTCGCCGGTGGCGATGTCCGGATTGGAAGTATAGACGTACACTTTGCCGAGACCTCCGGTCGCAAGCATGGTGACGTTCGCGTCAAAGATGCGCACCTCTCCGGTGAGACGGTCGTACACGTGTGCGCCGAAGCAGTAGTCGGGCCTGACGCGGGTCTGCTCAAGTTTCCCGAGGGTCAGCAGATCAATGGCTACGTGGTTCTCGAAAATCTTGATGTTGGGCTTTCGCGAAGCCGCTTGGAGGAGCGCGCGCTCGACCTCGCGCCCGGTCAGGTCCTGCGCGTGTACCACACGATTATGAGAATGCCCGCCCTCGCGGCCCAGGTCGAATTTCTCGCCGTCGTCCTTGCTCGAGCGTGTGAACCGGACGCCGAGTTCGAGCAGTTCCTCGATGAGACGCGGGCCGTTCCGGACCACCATATCAACGACGGCGCGGTTGCACAGGCCGTCACCGGCCGTGAGGGTATCCGCGACATGCGCATCGAAGCTGTCGAGCGGGCTCATGACAGCAGCGATGCCGCCCTGCGCGTAATTTGTGCTCGATTCGGCGCGGCCCTTCTTGGTCACCACGGCGACGGAGCCGTACTCGCTGGCCTTCAGCGCGAAAATGAGCCCGGCAATCCCGCTGCCCAGCACAAGGAAATCGGTTTGCATTTTCATTTCAGTCTATCCACGAAAAGATTCTTCCACGAAGGGCACGAAGATCACGAAATTCACCCTTAATTCTCTCACATTCGCCCATGCTGTTTCAAATTAGGCAGCCTTCCTTGCCCTTCGTGGACAAATCTTTTTCTTGCCCTAGAACGAAAAAGGAGCAGCGGGCCATATGCCGGCGCTGCCCCTTTTGATGTAGGAATACCTCCGCAGGGGAGGGTAGAATATCACCAGAATTTCCAGATCAGTCTCAGCGTGCTGCGCATCCCCTCGGGCCGGTTCTCGGCCTCGGTCTCGAAGTTGACGGCCCCCATGAAGGTGAGGTCCTTGGTGATGTGCCAGACAAGGCCGGGGCCGATCGCGAATACTTGCTCCTTCGTGTCGTCATCGGCGTCGGGCGGAACGAGTCCGTCGAAATCATCGTCCTCCAACTGCTTCAGATAATACCCTGCCACTCCCACCCTCAGGAAATCTCTCACTGCATATGAGACTGCATAGTTGAAATGAATGGCCTGCCCCGCCTGAATATCAATGCCCGGCGCGGCGTCGTCGTTCTCGCTGGTCCACAGGTAATGGAAACGCCAGCTTGTCTCCAGCTTTGGAGTGATGAAGTACGTGAACGTGTAATAGGGGTTAATGGCCCATACGTCGCTTCCCGCATTGAGCGAATTGTCCCTGTCGTTAACCCCCGTCGGCGCAATTATCTGCAGTTCGAGCCGCGAGAAGTAGGGCCGGTCCAATATCATGTGCGGACCCCATTGCAGGAACGGGCCGATGTAGACGTCGCTCAGCCCGTCTTGCGAAGTCAGCGGAGCATCCACGTCAATATCGGCGAACGGAACTATCAGGTCGAGGCCGGGATTACCGCCGAGGAACGTGACATTCGACTGGTAGATCAATTGCGTCAGGCTGACGTATGCCTCAAGGTCCACATCGTCAATCAACGTGTGGCCGTCGTCGTCCTTGATGTCATCGGCTGTAATTATCTGTACATATTCGGTGAGATACCATCCCGGGCCCGGCGACGCTCCGTCCAGGAAGTTCGTCGCGCCCAAATTGATCGCAAGGGGCTGATTCAACGCAAAAACCGGGACCGAAAAACAAATGAGTGCAACTAAAACAATCAGACCAGTCAGCTTCTTCATTGCAACTACCTCCCTGTCTCCTTTATGGTTTCTCTCCCATCGGGCGGCACTGCAAACGCTCGACCGAATTTCGCAATATGCTAGCAGAAACTCCGGCCAAATTCAAGAAAAAAATGCGACAACTACATGTCCAATAAGACCTTACATGTCTGATTTGCTCCGCTTTACCTGTCCAGTTTGACTTGCTAATTTCCCCGGTTTCGTGTATCATTGCCGAAATATCATCCGGAACTTTGCACTGGAGGAACAGGCGTATGGAAGAAACAAGATTTGTGCTTGGAACCAAAGACATACCAAAAGCGTGGTATAACATCCTGCCCGATCTGCCACGGCCGCTCGACCCGCCGCTCAATCCGGCCACGAAAAAACCCATCGGTCCCGAGGCGCTCGCCGCGCTCTTTCCAATGGGCCTCATCGAACAGGAAGTGGCGACGAAGCCCGAAATACCGATCCCATCCGAGATACTCGACATCTACACACTGTGGCGACCTACGCCGCTCAGGCGCGCGCGCCGACTCGAGCAATTGCTCGGGACTCCCGCAAAGATATTCTACAAGGACGAAAGCGTGAGCCCATCCGGCAGCCACAAGCTCAACACCGCCGTCGCCCAGGCCTTCTACAACAAGAAAGAGGGCACGAAACGGATCACCACCGAGACGGGAGCAGGCCAGTGGGGGAGCGCCCTCTCGATCGCCTGCAAGTTCTTCGACATGGTCTGCCGCGTCTACATGGTGAAGGTCAGCTATCAGCAGAAACCCTATCGCCGCTCGCTCATGCAGGTGTTCGGCGCAGAGGTCATCCCCAGCCCGAGCAAACTCACCAAGTTCGGACAGCAGGTCCTCAAGGACGACCCCGATTGCAGCGGCTCGCTCGGCATCGCCATCAGCGAGGCGATTGAGGATTGCGTCACCTCAAAGAACACCAAGTACTCGCTCGGAAGCGTGCTCAACCATGTGTTGCTTCACCAGACCATCATCGGACAGGAAGCCAAGAAGCAGATGGCGTTGGCGGGCGTGTACCCCGACTACGTCATCGGATGCATCGGCGGCGGCAGCAACTACGCCGGCCTCGCGCTGCCGTTCATGCGCGATAAGCTGAAGGAAGGCAAGAAGACGAAATTCGTCGCGGTCGAGCCGCTTGCGTGCCCGACCGTCACAAAGGGCAAGTACGCTTACGATTTCGGAGACACCGGCAAGACGACCCCGCTTCTCAAACAACACACCCTCGGGCACGTGTTTGTTCCTCCGGCGATTCATGCGGGCGGCCTCCGCTATCACGGCATGGCCGGCATCATCAGCTTGCTGTGCAAGGAGGGTTTCATGGACGCCGTCGCGTATCACCAGAGCGAGGTGTTTCAGAGCGCCATCAAGTTTGCGCAGGCCGAAGGTGTCGTGCCCGCGCCCGAAACCTCCCACGCGCTCCGTAGCGCCATCCAGATCGCGGAAGAGTGCAAGAAGACGGGCGAGGCCAAAAACATCCTGCTCAATTTCAGTGGCCACGGCTATTTCGACATGGGCGCGTATGACGCCTATCTCTCCGGCAAGCTCGAGGATTACGAATATCCACAGCACGAGATCGAAGAAGCCCTCAAGTGTCTGCCTGAGGTGTGAACGATACCCGAAAACAGAACGGTGGGGCGCCCTGGCGGCGCCCCTCTTTGTTTTCTGAAGCCCCGGCCCTCTTCACATCCGGGAACGGAGGAACAATGGACTACACCACACTGACTCTCGACGTTTCGAACGCCGTCGCAATAATCACACTCAACCGACCCAATGTCCTCAACGCAATGGACAAAGCCATGATGGCCGACCTCAACGGTGTATTCGACGAAGTGGGGGCCAACCCCGCCATGAGGGCCGTTCTCATCACCGGCGCGGGCCGCGGATTCTGCTCGGGCGCCGACCTGAAATCCTTTTTCTCGGAACCGGAGGTGGCCGAGCCTGCACTGTTCAAGAGCTATCTGCGCAGAATGAACGAACTCATCCTCAGGATGATGCGCCTCGAGAAGCCCGTCATTGCCGCCGTCAATGGTCCCGCCACGGGAGCCGGCTGCAACATCGCGCTGGCGTCAGACATAATATACATGTCGCCCGAGGCCTATCTTTCTCAAATCTTCGTCAATCGCGGCCTCGTCCCCGATTTCGGCGGATTGTTCCTGCTCCCTCGCTACGTGGGACTCGCGAAAGCCAAGGAACTCATCTTCACGGGCGACAAGATTTTCGGTGACCAGGCGCTCGAACTCGGAATTGCCAACCGCGTCGTTCCCGCCTATCAACTCGTTCCCGAAGCCATGAAGTTTGCGGAAAAGATGGCGGCAGGGCCGACCGTCGCCATCGGGCTTGCAAAACTCGGCCTCCACAGGGGCCTCGAAAGCGGCATGGACGCCCTCCTCGAATATGAAGCGCTCGCGCAGGCCCTCGTCAGAACCACCGGCGACACGTTCGAGGCAATCACTGCATTCATCGAAAAACGCGACCCAAACTTCCAGGGGAAATGATTCGCCATGGCTGTTTCGGTATTCGTGTAATCGGTGGTTTGCGGGGTATGCCTTCAAACGAGAAACGGGGGAGAATGTCGTGCGGCAAAATTTGGAGGCCTGGCGCTTACCTTCTTCGTTACACCAACCCTTCGCTACAGATAACCCGCGGGATTCGGTCCTCTTCCTGGAAGACGCGGCGATCCGGCCAATCTTTCATGTTGTGCTGACGGTAGATTCTCACCAGGTGGTTCAATAAGTCATCGCCGATTATCTTGTTTCGCCGTAATAGGTTTAGTTCTTTCTTAACCGCACCGCTGACCGATCCACGGAATGCTCGTTCCAAGATGTTTATCTGGCCCTTGATGTCTTCGTCGCCGGTTTCGCTGAAGATCGCGCGAAGCTCGCGAATGACGTACCTCTGTCCATGCGAAAGCGAGACGGTGTGTTCACGCTCTGACTTGCGATGTTTGACTTCCTCGGCAAAGAGTCTCTTAACACGCATGACCGCTGCGTTGTAACCCTCCGGGAGGGGGAGGCCTTTCAGGTCGGGGGTACATTTGATGGTTCCGAGAATCTGGGGAATATCTCGTGACACAATTTCGCCGTTCTCGTCCAGAAGGAACAGTTGTTGGAAGGAACCCGCCTGACACAACACATACAGTCCCTTTTTCTTGCATGACATCGCGGTTCGTATGCCGTCGCGCAAATCAGCTATGCGGTCGTATTCGGCGGGGTCTTCGGCTCGCAGCTTTCTCAGGATTTCCTCGGCTTCGTTGAGGCCAAGGGTTTCCTCTTCCTCGTCCTCAAAGAGGCTCAGTTGTCCACCCTTTATTTCGTAGATGGCGTACATCGCTTCTTCGTTAAGCTGTTCCGACTTGTCAAGTATGGCGGAATCCTCGCCTATCGTTTCGTGGATTTCCTTGATGCGCCGCTGGAGTTTCTGCCGCAACCCAAGGTTTTTCTCAAGCGCTCTTTCCGGCAGGAAATTAAATCCGAAAATCACGTCGTGGTCGCTGCCTATGCGGTCAATTCGCCCGAAGCGCTGAATCAGCCGGACCGGATTCCAATGGAGGTCGTAATTGATAATCTTGTCGCAATCTTGAAGGTTCAGGCCTTCGGCGAGCACGTCGGTAGCCACAACAGTGAACAATTCGGTGTCGCCGGGGCCAAACTGAAATTCGGGATTCGCCTTCGGCGCAAACCGGCCGACAAGGCGAAGCTTGCTCTTATCTCCGCTGAAAATCACGTCAATGTCGTCTCGCATTCCGTCCGGATTCAGATTATTGTGCAGATATCGAGCGGTGTCGGCGTATTGCGTGAAGATAAGTCGTTTCCCGGATTTGATTGGTTCCCGCGCCAGCCGCCTGATAAGCGTTTGGAGCTTTGCGTCCTTATCCGGAGTTATCGGTTCGACCAGTCGCAGTGTTTTCCCGAGCAGCTCGATATCATGCCCGATATGCTCCTTCAGGCGTTCGAGGTCAAAATCGGCGGCGTCATATTTCCCGGATACCCGCCGGAGAGCGTCCACCAGGTCTTGTTCTTCGGCCAGATTGGGCTCGTACAGAATGTCCTGCGCCTCATCGCCGGCGGGCACGATACCTTCCTCCAGCGCGGCAAGGAACCGCTCATGCACATTCAGAAGTCTTCTTACTGTTTGCCTGAATGCTTCAACACTCGATTCGAACCGTTTGAACAGCATGACCCGCATGAGGCCGCGCAGGTTTGCCCCGGCACGGTGCAGGCTCGCGTACGGTTCCTTTTGTTGTTTTTCCTTGACGACATAGTGCCAGAGACCGTAGCGGGCGTACGTGAGCTCATCGGGGGGCGGTTTGGAAGGTTGAGATTTCCGAGATTTTCCTAAGTAGCCGCGCAGTTGGTCATACAAGCCCTGATAGGTATCCTCGATGCTGTATTCGATGGTTTCCAACTCGCGTTTCGGGAAGAATTGATGACGGTCTCCGACTTTCACATAGGCTCGCCTGCGGCCGTCCAGATAATCACGGAATTGCGACGGATCGATTTTTTGGTGCGTGACCGAGTCGTAACCATACCACCGCAGGATATGATTGCGTGTCCGCCGGATAAGCAGGTTGGAGAGCAGGTCGGGCAGCTTCTTCTCTCCTTTCTCGATAAGCTTGAAATATTCTTTGAGGTCGGGCGGGTCCACGGGCAGGTCGGTCTTGTCGTCGGGATGAAACAGCTTGATCTGGTTGTAGATGTCCCACGCGCTCTTGTTGCGGGGGGTGGCCGTCAGAAAGCAGCACTGCCTTCCCGTATCGAGGAACGCTTTCATCACCTTGTAGCGCTGGCTGTCGGAGTATCTGAAGTTGTGGCTTTCATCGATGAGGACGAAATCGCGGTCGCGGTATTTCACATCCTTGAGCAGGAAGTTCGGCTCGCCGTCGCTGCTTTCTCTGAGCAATCCCATCGAAAGCACACGCGCGTTCAGGTCGTACTCTTCGTTATATCGTTCCCACATTTCCACGAGCGGGGCCGGACACACGATAAGCGGCCGCGCGTGATGGGTTGTTTCGAAGTGCTTCACGATGGCGGCGCCGATGAATGACTTGCCCAGCCCGACGACATCGGAAACAAACACGCCATTGTGTTTGTGAATCATCCAAATCGCCTGCTTCACGGCGAATCTCTGAAAGTCGGCCAGGTCATACATGATTTTATCGTGCCAGACGAAATCCTCCGCCTCAGTGGACTCGAGCCGGTCCTTTACCAGCGTATAGAGCGTCTTCATGTAGATATCATAGGGCCGCACGGGGGCGAGCGCCCATGAATGCCGGAGTTCGTGCATCAGGGTTTCGTCGAAATCGCGCGCCTCGTTCCAGAGTTCCTCAAACCAGCGGACAAGCTCGGCATGGTTGTCGTTGCCCTGAACCATAACATTGAGTTCGGTGTTGTGGGTGACGCCGGCGAGCGTAAGATTGGACGACCCGACTATCGCGATGCCTTTCTCCTGCCGCTCCAAGGGGTTGCCCATTCCGTCAAAGACCGGGCCGTAGTCGAATATGTATGCCTTCGCGTGCAGGCGGCCTTTGGTGTAGACTTTTACCTTGAGGCGCTTTTCCTCGATCATCCGGACCAGGAGAGCAATGAGAGATTCCGCCTCATCGGTCTGCTCCATGACCTCGATTGCCGATTTGATGTTGTCCGCTGTTTCGGCAGCCATCCGTTTGGCTTCGGCTCGCTTCGGGAATATCTGGGCCTCGACCTCATCGGCCACGAGTTCGAGGCGGCGATAGCCCTCCGCCAACTGCTCGAGCGTCTCGCGGTTGGTGGTGTTGCCGATGAGCAGGCGAAGCTCTTTGACGCCTACCAGCTTTTCTGCGATGCTGGCAAACCCCGAGAGGAAGAAGTAGCCGACGGCAAACCGTGCGGCCTCGGTTGACGATAGGATACGGTTGATGTGGTCAACCAGCTTTTCGTTTCGATTGTCAATGATGTCGTGCGCGGGCATTAATTGTCTCTAGACCGGATCACGAAACGTAATCCGATAATATTCCAAGATGGCATTCTTGAAGGTGGCTCAACCTCCTCAGCTTTTCAAGCGATCTCTTTTCAATCTGTCTTATCCGCTCTCTTGTCAAGCCCATGATTTCTCCAACCTCCTTTAGGGTCCTTTCTTTGCCGTCTTCGAGACCAAACCGGAGTTCCAGTACTTTTCTCTGATCTGGCTTTAAGTTTTCA